>DATLLX010000136.1:0-11192 GCA_035537595.1 Gaiellales bacterium | reverse complement strand
CCGTGATCATCCTGTTCTCGTTCAACGATCCGGCCGGCAAGTTCAACCTCACCTGGCACAAGTTCTCGACCGACGCCTGGGCGCACCCGTTCGGCGTGCCGTCGCTGCAGGACGCGGTGGTGCTGTCGCTGAAGATCGCGTTCCTGTCCACGCTCGTCGCAACCCTGCTGGGCACGCTGGTGGCGCTGGCCCTGGCCCGCTACAGCTTCCGCGGCCGGGGGGCCACCAACTTCGCCATCTTCACGCCGATGGCCACCCCCGAGATCGTGATGGGCTCGTCGCTGCTGACGCTGTTCATCGCCACGTCGGGCTGGCCGATCGGCGTCGACCTCGGCTTCTGGACGATCCTGATCGCCCACATCATGTTCAACATCAGCTACGTGGTGGTGACCGTGAAGGCCCGGGTGTACGGCTTCGACCGCCGGCTGGAGGAGGCGGCGATGGATCTCTACGCCAACTCGTACACCACCTTCCGCAGGATCACGCTGCCGCTGATCATGCCCGGCATCGGCGCCGCCGCGGCGCTCGCCTTTGCGCTCTCGATCGACGACTTCATCGTCACCCAGTTCAACCGCGGGGCCGAGGTCACGTTCCCCCTGTTCATCTACGGCGCCGCCCGAAACGGCGTTCCCGTGCAGGTGAACGTAATCGGCTCGATCATCTTCCTGGTCGCCGTCGGCGGCATGCTGCTGAACCTGATGATCCAGAACAGCAGGGCCAAGCGCGACGCCCGGGCGAGCGCAGGAGCGGTGCGCCGGGCGCAGGCCAGCGAAGCCGCGGCCTAGCCCTAGCCGACCGTCAGCGGCGCCCGCCGGGACCCGGCGACCACCGTGTAGCTGCCGGCGGGCAGCCTGCCCAGGTCGACCCGGGTGGTCTTCAGCAGGGCCAGGTCGGCGCACACCTGGCCGGCTCCGGTGCCCTCGAACAGGCGTAGCGTGATCACGTCGCCGTCGCGCTTCACGGTCACCGGCCGCAGCGGGTAGCAGTCCTCCAGGCCGCCCCACCAGAAGACGTCGGCGAAGGCCGCGCCGCCCTGGACGCCGGTGCGGATGCGAAGCGGCGACACGGGCGTCGCGCCCGGGCCCGGGTGGGGCTTCACCGGGGTGGCCTTGATGGCCTTCAGCGTCTGCGACCCGGGCGGCACGTCGTGGCTGACCACGCCATCCCCCGAACCGGACGAGCCCGGGCTGCCGCCGGCGGAAGCCCCGCCGCCGGCCTGCTGGGCGCCGCAGGATGCGGCCAGAGCGGTGGCCAGGACGAGTGCGATCAGCGGTTTCACGCCCCTATGACGGCCGTGAGCCGGGTTCGGTTCCGATCGACTACGCTCCCGCCTCGTGCGTCTCTTCCACGAGCACGAACAGGTCACCATCTGCCACGACGAGGCCTCCGGCCTGCGGGCGATCATCGCCGTCCACGACACCACCCTGGGACCGGGCCTGGGCGGCATCCGCATGTGGAGCTACCCCAGCGACGAGGCGGCCCTGAACGACGTGCTGCGATTGTCGGAGGGGATGACCTACAAGAACTCGCTGGCCGGGCTCGACCTGGGCGGCGGCAAGACCGTGGTGGTGGGCGATCCCCGGCTCGACAAGACGCCCCAGAAGTTTCGCGCCCTGGGCCGGTTCATCGACCGCCTGGGCGGCGCCTACCTGGCCGCCGAGGACGTCGGCACGACCACCGACGACGCCGAGCAGGTGGCCTCGCAGACCCGCCACGTGACCGGGCTGCCGGTTGACAAGGGCGGCTCCGGCGATCCCTCGCCGATGACCGCCTGGGGCGTCGTCTGCGGCATCCGCGCGGCGCTCTCGGAGGCCGGCATCGGAGAGGGTTTCGAGGGCGTGCACGTCGCCGTGCAGGGCGCCGGCCACGTCGGCGCCGACGTCGCCCGGCATCTGCTGGCGGCCGGGGCCCGGGTCTCGGTGGCCGACCTCTACCAGGACAGGATCGACCCGATCCTGGCTCTGGGCGCCGAGCAGGTGCCCGCCGAGTCGGTGCATGAGCTGGAATGTGACGTGTTCTCGCCCTGCGCGCTGGGGGCCGTGATCGGGCCGGAGACGATCGACCGCCTGCGGTGCCGGGTGATCGCCGGCGCCGCCAACAACCAGCTGGCCGACGACTCGATGGGCGATCAGCTGGCCGGCCGCGGGATCCTCTACGCCCCCGACTTCGCGATCAACGCCGGCGGCGTGATCAACATCGCCGAGGAGCTGCGCGGGCCCTACGACCCGGCGCAGGCGAAGAAGAGCGTGGAGCGGATCGAGCAGACGCTCCGAAACGTGTTCGAGCGGGCCCGCCGCGACGCCGTCCCCCCCCACCGGGCGGCGCTGCAGATGGCCCGCGAGCGGATCGCCGCGGCCCGCGGGCAGTGATCCCGCTCTACGACGCGAACCCCACCCGCCGGCGGCCGGTGGTCACCATCGCCCTGATCCTCGTCAACGTGGTCGTCTTCGTGGCCGAGATCACGGCACCCGACCAGGTGCTGCGGACGACGTCGGGCCGGCCGGTGGCGGTCGACGGCTTCTCGGCTGTCACCGCCGAGTACGGCTACGTGCCCTGCGAGGCCACCGACCAGTGCCGGCTGGGTGAGGACGTCGTCGACTTCGGGCCTGGCGTGCCTCCCATCGAGGTGCCGTCGCACCCGGTCTGGCTGACCGTGCTGGCGTCGATGTTCATGCACGGCGGCTGGCTGCACCTGGGCGGCAACATGCTGTTCCTGTGGGTGTTCGGCAACAACGTCGAAGACCGGCTGGGACGCGTCCGCTACCTGGTCTTCTACCTGCTGGGCGGGATCGCCGCCGACGCCCTGCAGACGGCCTTCGACACCAGCTCGGCGATCCCCAACATCGGCGCCTCGGGCGCGATCGCCGCCGTGCTCGGCGGCTACGCCCTGCTGTACCCGACCGCCGCGGTGGTGACGCTGATCGGCTGGATCCCGGTGCCGCTGCCGGCCTTCGTGGTGCTCGGCTTCTGGTTCGTCATGCAGCTGATCAGCGCCGGCGCAGGGCTGGGCCAGGTGGGCGACACGCAGGGCGGCGGAGTGGCCTTCTTCGCCCACGTCGGAGGGTTCCTGTTCGGGCTGCTGCTGGTCAGGGCGTTTGCGCAGCGCGACCGGCGCCCCGCCGTGCGGTTCTGACCCCGCGGCGCTAGGCCGAGGCGGCGCCGACGCCGTACGCCTGCATAGTCAGGACGACGCGGTCGGAACGAAGCACAGCATTGGGGTGCAGCCGATCCGGCGGCAGCCCGCGGGGATCGCCGCCGCGGGCGTCCTCGTCGACGCTGACCGTCTGCTCGTAGAGGTCGAGCCGGACCAGGTACTCGTACCAGGAGATGTCCCAGGCGACGGTGATCCGCACCGCCCGCGGCAGGTCGCCGCCGTCGACGGCGACGTGCACCACGGGGTCGCCGATGCTGCGCGAGATGGCCACGATCCGGTCGACGTGCTCGGAGCGGTTGAACGCCTCCAGCGCCAGCCGCCGGATGTGCCGCGAGTCGCCCTCCAGCCGCCGGGCCTCCGACAGGTCGCTGTAGCGCCGCCGCTCCCGTTCCAGCTCCTGCTCGAGCAGAGCCAGCCGGCTCTCCAGCTGACCGACCTGGGCCACCCGCTGATCGAGTTGGGCGGCGACGTCGTGGTGCCGCGTGATCTCGGCCCGGTGGGCGGCCTCCGCCTGGCCGGCCGTTTCCTCGGCCCGCCGCTTGGCGTCGTGCATCTGCCGCAGGTCGCGATCGCGGCGGCGAAGCTCGCCCGCCAGCTCCTTGTTCTCGCGCTTCAGCGCGCGCAGCTCGCCGGACTGCTGCTCCGCCTTGGCCAGCGCCGTTCGCACCTGGTCGAGGTCGAACTCCACCGACTGCAGCTGTCCGCGCAGCCGGTCGATCAGGTTCTCGCGCTCGCGCAGCAGGTGGTCGCGGGGCGGATTGGCGTGCACGGCGACGATCGGCGTGCCGTCAGCCTGCCAGCCGCGCCGCTCGGCGCGCTCGTAGCACAGCGGGCAGACCTTCAGGAAGCGCTTCGAGCTGGGATCCTGGTACAGGCGCGCGGGCTCGCCCACCAGCAGGTGGCGCCGGCAGAGCGCGCAGCTCGCGGTGTGCTCCAGGGTGCTCGTCATTCCGTCCCGCCGGGGTGGCAGGCCAGCGATTGTACCCGCTTTTGCAGGAGCTGCGCCCGTCCGGTGGAAGATTTGTGGTTCAGCAGCTGCTGCCGTCGGACTTCGACACCGCGTCCGCCACCTGGTCGACGCCCGGCCGGATCTCCAGCCGCAGGAACCCCGCCCGCCTGGCCGTGACCTGGGTCATCCCGTACGGGCCGCGGGCGAGGCAGGCCTGGCCGGCGGTGGGCTGCCAGTACGGGCTGTAGCGGATCCGCACAAGGAAGCGGCCGGGCCGCTCGAAGTACAGCCACACCCGCTCGGCGTCGAGCACGACCACGTCCGCCTGGACGTTGACCGGGCCGGTGACGATCGGCGTCGCATTCGGCAGCTCGTAGAACGTCCAGTGCTTGGTGCGGCCGGCGATCACCAGGCCGGACTGGCCGGAGCGAAGCAGCTTGGCCTCGGCGGCGGCGCTGTAGTCGAGCGCCGTGTCGGGTAGCAGCACGTAGCGGACGCCCAGCGAGCGCAGCCAGGCCTGGTAGCGGCTGGCGGTCAGCGAGTTGGGGTCGTAGAGCGCCTCGTTCATGGGGAAGTCGTCCTGCCGGTACCAGCCGCGGGCCAGCGGCACCCGCTGCCGGGCCAGGTAGTAGGCGTCCCAGTGGCCCCAGGTAGCGACGGCCTCGACCCGGTATTCCGAGCCGGGATGGCTGCGCAGGAACTCGATCGCCGGCTGCCAGTAGGAGGCCTTGGCGGCCGGGTTGTTCCAGGCCGAGTAGGCGTCCCTGACCCAGGGGCCGACCTGCAGCGCCATCGCCGCCGCCAGCAGCGGCACCACGATCAGCCGCGAGCGGCGGCGGCTGATGTTGGCGGCCAGCCACAGCATGGGGGCGCCGGCGATCGCGAACAGCCTGGTCGCGTTGGAGCCGATCGGGCTCTGGAGCAGGAAGGCGAACAGGTTGAGCGACAGGTAGACCGCGAACAGCATCCGTAGCGAGCGGGCCCGCGGGCTGGCGCCGGTGATGTAGAGCCCGGCCAGCGAGAACCCGAGCACGATCGCAGCGTCGGTCAGGTCGTACGGGTACCAGGCCTGGGTCGGGAAGGCGCGCTGCATGAACACGCCGGCCAGGAACACGCCCAGGATCGCGGCGAACGCGTAGCGGTGCGTGCGAAGGGTCGACAGCGGCTGCCGCTGGCCCAGCGCCACGCCGGCCAGCAGCGCGGCCAGCACCGCGAACGCCAGCGGCGAGAAGGCCAGCGTGGCGAACACGGACGCGGTGAACGCCAGCCGCCATCCCTGCTGCAGCAGGACGAGCGCCATCGCCCCGCAGGCGGTTGCGACCAGGAACGGGTAGAGGCCGCCGACCAGCATCACGAACGGCGCCGTCACTGCGAAGGCCATCGCCGGGCCGCGCACCGCCCGCCTCCCCCACTCCACCTGCGCCGCGCGCGCAAACGAGCCGCACAGCAGGCCGGCCGCCGGCACCAGCACTGCCAGCTGCCCCACCTGGGCCGCCAGCGGGTAGTAGAAGACGCTGTAGGTGACGAACTCGTACCGGCCCGCGTACCAGTAGTTGTTCCACACCTCGAACCCGCCGTTCGAGAACAGCCAGGTCTGGAACAGGTGCGACGGCGCATCGCCGCTGGGCGTCGTGATCAGCCCGACGAGAAGCGCCACGAGGGCGCCGAGGAAGGCGCAGACCGCCGGCAAGGCTAGCCTGCGCAGGCGGATGCGGGCCGTCCCGGACAAAGCCCCCACACCATACCCGGCCCGAGCGTCCACGGAGCGCGGCTCCCGCGGGTAGACTGCGATCCGCGGGGCGTTAGCTCAGCTGGGAGAGCACCAGCTTTGCAAGCTGGGGGTCACCGGTTCGATCCCGGTACGCTCCACTCGCCGCGAGACCCTCGAGGAGCCACCGGCACACCACTCAGCTGCGCCGTTGTCGTCGTGGCGTGGGGCCGGGCGCCTGGCCGGCGCCGGATATCGGTCGTGTAACAATCGCCACCCCGGGCGGCCCGGCGACAGGGTCGGCCTGTACGCTTGATTCGTGGAACAAGCACGGCTCGCTTCCGGCTCCGAGGCGTCCGACCAGCGGGCCGTCCGACCGCCGCGGATCCTGCTGGTTGAGGACGACCCGACCATCCGCCAGATGACGCAGCTGGCGCTCGAGCGCGACGGCTTCGTGGTGGTCACGGCGCACGACAGCGACAGCGGTCTGGCCGCCTACCGCGCGCAGCCGCCCGACCTCGTGCTGCTCGACGTGATGCTGCCGGGAGTGGGCGGGGTCGGCGTCTGCCGGACGATCCGCGAGCAGAGCGTGGTGCCGATCGTGATGCTGACCGCGCGCAGCGACCCCGTCGACGTCGTGCTCGGCCTCGAGGCGGGCGCGGACGACTACGTCACCAAGCCGTTCGAGCCGGCCGTGCTGGCGGCGCGGCTGCGGGCGGTGCTGCGCCGAGTCGACCGTCACGACGCATCGCCTGTGCTGCGGATCGGCGCGCTCGAGATCGACCGCGGCGGCCGGGAGGTGCGGGTCGCGGGCAAGCCGGTCGGCCTCACCCCCACCGAGTACAGGCTGCTGCTCGAACTGGCCGAGCACAGCGGCGTGGTCTGCAGCCGCGAGCGGCTGCTCGAGGAGGTGTGGGGCTACGTCTGGGCCGGCGACACCCGGCTGGTCGACATGCACGTCCGCCGGCTGCGGGCGAAGGTCGGCGCCGAGGTGATCGAGACCGTCCGCGGGGCCGGCTACAAGCTGGTCAAACGATGAGCTCGCTGCGGTGGCACCTGGCGCTGGCATTCGCGCTGCTGGCCGCCAGCGTGGCCGCCGCGGTCGGCGTGGTCGTGTACAAGCTGACCGCGGACGACCTGCTCTCCCGTGCCCGCGCGGCGGCCGTGGCGCAGGTGCAGGCGGCCGCGCTGATGTATCCGTTGACCAGACCGGCACTGCCCCAGTCGGCGCTGCCGGCCGGCGATCCCTCCGTGCCGGTGCAGCTGCGGGCCGCCGTCGAGGATGGTCAGGTGGCCTCCTACAGCGGCAGCTGGAATGGCAGCCCCGCTGTATGGGCGGGCCGGCGGACGTCGGACGGCCGCAACCAGATCTACGTCCGCAACTCCTATGCCGCCCAGCGTCAGGAACTGGCCGACCTGCGCCAGACGCTGATCGAGGTGGTGCTGGCGGCAACGGTGGGCGCCGCCGCGCTGGGCCTGCTGCTGGCCAGCAGGCTGTCGCTGCGGCTGCGGGGGGCGGCCGCGACCGCCGAGCGGGTCACCGCCGGCGATCTGGACGCGCGCATCCGTGCCGGCGGCGACGACGAGGTGGCCAAGCTGGGCGAGGCGATCGATCGCATGGCCGAGGCCATGCAGCAGCGGATCGAGCGGGAACGCCGGTTCGTGGCGGACGTTGCCCATGACCTGCGCACCCCGCTCACGGGACTGAAGACGGCGGCCAGCCTGCTCCAGCGCGACCCGGTCGGCGACGCCATTCGCGAGCGCGTCGATCGCATGCACCGGCTGGTCGAGGATCTGCTCGAGATCTCGCGGCTCGACAGCGGCACGGCCACCGCCGACCTTCGCCGCGTCGATCTGGGCGGCTTCGTTGCCGGCGTGGTCGGCGACGCCCCGCAGGTGATCATCACCACCAACGGCGCCTCGAGCAGCCTCGTCGACCCGCGCCGGCTGGAGCGGGTGATCGAGAACGTGCTTGACAACGCCGTCCGCCATGGTGCGCCGCCGGTCAACGTCGCCGTTCTGCCGCGCCGGATCGTGGTGCGCGACCATGGGCCCGGCTTCACCGAGCCGATGCTGACGCTGGCCGCAGAGCGTTTCACCACCGGCGACCCCGCCCGCGGCGACGGCATCGGCCTCGGCCTCGCCATCGCGGCCGGGCAGTGCCAGGTGCTTGGCGCCGAGCTCCAGCTCGCCAACGACCCCGGAGGAGGAGCGGTGGTCACCATCGTCCTGCCCGAGTCATGAGGGCGTTCGCGATCGCGCTGGCCGTCGCACTGCTGAGCGCCGGGTGTGGCGCCTCGGCAGGGCTGCAGGTCGCCAACAGCGGCCGCACGACGCCGGTCAGCAGCGCGTCGGTTACACAGCCGAAGGTCGGCCAGCTCGACGCTGTCGCGTTCCCCACCACTGCGAACGGATGGGCGGCGGGCAGGGGTGCGATCATCGCCACCAGCGACGGCGGGGCGAACTGGACGCAGCAGTACCGGGGCGGAGCCGACATCCGTGCGCTGGACTTCGTGGACGCCCGGCACGGATGGGCGGTCGCCTCGAGCTCACTGCTGCGGACCAGCGACGGGGGGGCGACCTGGTCGCCGGCCGCCGAGCCGGAAGGGCTCGTGCTGACCAGCGTCGACTTCGTCAGTGCCGACCATGGCTGGGGCATCGCGCTGCCGGCCGGCAGCGTCGGCGCGCCGGTGCTGGGCACGCTGGTCTCGACCGGGGATGGCGGCGCCAGCTGGTCGGTGGTCAAGACAGCGGTCGCCGACTCGGTCTGCGTATCAGGAGGCACGCTGATCGCTGGCGCCGGGCCGAAGGTGCAGGCGTCAGCCGACGGCGGCCGCAGCTGGAGCACGCTGCTCGATGCCGGCGGCAACCCGATCTCGCAGTGGTTCACAGCCACCGTGCAGTGCCCTGACCTGAGATCGATCTGGGTGCTGTTCCAGGGCGGCGCGGCCGCCGGCAGCCAGGGCTACGCGGCGTACACCAGCGGCGACGGCGGCGTCGGCTGGCAACCTGTGGTGGTGGCGCCGATGCTGGCCGGGTCCGATCCCATCTTCAAGGGCGTCACCCCGCTCGATTCCTATCCCGGCCCGTTCCTGGCCACCTCCGCGTCCGAGGCGGTGTTTCTCGGCCAGTGCCCCGCGTGCGACCCCCAGCACGTGATGGTGCTGCGCACGGAGGATGGCGGAGCCAACTGGGATCGGCACGTGATCGACGGATTCGTACCCACCGGCCTGGCATTCGCGGACGCGGCTCACGGCTGGATGACGACGCTGATCGGCGGCCTCGAGGCCCGGCGCTCGGCCATCCTGGCGACGAGCGACGGGGGCCGTTCGTGGCACCCGGTGTTTCCGTCGTAGCGAAACCGTTACACGGCAGCCACCGGCTCGATACCTCGCCCTCGTAGCATCGGTGGTGCCGCGCGGCTTCGCGCAGGACATCGACACGAATGAGGTGATCCGTGAAACAGGTGCTTGGGAAGTCGAGGGCGGCCCGCCGGCTGATCGCCGCCGGGCTGGTGGCCGCCGTCGCGGGCGTGATGCTGACGTCGTGGACAACTGCGGGCGCGCAGACCGCGTCGGTGACCACGCCACGCTGTTCAACCCGAGGCCTCGAGGTGTGGCTGGGCGTCGGTGCCGGCGGTGGCCAGGCCGGCAGCACCAACTATCCGATGGAGTTCACGAACACCTCCGGCCAGAGCTGTCATCTCTACGGCTACCCGGGCGTGTCCGCCGAGCTCGCCGGTCATCAGGTCGGCAGCCCGGCCCGGCGCAACAACGCCGTCGCCCCCCAGACCGTGACCCTGGCGGCAGGCGCGACCGCCCATGCGGTGCTGCAGATCACCGATGTGTCGGCGCTGCCCGGCTGCAAGCCGGTGACCGCGGCGGGTCTCAGGGTGTATCCGCCCGGTGCCTTCACCGCGGCCAACATCCCATTCCGGTTCAGGGCATGCTCGGTCGCCGGGCCGGTGTTCCTCTCGATCCAGGTTGTGCAGCCCCGGATCGGGGTGCCCGGGCACTAGCCTCCGGTTCGTCGTCGTGCGGGGCGCCCGCCGGGTGCCCCGCACGACCGCCGTTGACCGTCAAGTATGGCGGCGGTTCGCCTGGGGAAGAGCCGGCCGCGGGCTGCCGTCATGATAGAAATGTCCATGCCTGTGGATGTGCCGATCGGCACGACCCTTGCCGGTTATCGGGTCGAGCGCCTGCTCGGCCACGGCGCCATGGGTGCGGTGTACCTGGCTCGGGACGAGCACCTCGACCGGCCGGTAGCGCTGAAACTGCTGCCGCGGGAACTGGCGAGCGATCAGCGTTTTCGGGACAGGTTCCTGCGCGAGTCGCGGCTGGCGGCGACCCTCGAGCACCCGTCGATCGTCACGGTGTATTCGGCCGGCGAGGCGGACGGATTGCTCTACCTGGCGATGCGCTTCGTGGACGGCGGCGACCTGGGCGAGCTGATCGACCGGGACGGCCGGCTCGAGCCCGACCGCGCTCTCGACATTGTCGGCCAGGTGGCCGGCGCGCTCGACGCGGCTCATGGACGCGGGCTGATCCATCGCGATGTCAAGCCCGGCAACATCCTCGTCTCCGGCGAACGGATCTACCTGTCCGACTTCGGCCTGGCCAAGCACGCGTCGACCGTGAACAGCCTGAGCCGGGATTCGCCGTTCTCGGGCACGATCGACTACATGGCGCCCGAGCAGATCCAGGGCGGCGCCGTGGACGGTCGCTGCGATGTCTACGCGCTCGGATGCGTCCTGTTCGAGACGCTCGCGGGTCGCCCGCCGTTCGAACGGGAGACGGACGTCGCGGTGGTGTTCGCGCACCTGAAGGAGCCGCCGCCGCTGCTGTCTGCACTGCGGCCGGACGTCCCGGAGGCCTTGGACGGGGTGATCGGACAGGCTCTCGCAAAGAAGCCGGACGACCGGTACCAGACGTGCGCCGAGCTGGTCGCTGGGGCCCGTGCCGCCATTGGTGGCGGTTGGGTGCCCGAGGCTGCCGGCGGCCACGCACTGCTTCGGACGTTCCTGTTCGCCGACATTCGCGGCTACACGAAGTACACCCAGCAACATGGTGACGAGGCCGGCGCGGAGCTGGCGCGGAGGTTCGCCGAAGAGGTCGAGGGCGCGGTCATCCGGCACCGCGGCCGCCTGATCGAGCTGCGCGGTGACGAGGCCCTGATCGTGTTCGAGTCAGCACGTGAGGCGCTTCAGGCGGCCATCGCTATCCAGGCGGCCGTCCAGGCTTCCGACCTCCCCCGCGGTGTCGGGGTCGGCCTCGACGCCGGCGAGGCGATCCCGGTCGAGGACGGCTTCCGCGGTGGCGCGCTGAACCGCGCCGCCCGCCTGTGCTCGATAGCCCGCGCCGGGGACGTGCTCGCCTCGGAGG
>DATLLX010000135.1:0-3873 GCA_035537595.1 Gaiellales bacterium | reverse complement strand
CTGGCTCGGAGGTGTCGCTGCTCGACTACGGCGCGCTGCGGGTCGACGTCGCCGGCGGCCGGGTGCGGTACAGCTTCCTCGACGAGCGCGGCCGGGTGCTGGACGAGGTGAGCCAGTGAGGACGCTCCGCGCGGTGCTGCTGATCGCCTCGGCGGCGGCCCTGCTGGCATCCCTGCTGCTGCCCCGGCCGGCGGTGTTCGCCCCGCTGGCGTTGGCCGGGGTGGCCCTGTTCGTGGTCGGCGCGGGATCGACGGCGGCCGATGCGTTCCCCTTTCGGCCGCTGCCGTTCGCCTGTTCGGCGGCCGCCATCCCGCTGGGCCTGCTGCTGCTCGTCCCCGGGCCCGATCTGATGCCGCTGGCCGTGTCGGCTGCCGCCACGGCGATCCAGCTCCCGCCGGTGCTGCGACGGTAAGCTGTCCGGCATGAAGGCCCGGGAGCTGGAGCGCCTGCTGGAGCTGGCCGACGAGGTCGCGGAGCTGGAGGCCCGGCTGCGCCGGGTCAATGCGCTCGAGGCCGAGATCGGGCACGAGCGTGAGATCGCCGCCCTGGCTCCCGAGGTGGCCCGATCGGCGGCGTGCCGGCTGCCGTCGATCGAGCAGGTGGCCCGGGCGCTGGAGGAGGAGTGGGTGGCGCAGGGGCCGCTGGTCTCGCTGTGGCAGCGGGCCGTCGAGCTGGCCGAGCTGGCGGAGAGCTCGGGCGCCGATCCGGCGCCCTACCGCGTCGAGGTGGACGAGGCGCGGCGCCGGGTCGAGTCGGCCCGGCTGAAGACCCGGGACGCACTCGACCAGCTGGTGGCCGAGAGGGAGGCGCTGATGGACATCGCGCTGGCCGCCCCCTTCGAGCTGCCGGCCGCCGAGGCGATCCGGGACGACCTGCGCCCCGAGGCGGCCCGCCGCGAGGCGCTGGCCCTGGCAGAGTTCGCCCGCGAGATCGAGCGCTGGGCGGAGCAGGCCCGCCACGAAGCCGAGCAGCGGACGGCCGAGGTGACCGCCGAGATGGAGCAGTACGGGCCGGTTGAGAGCCTGCAGGCACGGATCGACGAGCTGCGCGGTCAGCTGCCCGCGCGGGTCGAGCTGCCCCGCTCGGCCGCGCCGTCGGCAGCTCGCCGGTTGCAGCGGGCCGGGGTCGCGGTCGACTCGCCGACCGCGGTGTGATCGACGGCACTCGCGCCATCCGGGCCGGGATGCTGACGGCGGCTGAAGGGCTGTCCCTCGACGAGGCGCTCGTCCGAAGCCGGCCGCAGCAGCCGCTGCTGGCGCTCTGGCGGACGCAGCCGGCGGTGGTGATCGGCCGCTTCCAGCGGGCGGACTGGGAGGTCGACGCAGCCGCCTGCGCCGCTCGCGGCGTCCGCATCTGGCGGCGGTTCACCGGCGGCGGCACCGTGTACCTCGATCCCGGAACGGTGTGCGTGGCGTTGGTCGTGCCGCCCGTCCACCCGGCGGCAACAGCGGGCGTGCCGGAGCTGTACGCGCCGCTGTTGGCCGGCATCGTCGAGGCGCTGCGGATGGCGGGGGTGGCGGCGGTCCGTGACGAGCGCACGGTCAGGGTCGGCGGCCGCAAGGTGACCGGCATCGCCGCCCACCGCAGCGCGGCGGCCACCATCGTGCACGGAACAGTGCTCTGTACCGCCGACCTCGACGCTCTGCGCGCGTGCGTGGCCGGCCCCCGGGACGGCGACCTGGCCGGGTTGCCGCGGCCGGCCGCCAGCCGTCCCGACACAGTGGCGAACACGGGGATCGAGGAGCTCGAGCCGGTGCTGGTGCGGGCGTTCGGGGCGGAGCAGGCGCCGCTCCCCGAACCGGTGGCGGAGCAGGCCGAGCGGCTGGCGGCCGAGCGTTACGCCGACCGGGAATGGCACGCCGGCCCGTGGGCCGCGGTCACCCCGCCGGACGTCGGCCGGCTGCTGGGCGGCTGAACCGCTGGCCGGCCCGGAAACGGCTGCGGCCCGGCATTGGCCGGGCCGCGTCCTGCCGTTCTCGTGTCTCCGGCTTCAGAGGGCGGACGCGGCCTGCGTGATGATGCTTGCAGCCGTATTGCCCACCAGCATGAAGGCGGCGACGATGGCGATCGTGATCATGCTCACGACAACCGCATACTCTGCGGTGGTCTGACCAGATTCCTGCGCCGTGTGAACTCGCTGCTGCTCCATGATGCCTCCAATCGGCGCCCGGCCGACGGAAATGAAGCCCGAAAGTGCGACGGAACTCGGACAGGCGCCTTCCGTCCTTAGCATCGTCAGCGAAGCCGCGCCTGCGTCAGCCCCATTCGGGGGAACCGCGCGACATGGCGCCCCGACCCGAATCCGGGCCTGATGGCCTCCCACTTGAGGCTAGGCCAGGCCCTGGCGAGCTTCGCTGACCAACGTCACGGCCTCGGGGAAGATCAGGCGGATGGCGTCTCGAACCTGCTGGGCCTGCTGGTCGGGCGTGCCTGACAGCTCGAGCCGGCCGATGGCAGCCACGGTCATGCTCACCGCCAGGTTGATCGCCTGGTCGGCGAACGCCACCCGCTGGCCCTCCTGCGCCTGCTCCATGAACTGGGCCATCTGGCGCTGAAGCTCCTCGGGATCGCCGAACATTCCGAAGGGGAACTCGCTCATCGGCCCAGGATAGCAACGGCCGCCGGCCGCGCTGCCGGCCTACTCGGCGTAGACACCGTCGAGCAGCGTGGAGGGATCGGGCAGTGGGCTGGCCTCGGCCTCGGCGACGCCCCGCTCGATGGTTTCGCGCACGTCGGCGGCGATCGCCGACTCCTCGTCGTCGCCCAGTTCCTGGTTCACCTGCAGCCAGGTGCGAAAGCGGTCGACCGGGTCGCGGGCCAGGAAATCGTCGACAAGCGGCCGGGGCACGTAGGAGGCGTCGTCATGGACGGCATGGCCCTCCATGCGCAGGGTGATCAACTCGAGCAGCGTCGGCCCGCCGCCGTCGCGCGCGCGCTCGACCGCCCGGCCGACCTCGCGGTACACCGTCAGCACGTCGGTGCCGTCGACCACGATGCCCTCGAACCCGTAGGCCGGGCCGCGGTCGGCGAGGCTCTCGCAGGCGAACGACAGCCGGTTGGGTGTGGAGTAGGCGTACTGGTTGTTGTCGA
The DNA here is from genome assembly GCA_035537595.1 of Gaiellales bacterium. Classification (GTDB taxonomy): domain Bacteria; phylum Actinomycetota; class Thermoleophilia; order Gaiellales; family JAICJC01; genus DATLLX01. The sequence continues at coordinate 783 of DATLLX010000135.1, read as the reverse complement.
TGATGTAAACGATCGGCAGGCGCCGCACGCCGGCCAGGTTCATCGACTCGTGCATGTCGCCGCGGGCCGCGGCGCCGTCGCCGCACCAGCCGAGGGCGACCCGCGGCTCGCCCCCGAGTTGGAAGGCCAGGGCGATGCCGGTGATCACCGGGATCATGGCCGGCAGGTGGCTGACCCCGGCCAGCAGGCCCTTGCCGGAGCCGAAGTCGTTCGTCCGCAGGTTCGAGTCCCGGCCACCGGTGGCGCCCCCGCTGCGGCCCATGTACTGGCAGAAGATGGCGGCCGGCGGCACGCCGCGGACGACGTGCACGCCCATGTTGCGGTGAAGCGGCGAGGCCACGTCGTCGTCGCCCATGGCGGTGGCGGCGCCCACCGACGCCGCCTCGTTGCCGCGGCCGGTGTAGTAGCTGCCGGGAAGCTTGCCCGCCTTGAACAGCAGGTTGCCGCGCTCTTCGATGCCGCGGGTGAGCAGCATGTCGCGGAACATCCGCAGCAGGTCGTCGCGGGACAGGCCGAGCTCGGCGGCCTCGTCGGCGGAGATCAGCGGGTCTGCCTGGCGGACAACGGACATCGCCGGGCAGGATACCGGGGTGCCCCTAGGGCACGTTGAGGTTGTCGCGCACGTAGCCCTGCAGCCTGGCCAGCCGCTCATCCCACTCGGCGCCGACCGACGCCATCCACGCCACGGCCTCCCCCAGTGGCTCGGGCGTCAGCCGGTAGCGAGTCTCCCGGCCCTCCCGGCGACCGGCCGCCAGACCGGCCTCGTCGAGCGCCGCCAGGTGC
>DATLLX010000134.1:0-2890 GCA_035537595.1 Gaiellales bacterium | reverse complement strand
CCATCACGAAGTGCCAGTTCTGGCTGTTGACCGACGTCGGCGCCTGGAGCGCGATCCGCAAGCAGTCCTCCAGCAGCGACCGATCCACGGGGCGCGAAAGGTCGAGCCGCCGGCGCACCGAGCGGGTGGTGGTGAGCAGCTCTTCGGGGGTCAGCTCGAGCACGCGGCGAGGATACCGGCTGAAACGAGCTCGGGCGGCGTGCGGCACCGGGATCTGCGAGCATGCCCGGCACGGGATGAGTCCGACGCACCGTCCGGGACGCCACCACGCCAACCACGAGGCCGGCCTCGATGCAGGGCGCGTCGTGCTGGTCACCGGAGCCAGCCGGGGCATCGGCGTCGCGATCTGTGACGCGTTCGTCCGCGATGGATACGCCGTCACCGGCTGCGGCCGGAGCCCGCGGACGGCGGACGTTCCCGCGGATGTCGACTACCGCCGGTGCGACGTCTCCGATCCGAAGCAGATCCGCGGCCTGGTCGAGGAGGTGGTGACTCGCCACGGCCGCATCGACGTGCTGGTGAACAATGCCGCGGTCGAGATCGAGGGCACGGTCGAGCAGACGACGCCGGAGCAGTGGGACGAGATCCTGACCGTGAACGTACGGGCACCCGCGCTGCTGGCGGCCGCGGCGATCCCGCACATGCGGCAGCTGGGCGGCGGCGTGATCCTGAACATCTCATCGATCAACGCCTACTGGGCCGAGCCCGGGCTACCCGCCTACTGCGCATCGAAAGGGGCGCTGACCGCGCTGACCCGGGCGATGGCGATCGACCACGCACGTGACAACGTCCGCTGCCTCAGCATCTGCCCCGGCTACGTCCGCACCGCCATGCTCGAGCAGTTCTTCGACGCCCAGCCGGATCCCGCCGCCGCCCGCCGCGCCGGTGAGCAGATGCATCCGCTGGGCCGGTTTGCGGAGCCCGCGGACATCGCCGACCTGGCGGTGTTCCTGGCCGGTGACCGGGCGACGTTCCTGACCGGTCACGCCTACGTCGCGGACGGTGGTCTGACCACCGGCCACCTCTAGTCGCGCAGGCCGCCGCGGCTGAGATCGGCCGCCGCTCCGGCACTCTGCCGCGGGTGTAAGCTAGGTGATTCAGTCCGATGTTTGGATCCAAACCTGCGGTGTTTGCATCCCGGTACGGAGGAGGAGACATGGCACGCTGGAAGCCTGATCCGTCGTTCTACCCGTCGGCCCGGATGGCCATGGCGGCTGAGCCCGAGCGCTTCGGATACGTCGCCCTGCTGGAGCCCGACCAGTCCAGCCGTCCGGACGCGCTGGGCGTGCTCGACCTGGATTCCGCCTCCGACACCTACGGGCAGATCGTCTCGGCGGTGGAGATGCCGAACGCCGGCGACGAGCTGCACCATTTCGGCTGGAACGCCTGCAGCGCGGCGCTCTGCCCGTCGGCCCCACGGCCGCACGTCGAGCGGCGCTACCTGGTGGTGCCCGGCCTGCGGTCGTCGCGGATCCACATCCTCGACATCCAGCCCGACCCCCGCCAGCCCTCGATCGTGAAGGTGATCGAGCGCGACGAGCTGGTCAGGAAGACCGGCTACTCCCGCCCGCACACCTCCCACTGCGGGCCGGACGCCATCTACATGTCGGCGCTGGGCGGCGCGAACGGGGGCGACGAGGGCGGCGGCCTGTTCCTGCTCGACTGCGAGTCGTTCGACCCGCTGGGCGCGTGGGAGGTCGATCGCGGGCCGCAGCGCTTCTCCTACGACTTCTGGTGGCACCTCGGGTACGACACCGTGCTGACCAGCGAGTGGGGGACGCCTTCGATGTTCGAGAACGGCGTGGTGCCGGAGAAGCTGCTGGGTCGCGAGTACGGCCATCGGATGCACGTGTGGGACATCCGCAAGCGCCGCCACCTGCAGGCGCTCGACCTCGGCGACGAGCACCAGATGGTGCTCGAGCTGCGGCCGGCGCACGACCCGCGCAAGGCCTACGGGTTCGTCGGCGTGGTGGTCTCGGTCGAGGACCTGTCGGCCTCGATCTGGCTGTGGCACCGCGACGGAGAGGAATGGAAGATCCAGAAGGTGATCACCATCCCCGCCGAGCCGGCCGAGCCCGACCGCCTGCCGGAGCTGCTGAAGGGGTTCGGCGCCGTGCCGCCGCTGGTCACCGACCTCAACCTGTCGCTGGACGACAAGCAGCTGTACGTCTCCTGCTGGGGCACGGGAGACTTCCTCCAGTACGACGTGTCCGACCCGTTCAACCCGCGGCTGACGGGCAAGGTGCGGCTGGGCGGGATCGCCGCCCGCGAGGCCCATCCGTCGAGCGGCCCGCTGAACGGCCCGCTGAACGGCGGGCCCCAGATGGTCGAGCTGTCGCGCGACGGCCGCCGGGTATACGTCTCGAACTCGCTGTACACCACCTGGGACCGGCAGTTCTATCCGGACGGTCTGGACGGCTGGATCGCCAAGCTGGACGTCGGTGAGGCCGGCGGGATGCAGCTCGATCCCGACTTCCTGACCACCGGATTCGACGGCCGGGTGCCCCACCAGGTGCGGCTGGACGGGGGCGACGCCTCGTCCGACTCCTACTGCTTCTCATGACAGCAGGCGCCGTCGCCGCGTTCGCCGGGCTGGGCGCGTTCCACGGCCTGAACCCGGCCATGGGGTGGCTGTTCGCTGTCGCGCTGGGCCTGCAGGAGCGCTCCCGAGAGGCGCTCCTGCGCGCCCTGCCGCCGATCGCCGCCGGCCATGCGCTGTCGATCGCCCTCACCGTGGCGCTGATCGAGGGCGTCCAGTCCGCCGTCTCACCCGGCACCGTCCGCCTGCTCGGCGCCGCCGCGTTGGCCGGGTTCAGGCCGTGGAACGCGCCCAGCCCGGCGAACGCGGCGACGGCGCCTGCTGTCATGAGAAGCAGTAGGAGTCGGACGA
>DATLLX010000133.1:0-19570 GCA_035537595.1 Gaiellales bacterium | reverse complement strand
GGGCGAGGAAGGCGCCGTCGAGGCGTTCGAGGCCGAGCCGGTCGACGACGATCTGGTCTAGCTCGATCCGCGATGGCCGTCCAGGAGCAGCAGGCACCCAACGTTCCGCCGCAGGACCTCGACGCCGAGGAATCGGTGCTGGGAGCGATGCTGGTGTCGGCGACCGCCATCTCGACGGTGGCCGAGATGCTCACCCCCGACGACTTCTACCGGCGGTCGCACGGGATGATCTTCGACACGATCCGGGCCATGTATGCCGAGGGCCAGGCGGTCGACTCGATCACCGTCATCAACGGCCTGCAGGCGAAGGGCATCCTGGACGAGGTGGGGGGCAAGGCGGCCATCAACACGCTGGCGTCGACCGTGCCCTCGGTGGCCAACGCCTCCCGCTATGCCGAGATCGTCCGTGAGACCAGCACCTACCGCAGCCTGATCCGGGCGGGAACCGAGATCGCCGGGCTGGGCTACTCCCGGCTGGGCGATCCACGTGAGGCCGTCGACAAGGCCGAGCAGGTCGTGTTCGACATCGCCAACCAGCGGGTGACCGGCGACTTCAGCTCGATCCAGGAGCTGCTGCACACCTCGTTCGAGCGGATCTCCGAGCTGCACAAGCACGGCAAGGACATCACCGGCGTGCCCAGCGGCTTCAAGGACATCGACAAGATCACGGCCGGCTTCCAGCCGTCCAACCTGATCATCCTGGCCGCCCGTCCGGGCATGGGGAAGACCTCGCTGGCGCTCAACATCGCGTCGCATGTCGGCATCCGCGAGGGATTGCCGGTGGCGGTGTTCTCGATCGAGATGTCGCGTGACGAGGTGACCCAGCGGTTGATGTGCGCCGAGGGCCGGGTCGACTCGACCCGGCTACGCACCGGCAAGCTGGCGCCCGACGAGTGGCCGCGGCTGACCGACGCCTGCAGCCGGCTCAACACCGCCCCCATCTACATCGACGACACCGCCGGCGTCACCGCCCTCGAGATCAAGGCCAAGACGCGGCGGCTGAAGACCCGCCACCCCGACCTGGCACTGGTGATCGTCGACTACCTCCAGCTGATGGCAGGCGGCGGCCGGTTCGACAACCGCGTCAACGAGATCTCCCACATCTCCCGCCAGCTGAAGCTGATCGCGCGCGACCTGGAGGTGCCGGTGGTCGCGCTGTCCCAGCTGTCCCGCGCCGTCGAGCAGCGCGGGGCCGGCGACCGGGTACCGCAGCTGTCCGACCTCCGCGAGTCGGGGTCGATCGAGCAGGACGCCGATCTGGTGATGTTCGTCTACCGCGACGACTACTACAACAACGAGAGCGAGCGGCCGGGCGAGGCCGACGTGATCGTTGCCAAGCACCGCAACGGCCCGCTCGACAAGGCCACGCTGGCCTACCAGGGCCGCTACACGCGGTTCGCGAACCTGGCCCGGGGCGCTGCCTGATGTCGTGCTGCGTGATCGTGGGCGCCCAGTGGGGCGACGAGGGCAAGGGCAAGATCGTCGACCTGTTGGCTGAGCGTGCCGACGTCGTCGCCCGCTACCAGGGCGGCAACAACGCCGGCCACACGCTGATGCTGGGAGACGAGGTGTACAAGCTGCGGCTGGTGCCCAGCGGCATCCTGTATCCCGGCACCACCTGCGTGCTGGGCAGCGGCTGCGTGATCGACCCCGAGGTGCTGATCGAGGAGCTGGACGGCCTCGAGCAGCGCGGCATCGACACCTCCGGCCTGCGGATCAGCGGCAACGCGCATCTGATCATGCCCTGGCACCGGATCATCGACGCCGACTCCGAGCTGATGCTGGGCAGCCTGCAGATCGGCACCACCCGCCGCGGCGTCGGCCCGGCCTACGCCGACAAGGCCTCACGGGTGGGGATCCGCGTCCAGGACCTGCTCGACGAGAAGATCCTGCGGGCCAAGATCCAGACCGCGCTCTCGGTCAAGAACGTCCTGCTGCGAAAGATCTACCACCAGCGACCGCTCGACAAGGAGGCGCTGGCCGAGGCGACGCGCGGCTACGCCGAGCGCGTCCGCCCGTATGTCGCAGACACGTCGCTCTTGATCGACCAGCAGCTGGCGGCCGGCAGCAAGGTGCTCTGCGAGGGCGCCCAGGGCACCCTGCTCGACCTCGACCACGGCACCTATCCGTTCGTGACCAGCTCCAATCCAATCGCGGGCGGCGCCTGCGCCGGCCTGGGGATCGGGCCGACCAGGATCACCGACGTGCTCGGCGTCACCAAGGCATACGTGACCCGGGTCGGCGCCGGCCCGTTCCCCAGCGAGGCCGATGAGGAGCGGTCGCGGCTGATCCGCGAGCACGGCGGCGAGTACGGCACGGTCACCGGTCGCGAGCGGCGCTGCGGCTGGATCGATCTGGTCGCGCTCCGGTTCGCTGCGCGGGTCAACGGGATGACGCAGCTGGCCGTCACCAAGCTGGACGTGCTGTCGATCTTCGAGCGGATCGAGGTGTGCGTCGCCTACCGGCTGCCCGACGGCAGCGTGACCGAGGACTTCCCCGCCCACCAGAGCGACTTCCATCACGCCCAGCCAGTGTACGAGCAGCTCGAGGGGTGGAACACCGACATCTCCGGCGTGCGGGCGATGAGCGACCTGCCGCCGGCCGCCCAGGCGTACCTGGCGGAGATCGAGCGCCGGGTCGGCGTCCCCATGGGGATCGTCGGCGTCGGCCCGCGGCGCGACCAGACGGTCACCGTGCGCGACTTCCTGCGCGCTGCCTGACGCGGCTCCCTAAGGAGCGGTCAGCACCAGCGCCCGGCCGTTGCGGACGAGCAGGGTGTGCTCGGCGTGCGCCGAGCGGCCGCCGTCGGCGGTGGCCACCGTCCAGCCGTCGGCCAGCTGGCGCACCTGCTCGGTGCCGGCGGCCACGATCGGCTCGATGGTGATCACGGTGCCGTTCTGGAGCCGCTCATCAGCCGGCCGGAGGCCGGCGTCATGCAGGTGGCAGCCGTCGCCGTGGCCGTCGAGGTCGCGCAGCACCAGGAACCCGCGGCGCTCGGTCTCGCGCCGTACCGCGGCGGCGACCTCCGAAACGGCCTGTCCCGCTCGGGCGGCCCGGACACCCTGCACCAGGGCCGCCTCGGCACAGGCGCACAGGGCCAGCGCCTCGTCGTCGGCCGGCGGCACCGGCACCGTCACCGCGGCGTCCGCCACGTAGCCGGCCACCTCGAGCGTCACAGCCAGCGTGACCAGATCGCCGGGCTCGATGGCGCGGTGCCCGGGGATGCCGTGCAGCGCCTCGTCGTTCAGGCTGATGCAGGTCTCGCCGGGAAAGCCGTCCGCACCATGGGCCGAGTGGGCGCCCACCGCCGCCAGCACGCGGCCGGCGGTGCGATCGAGCTGCGCCGTGGTCACGCCCGGCCGCACCTCGCCCCGCATCGTCGCCAGGGTCAGAGCAACTGCACGGCCTGCTGCGCGCATGCCCCGCAGATCCTCCGGCGAGCCGATCGACATCTGCAGATCACTCTAGAACCTGATCCGGTCGCCACGCGGATCCCAGAGCGGCTCGGTCGTCACCTCGGCGGCCACCTGCTCGCCGAACACCTCGATCTCGACCCTCGTGCCCGCCTCCGCGTGGCGGGCGGGCAGGTAGGCATAGGCGATCGAGCGCTCGAGCGAGTAGCCGTAGCCGCCGCTGGTCACCCGGCCGGCAACGTCACCGTCCACCCGCACCGGCTCGGAGCCCAGGCACACCGAGCGCGGGTCGGCCAGCACGAGGCAGCACAGCCGGCGGTCGGCGCCCTCCCGGCGGGCGGCGAGCAACGCCTCCCGGCCGACGAAGTCGACGCCCTTGTCCGGTTTGACCGCGAACGCCAAGCCGGCCTGGTCGGGCGTGTCGTCGGGCGTGATGTCGGCCGCCCACACGCGGTAGCCCTTCTCGATGCGGAGGGCGTCGATCGCGCGGTAGCCGCACGCCAGCATGCCCTGCGGGCTGCCGGCCTCCCACAGCGCGTCCCACAGCGACTGGCCGTACTCGCTCGGGCAGTAGAGCTCCCAGCCCAGCTCGCCCACGTAGGTCACCCGTGCGGCCAGACAGGGCACGTCAGCGATCGACAGCTCCCGGGCCGTCATGTAGCGGAACGCCTCGCCTGACAGGTCGCTCTTGGTCAGCGGCTGCAGGATGTCGCGTGCCCGCGGGCCCCAGATGCCCAGGCAGGCATGGGCGGAGGTCACGTCGAGCAGCTCCACGCTGCCGTCGTCGGGCATGTGCTTGCGAACCCACGCCATGTCGTGGTTGCCGAAGGCTGTGCCGGTGACGATCCGGAACGCCTGCTCGCCCAGCCGGGTGACGGTGAAGTCGCACTCGATGCCGCCGCGGCTGTTCAGCATCTGCGTGTAGGTGATCGACCCGGCCGGGCGGTCGATGTCGTTCGCGCACAGCCGCTGCAGGAGGCCGAGCGCCCCCGGGCCGCGGACCTCGAACTTGGCGAACGAGCTCTCGTCGAACAGCCCCGCCCGTTCCCGGGTGGCCTTCGCCTCGGCGTGGATCGCCGGCGACCAGTTCTGACCTGCCCAGCCCCGCGGTCGCAGCGCCTCGTCGCCGAGGGCGGCGTTGGGCTCGAACCAGTTCGCCCGCTCCCAACCGGACTTCTCGCCGAACGACGCTCCCAGCTCGGCCAGCCGGGCGTAGGCCGGCGACAGCCGCAGCGGCCGCCCGGCCTGGCGCTCGTGGTTCGGGTACTTGATGTCGTAGTAGGTGGCGTAGACCTCGGTCGCCCGGGCCAGGGTGTAGCGCTGGCTCCGGTACTGGCGGCCGAAGCGGCGGATGTCCATGTGCCAGAGGTCGAGCGACGGCTCGCCGTTCACCACCCACTCGGCCATCTGCCAGCCCATCCCGCCGGCCCCCGCCAGGCCATGGGCGCAGAACCCGGCGGCCACCCAGAACCCGGGCACGTCCGACTCGCCGAGGATGAACTCGCCGTCGGGCGTGAACGCCTCGGGGCCGTTGAACAGCTTACGCACCTCGGCCGACTCCATCGCCGGCAGCCGGGTGATCGAGTTCTGGAGGATCTCGTCGAACCGCTCCCAGTCCTCCTTGAGCAGCTGGGCCTCGAATCCCTCGGGTACGCCGTCCAGCGCCCACGGCGCCGGGTTGCGCTCGTAGCCGCCCATGATCAGGCCGCCCACCTCGGTGCGGTAGTAGATCAGCAGGTCGGGGTCGCGGAGGGTCGGCAGCGGCGCCAGCGGCGGGTCGAACGCCTCGGTGACCAGGAACTCGTGCGCGTAGGGGATGATCGGCACGTCCACGCCGACCAGGCGGCCGATCTGGGGGGCGTACATCCCGCCGGCGTTGATCACCACGTCGGTGCGGATGGTGCCCCTGTCGGTGACTACCTCGTGCACGCGGCCGTTGCGCAGGTTGATCCCGGTCACCCGGGTGCGCTGCTCGATCTCGGCGCCGCGCAGACGGGCGCCGTCGGCCAGTGCGAAGGTCAGCTGGCTGGGGTCGAGATAGCCGTCCTGGGGGATGTACGCGGCGGCCAGCACGCCGTCAGTGTTCATCGGCGGGAACAGCTCCTGCGCCTCCCGGGGGGAGACGATCTCGATCGGCAGGCCGAAGCTGGTCGCCCACCCGGCCTGCCGCTTGATTTCCTCGTAGCGCTCGGGCGACGACGCCAGCCGCAGCCCGCCCAGCTCGTGCCAGCCCGGATCCTTGTCGGTCTCCTCCGCCAGCTCGGCGTACAGGCCGACCGAGTACTGCATCATCTTGGTCAGGCTGACGGTCGAGCGCAGCTGGCCGACCAGCCCGGCCGAGTGCCAGGTGGAGCCGTGGGTCAGCCCGTACTGCTCCACCAGCACCACGTCCTTCCACCCGGCCCGGGCCAGGTGGTAGAGGATGCTGCAGCCGCCCACTCCGCCGCCGATCACGACCGCCCGCGCCTCCCGCCTCAAGGCAGCGACTCCCGCAGCGCGGGCACCGACCAGTCGAGCGCGGGGATCAGCGCCTCGGCCGCCCCCAGCCGCTCGGCCGGCGTGGTGCCCTCGATGACGATGCAGCGCATCCCGGCGGCCACCGCCGCCGCCAGGCCGTGGTCGGAGTCCTCGAACACCAGCACGTCCGCCGGGGCGAGCGGCGCCGCCAGTGTCTCGTTCAGCCGCTCGAGGGCGACCAGATAGCCCTCCGGGTCGGGCTTGCCCCGCGACACGTCCTCGGCCGACACCACAACGTCGAACAAGCCGTCGAGGCCGCTGGCCCGAAGCACCGCGTCGATCTCGCGCCGGGCCGCCCCGGAGGCGATGGCCACCGGCACCGCGGCGGCGATCCGGCGGACGGCATCGGCCGCCTGGGGCAGCACGGTCGGCCGCCGCTCGATCTCCTCTAGGTACAACTCCGTCCGCCGTCGCAGCAGATGGTCGGCGGCCTTCTGGTCGCCTCCCCGTCCGAACCGTTCCAACATTCGACCCACGATCTCGGGATCGGAGTAGCCGGCGAACTCCTCGAAGTAGAGCGTCGGCGGCACATCGATGCCGATCTCGGCGAAGATCCGCGAGAACAGCTCGGCCAGCAGCGGCTCGTCGTGCGAGATGGTGCCGTTGAAGTCGAAGATCACGGCGCGCGCCGGCCGGCTCATGTCAGCTGCTCGATCCACCGGCGGTACTGCGGGTCGGTGGCCCGCCGCCGGAGCCGGTCGAAGTACTGGCCGGCGTACGCCTCGTAGTCGGTGTCGGTCGTCCGCAGCCCCTGCTGGACGACACCCCACATCGCCTCCCGGAAGTCGGACATGATCCGCATCAGCCGCAGCCGCGCGAAGTCCTGCTCCCGGTACTCGCCGAAGTACGCCTCCAGCAGCATTCGGTCGCCGGACTCGTCGAGCTCGTGGTTGGTCGAGAAGTTGGCCAGGTCGAAGTACGGGTCGCCCATCCCGGCGTACTCCCAGTCGAGGATCCGCAGCGTGTGCCCCTCGTCGAGGAAGTTGCCGATCAGAAGGTCGTTGTGGCAGGGCCGGGCCGGACGCTTGCCGGAGGCGAGGGCGGCCCGCATCTCCTCGGCCCGCGCCCACGACCAGTCGAACTCGTCGGGCAGTCGGACACCCAGCGTCTGGGCGTTGTCCCGGTACATGGCCACGATCCCGAACACCGAGAACGAGGACTCCATCGGCGGCCCGTCGTGCAGCCGCAGCAGGGTGGCGGCCACCCGCCTGATCATGTCCTCCCCTCGCATCTCCTCCTCGGGCACCGGCCGGCCGTCGATGAAGCCGAGTACGAACACCCGCTCCGGGCGCAGATAGGCGAGCACCACCGGCCCGATGCCCAGGCCGGCGGCGGTCACCGTCGCCGAGTACTCGGCGTCGCGGTCGGCGCCCAGCATCTCGGCGGGCTCGGTGACCCGCAGCACCCACACCCGGCCGTCGGCATCGGCGATGCGGTAGTTGTGGTTGGTGAAGCCGCCCCGCAGCTGCGACGCCGTCAGCGGAGCCCGCAGCGCCGGCACCCGCTCGGCCAGCTGCTCGAGCTCGGATGCGGTGGGCGGGTCGGAAAAACTCAGCCGTGCCATGAGCCGAGCGAATCTACACCAGCCTGCTGCGACAGGGGCCTGGGTCGCCCCGGTAGGTTTCGCCGCCGTGGAGCAGCGATCCCTCGGAGCATCCGGTCCCAGCATCTCGGTCGTCGGCTATGGCAGCTGGGAGGCCGGCGGCGATGAGTGGGGGCCGAACAGCTCCGACCGGCGGGTCGTCGAGGCCATGCAGTCCGGCCTGGACGCCGGCATGACCTGGATCGACACCGCCGAGGTCTACGGCAAGGGCGTCTCGGAGCAGCTCGTGGGCCGGGCGCTGGAGGGCCGCCGCGACGGGGCGCTGGTGTTCACGAAGGTGGCGCCCGACGACGAGGGCAGCGGCATCCGGCCGGAGCAGATCGGCCGGGCGATCGACGCCTCGCTGGCGCGGCTGGGCGTCGACCATGTCGACCTCTACCAGGTTCACTGGCCGGACGACGACGTGCCGCTCGCGGAGACCTGGGGCGCGATGGCAGGGCTGGTCTCGGCCGGCAAGGCCCGGTTCATCGGGGTGTCGAACTTCGACCGACGGCAGGTCGAGGTGTGCCAGGCGATCCATCCTGTGGCCTCCGTCCAGAACGAGTTCTCGATGCTGACCGCCGGCGACCGCGACGAGTTGCTGCCGTGGCTGGCGGAGCAGGGGATCGGCTACCTGGCCTACAGCCCGCTGGCGGCCGGCCGGCTGACCGGATCGATGGCCGCCGCAGCCCGCTTCTCCGACGACGACTGGCGCAGCGGCCGCGGCCGCTTCGCCGACTGGCGCGAGGATGGCGAGGAGTGGGGCTTCGATCCCGAGCCGCTGGCCCGCGACCTGGCGAAGGTCGAGCAGCTGCGGCCGATCGCCCAGCAGCTGGGCGTCGACGTGGCGGCACTGGCGCTGCGCTGGGCGCTCGAGCAGACCGGCGTCACGGCGGTGATCGCCGGCAGCCGCAGCGCCGAGCACACCCGCGCGAACGCCCGGGCCGGCGAGATCGAGCTGGACGCGGCCACCCGCCGGCGGCTCGACGCGCTGGTGGGCTGAACAACGGGGTCAGACCCCGTTGTTCCGCGAGTACGATCCGGCCCGATGGATGCACGGACGCGCACCGAGCGCTGGCTGCTGCTGGACGGCAGCGAGGACGACCCGTTCGGGCTGCTCGATGCTTTCCTGGCCGAGCACGGCTTCGGTGTCTGGAACGAGCCGTTCGTGCCGGCGGCCGACGGGCTGGTGGCCGACCTCCACATCGGGTACCGGCTGGCCGCGTCGCTGCCCGGGGTGGCGGTGCCTCAGCCCCCGGAACCGTGCCCGCTGCCCGCGCTGGCCTGTCACGTCAGGCCGGCGGAGGGCGACCGGCGAGGCGTGCCCGGCCGGTTCGCGGTGGGAGCGTTCGACCGCACATGGACGGAGGCGGAGCATCGCCGCGCCGTCTGCGCCGTGCGGGAGGCGATCGCGCGGGGCGACGTCTACCAGGCCAACGTCGTCCAGCACCTGCAGGCGCCGTTCTCGGGTGACCCGGCGGCCGTGGCCGGAGCGCTGTCGGCGCTAGGCGCCGAGCACCAGGCCGCCATGCACGGCGACGGCTGGTCGATCGTGTCGGCCACGCCGGAGCTGTTCCTGCGCCGCCGCGGCGACGTGGTCGAGACGATGCCGATCAAGGGCACGCGGCCGGCGGCGAGCACCGAGCGGATCGCCGACTCGCCCAAGGACCGGGCCGAGCACGTGATGATCGTCGACCTGGAGCGCAACGATCTGGCACGCGTCTGCGTACCGCACTCGGTGCACGTGCCGGAGTATCTGGTCGAGCGGCCGATGGCCGGTGTCCGCCATCTGGTCTCGCGCGTGCAGGGCCGGCTGTCGCTGGCGGTGGGGCTGGCCGAGCTACTTCGGGCCACCTTCCCCGGCGGCTCGGTCACCGGCGCCCCCAAGGTCTCCGCCATCAACCACATTGCCCGCCTGGAGCCGGTCGGCCGCGGCGCATCGATGGGTGCGCTGGGCCGGGTCTACCCCAACGGAGACCTCGATCTCGGCCTCACCATCCGCACCTTCGCCATCTCCGAGGGCCGGATCCACCTGTGGGTGGGCGGCGGGATCGTGTGGGACTCCGACGCCGATGAGGAGGTCGAGGAGTCGCTGGTCAAGGCCAGGCCGCTGCTGGCCCTGCTCGGCTCCTCGGTCTAGAGCGACCGGGCGATCTCGGCGATCCGCAGGCCGGCCGCCCGCCCGGCCTCGCCCTGCCACCAGCGGGCGTGGCCCAGCACGAAGGTGTGCCAGGCCCAATCGGCCTTTTCGCGATCCCGCTCCACCCCCCAGTAGTAGTCGAGGAACGAGATCCCATACTCGAACTGGCATGCCGCCAGCACGTCGGCGAGCGCCGCCCGCTCGGCCCCGGTCAGCGTCGTCTCGGCGTGATACGCCCCGACCAGCAGCCCGGCGTGATGCAGGTCGAAGGCGTCGTCGTCGCCCTCGGAGATCCGGTTCCAGAAGAAGCAGTTGCGCTCGACAGCGGTGGCCAGGTCGAGCAGCCGCGGGCCATGGTCAGCCTGGTGGAAGTCGATGATGCCGGAGATCCGGTCGCCGTCGAAGAACAGGTTGTTGGTCTGCCAGTCGCCGTGAAGCGCGGTGCGGGGAAGTTCGGGCAGCACCGGTCGCAGCCGGTCGAACAGCTCGGCGTAGGCCTCGATCACCGGCTCCCGCCAGGCCTGCCCGGCGAGATAGGCGGCCACCGCGGGGCGGGCGGCGCAAAGCTCCTCGACCGCCTCGTCCGGCTCCCGGGCGACCAGGTCGAGCTGCACCACGAACCCCGACTGCGGCTGGGGGTGGGCGGGGGTGAAATCCTCGCCGGCCCGGTTCAGCCGGGCCAGCACCCGTCCCGCCTCCCGCACGTGGGCATCGGACGAGAACGGCTCCCAGGTGTCGACGCCCGAGTAGACGTCCCGCCCGGCCGCGACATCGGAGATCTCATACCACAGCCCGTCCAGCTCGACCATGTCGCGCACGCGCACCGCCGGAACCGCACGGTCTGCGAGGTGGTCGGTCAGCCGGTGCTGCCAGCGCAGCTGCTCAGGCGAGCGGCCCATCGGGGGCTGGCGCTTGACGATCGCCTCGCCGCCCTCCCAGCGGCAGCGGGCCACCGCGAACAGCCAGCGAAGGTGGCCGCTGACGATTTCGACCGGCCGGCCCAGCACCCGCTCGGCCTCCTGCGGGGTGATCGGCGTCCAGTAGCGGTCGGCCACTCCCATCGGCGGCTTTGTACCATTCGGTCGTGAGCGATGTCCTGGTTGACACGCGCTGGCTTGCCGACCGGCTGGGCCGCGTACGGATCCTGGATGCTCGCGGCGAGGTACTGACGACCGAGCCGCGGTACCAGGCCTATCCCGACCGCTACCGGGACGGCCACATCCCGGGGGCGGTGTTCGTCGACTGGCGCCACGACTTCACCGACCGCGACTCGGCGGTACCCGTCACCGTCGCCGGCCCGGAGGTGCTTGCGGCTGACGCCACCCGGCTGGGGATCGGCCGCGAAACGGTGGTGGTCGCCTACGACAGCTATTTCAACGCGCTCGCCGGCCGCATCGCCTGGGTGCTCAGAAGCTACGGCCACGGCGCCGCGCACGTGCTGGACGGCGGGCTCGACGCCTGGACCGGCGAGGGCCGGCCGCTGGAGGGCGGCACCGTCGTGCCGGCGCCGGCCGACCCGCCCCATCCGGTGCCCGAGCCGCCCGAAGGGCTGCTCGACCTGGAGCAGGTGCGGGCCGCGATCGAGGCCGGCGCCGGTCTACTCGACGCCCGTTCGAGCGCCGAGTACACCGGCAGCGATACCCACGCCCGGCGGGCTGGACACATTCCGGGCGCCCTCAGCGTGCACTACAAAAGCCTGCTCACCGCGGACGGGCGCTTCCTCCCGGCCGATCAGCTGCGGGCGATCCTGACCGCCGCGGGGGTCGATCTCGAGCGGCCGCTGGTGGCCTATTGCAACGGCGGCGTGTCGGCAACGGTGGTGGCGCACGCCGTCGAGCGGGCGTCGGGCCGCCGGCCGCTGGTCTACGACGGATCGTGGAACGAGTGGGGCAACCGCGACGACACCCCGGTGGAGCAGAGCAGCTGAGCATTCATCCGGGCGGGACAGCTGCCGATACGACGGATATGACCGTGCGTTCCCGCTCCTTCCTCGGCGCGCTGCTGCTGCTCGCCCTTGTCGGGGCATCCGCCTGCGGCGGCTCCGGCGGCGACTCCTCGGGTGCCGAGGTGCTACCCGATTTCTGCTCCCAGCCTGCCGGCCACTACCCGGCGGCCGCCGCCGACCGGCCCCGCTACCGGGTGGAGCTGTCGATCGACCGCCGCAGGAGGCTGGTCACCGGTCACCTGCAGGTGTCCTTCACCCCTGACGCGGAGACCGACCGGCTGGTGTTCCGGCTGTGGCCGAACAGCCCCGCCGAGCACGGCGCGCGGCTGACGGTGGGCAAGCTCAGCGTCGACCGCGCTGCCGGCGCAGCCAGGCTGGCCGATCCGACCACGCTGGTGGTGCCGCTGGCGACGCCGCTCGATGCCGGCCAGACGGTGGCCGCGGAGCTGGGCTTCCGGCTGAAGGCGCCGGCCAGGAAGGGCGAGCGGATCGCCTTCGACCGCGGCATCGTGCGGCTGGGCAGCTTCCTGCCGATCCTGCCCTGGGAGCCCGGCCGCGGCTGGGCGCTCGAGCCGCCGGCCTCGATCCCGTCCGAGACGTCGACCTCGCCGGTGGCCGACTGGGATGTGACCGTCAAGCCTCCGCGCGGCGCCACGGTGCTGGCGACCGGTGTCGAGGGCCAGGCCGGGCACTGGACGGCGACCGCCGTCCGCGACTTCGCCCTCGCCGCCGGCCACTTCGAGCTGGCCCGCGAGACCGCCCACGCGCCGGATGCCGTGGCCATCACCGTCGGGGTCGGTGCCGGCCACGCCGACCCGGTGCAGCTGGCGGCAACGGTGCGCGCCGACATCGAGCGGCTGGCCCGCGAGTACGGCCCCTACCCGTGGCCGACCTTCTCGGCGTTCGTCGTCCCCGGGCTGCGCGGCTCCGGCATCGAGTATCCCAACGCCGTCTACCTGGGCGAGGACGCGGCGCCGGTCGTGGTTGCGCACGAGGTCGCGCACCAGTGGTTCTACTCGCTGGTCGGCAATGACCAGGCGCGCGATCCGTGGCTGGACGAGGCGCTCGCCAGCTGGGGCGGCGGCCGGGTCTCTGGCGACCTGGCCCGGTTCATGAGCACGCCGGTGCCCGACGCCGCCGGCGGCCATCTGGGCGATCCGATGACCTACTGGGACCGCCACGGCGACATGTACTTCGCCGGCGTCTACGCCCAGGGGGCGCAGGCGCTGGGCGGCAGCGGCAGCGAGGCCGGCGTGCGCTGCGCGCTGCGCCGGTACGTCGAGCGGAACGCGTACCGGATCGCCACGCCGGACGATCTGCTCGCCGCGCTGCGAGCGGTGTACCCGGACGCCGGCGCGCGCTTCCAGCAGTACGGCGTCCGCTGAGAAGGCCCACCGCGCCGTTGCGGCGCCATCTGTGCGAGCATCCTCGCGCACATAGAGGGAGCGCCCGCTTATGTCCGTTCTCACCATTGTGGAGAGCGGCATCGCGCGCGTAGCCTGTGATGTGTGTGTGGACCGGTGTTCGGTTCGCACACTCGACGACGCAGAAGGAGGGTGTTCGTGGCGACGACGGACCTTGAGCGGTTCACCGAGACGGACGGTCGTGAGGAGCTGATCAAGGAGGTGCGCAAGCGCATCGACGCTGAGGGCATCACCTACATCTACTACCAGTTCATCTCGGTGACCGGCCGGATCATGGGCAAGGGCGTTCCCGCGACCCACTGGGAGAGCATGGCCCGCAAGGGATTCCAGCTGGTGTACGGCTCGACGGCGAACCTGTTCGTGGATCGCCACGGCGAGTACATCGGATACGGCCCGGAGGCGTGGGAGCTGGTCGGGCTGCCCGAGCCGGAGACGTTTCAGCAGCTGCCCTGGGATTCGAAGATCGCTCGCGTCTGGTGCACCTGCTTCCGAAACCGCGAGGATCAGGAGAAGCCGGGCTCATTCCTGACGTCGGACTGCCGCGGCAATCTGAAGCGGATCCAGGACGAGTTCGAGGATCGCACGGGGATGCACCTCCGCGCCGGCATGGAGCCGGAGATGATGTGGCTCAAGATGCGGCCCGACGGGACGCCCGACGTTCAGGGCGTGACCAAGCCGTACTGCTACCATATCGACCAGTTCTCCGAGCTTCAGCCGATCATCCACAGGGTGATCGAGTACGGCCAAGCGATGGGCCTGGACATGATCCAGGGCGACCACGAGGACGCGCCCGGCCAGATCGAGCTCAACTTCAACTTCGACCGGGCGGAGCGCACCGCCGACAACCTCTCCACCTTCCGCCAGGTCTGCAAGCAGGTCGGCCGCGAACTGAACGTGTTCCCCTGCTTCATGCCCAAGCCGTTCATGGGCGTCTCGGCCAACGGCTGCCACACCAACATCTCGCTGTGGAAGGGCGACGAGAACCTGTTCATGCCCGAGACCGACGACATGCGCCTGCCCAGCAAGATCGGCCTCCAGGCCGTTGGTGGCATCCTCGAGCATCTCTCGGCGCTGACGGCCGTGACCGCCTCGACGGTCAACTCGTACCGCCGGCTGTGGGACACGGGCTTCTGGGCGCCGGTCTTCGCCGACTGGGGATTCCAGAACCGCACCACGGCGCTTCGCATCTCGGCACCGGGCCGGTTCGAGTACCGCTCGGTCGACTCCGCGGTCAACCCCTACCTGGGCCTGGCCGCACTGATCAAGGCGATGGACGACGGGATCACGCGCAAGATCGATCCGGGCCCGCCGGAGGAGCGCAACATCTACCAGGCGATGGAGGCGGGCAAGGAGGTCAAGAAGATCCCCATGACCTTCGGCGACGCCCTCGACGCGCTCGACGAGGACGAGGTGATCCAGTCCGCAATGCCGGGAGAGATGTTCAAGGTCTTCCGCCATTACAAGCGCGACGAGTGGGAGCGCTACTGCGCCGAGGTCACCGACTGGGACGTCAAGGAGTACCTCGACGTCCTGCCCTAGGGCGTCGATCGACAACTGGAGGACAGGAACCCCCCGTGTGCGGAATCGCAGGAATCATCTATCGCAACGGCGGTGCCGAGGGGCTGGACATCGGGCGCGACATGACGCGGATGCTCCAGTCGATGAAGCATCGCGGCCCTGACTCGACCGGCTATGCGCTGTACGGGCCGGCGACGAAGGGCGTGCTGATGCGCTACACGCTGGCCGACGCCAACGACGAGCGGGACTTCGAGTTCATGGAGCGGCTGACGCTCAACCGCCAGGAGGTCGAGGCCCGGATCCGCTCGCTGGGTGCGACCATCGAAGAGGTCGAGGAGGAGACGGAGTACGCCTACCGGCTGACCCTCGTCTATGACGGTGACCTGAAGGCGCTGGCCGACTATGTCGAGGACGTGCCCAACGTCGAGGTGCTGTCGCTGGGCCACTCACTCGAGATCGTGAAGGATCTGGGCGACGCCGAGACGGTCGCCGCCCAGTACGACCTGGGGGAGTTCCAGGGCACGCACGCCATCGGCCACGTCCGGATGGCCACCGAGTCGGACGTCGACATCTCGGGCGCCCATCCCTACTGGGCCTATCCCTTCTCCGACGTCGCCGTGGTGCACAACGGCCAGCTGACCAACTACTTCCAGTGGCGGCGGCGCCTGGAGCGCTCCGGCCACCGGTTCCAGTCCGAGTGCGACTCCGAGATCATCGCCGTCTACCTGGCGGAGAAGATGAGCGAGGGGCTCGACCTCGAGGGCGCCATGCGACAGAGCCTTGAGGAGCTGGACGGAGTGTTCACCTACATGTGCGTGACCGGCGACGCGCTCGGCGTGGCCAAGGACGAGATGGCCGCCAAGCCGCTCGTGCTGTACGAGGGCGACGACATGGTGGCGCTGGCGTCCGAGGAGATCGCCATCCGCGCCGTGCTCGACCGTGAGATCGATACCTACGATCCGTACGAGGGGGAGGTGCTGGTATGGAAGCGGTAGGCGCGCGCAGGATCACGTACGACGCACGCGGCCTCGTCGAGCCCGACGACACGGTGCTCAAGACCTCCGAGATCGACGGCACGTCGGCCGAGTTCGACGCCGCGGCCATGACGACCCGCCAGATCAATCTCGAGCTCAAGTGGCTGCTCTACGAGCAGGGCGTCAAGGACGTGACCGTGCTGAACCCGAGCGCGCGTCACTCGCTCGGCGTCGGCATCCTGACCCGGTGCAAGATCACCTTCGACGGCAGCCTCGGCTACTTCGGCTGCGGCCTGATCGACGGCCCCGAGGTGCACATCAAGGGTCGCGTCGGCTGGTCGGCCTGCGAGAACATGATGTCCGGCGTCGTCGTCATCGAGGGCAACGCCGGCTCGCTGACCGGCGCCGCCATTCGCGGCGGCGACCTGGTGGTCAAGGGACGCGTGGGCGCCCGCAGCGGCATCGACCAGAAGGGCGGCACCATCCTCACCATGGGCAGCGCCGGCTCGATGACCGGGTTCATGATGCAGCGCGGCCGCCAGATCATCTGCGGCGATGCGGGCCCCGGGCTGGGCGATTCGATGTACGACGGCACGATCTACGTGGCCGGCAAGGTCAAGGCGCTCGGCATCGACTGCGTGCCCGGTGAGTGGACCGACGCCGACACGGAGTTCATCGAGCGCAAGTTCCGCATCTACGACCTTGGCTCCCCTCCGGAGTTCCAGAAGTTCGTGTGCGGCAAGGTGCTCTACAACTACGACAACCTCGAGCCTGCCGAGCGGAAGCTCGTACTGTAGGAGGCGGGATGGCCAGCTCAGACGAACTCGTCGAACGGCGGAGAGCCGTTCTCGGCCGCAGCCGGATCTTCACGCCGGAGGTCATCAACGACATCCACATGAAGGCCGAGCTGGGCCGCTACCGCATGCGCGGTTTCTCGATCTTCAAGCCGATCCCCCACTGGGACGAGCTGATGTTCATGCCCGGCACCCTGACCCGGTTCGTGATCGAGGGGTACCGGGAGAAGTGCGAGACCAAGACGGTGCTCGGCGCCCGCTTCGCCAAGAAGCCGATCGAGCTCGACATCCCCGTATACATCACCGGGATGAGCTTCGGCGCGCTGTCGCTGGAGGCCAAGATGGCGCTCGCCAAGGGCGCATCGATGGCCGGCTCTGCGACCTGCTCCGGCGAGGGCGGAATGATCCCTCCCGAGCGCGACCTGTCGACCAAGTGGTACTACCAGTGCATCCAGAGCCGGTACGGGTTCAACCCGCACCACCTGATGCTGGCCGACGCCTGCGAGTTCTTCATCGGGCAGGGCTGCAAGGTCGGCCTGGGCGGGCACCTGATGGGCCAGAAGGTGACCGAGCAGGTGGCCGAGATGCGCTCCCTGCCGGCCGGCATCGACCAGCGGTCACCGGCCCGGCACCCGGACTGGCTGGGACCGGACGACCTCTCGCTGAAGATCCAGGAGGTGCGGGAGGCGACCAACTACCAGATCCCGATCCAGCTCAAGCTGGGCGCCGCCCGCGTGTACGACGACGTCCGCATGGCCGCCAAGTGCGGTCCCGACGTGATCTACCTGGACGGGTCGGAGGGCGGCACGGGCGCCGGCCCGCACATCGCCACCGAGGAGACGGGCATCCCGCTGATGGCCGCCATCCCGGAGGCCCGCCGGGCGCTGGAGGACGTCGGCCTGGCCGACGAGATCGACCTGGTGGTGGCCGGCGGCATCCGCAACGGCGGCGACATCGCCAAGTGCATCGCGCTGGGAGCGAAGGCCGTGGCCATCGGCCACTCGGCCCTGATGGCGCTCAACTGCAACAAGGAGATCCCCGGCGTCACCGACTACGAGAACACGGTCGGCGTGCCGGCGGGCCAGTGCTATCACTGCCACACCGGCCGCTGCCCGGTCGGCATCACCACGCAGGATCCCGAGCTGCGGCAGCGCCTGATCGTCGACGAGGCCGCCGAGCGGGTCTACAACTTCCTGCACACCCTGACGCTCGAGGTGCAGATGCTGGCCCGGGCGTGCGGCAAGACGAACATCCACAGCCTCGAGCCCGAGGACCTGTGCGCCCTGACCACCGAGGCCGCAGCGATGGCCAAGGTGCCGCTGGCGGGGACGAACTACATCCCCGGCGTCACCGAGGACCGGATGCTGAGCCGGCTCGACGAGCTGGTCGCCCATCAGGCGCAGCAGGACGCCCTGCAGCACGTCGCCCCGGGCGAGGCCCATCTCGAGACGGCGGGAGAGTAGCCATGCACCTGCCATCGCAGCCTGAGAAGATCCAGTCGATCGACTCCGAGTACCTGTCGGGCGAGCGGTTCCCCTACCAGGAGGACATCAGCCTGGTCGAGGACATCGATCTGCTGGCCGCCACCCCCGGCGAGGACATCAACTGGCTCGAGGACATCGAGCTGCTGGAGGAGGAGGGCACTCCGGCGGTGTTCGACCGCTACTCCAACTCCTTCCTCAAGATCCACTTTCCGATCCCGGAGGGGCGCGAGAACGAGATCGCCCGCAAGGTGCTGATCAAGCACCTGCAGTCGGGCAACTCCTACGGCATCCGGCTGAAGGAGCAGCATTGCAAGTTCCCGCAGCTCGACCTGGGGCCGTGGGTCGACAACCCGAAGACGGTGGGCGCGAACTGGAAGCCGCCCGTCCTCGAGGGCTGGGAGCCGCCCGTGCACTGAGGTGCCGTGACCGGTACGATCTACCTACGGCTCCGACCCCCGAGGGACGCGCGGCGACCCCCCAAGCCGCGCGTCCCTCATCTATGACTCAGGCCCACTGGGCGGCCGTCCCCTCGTGGACGGCGGCATAGATCCGGTTCCGCAGAACGTTCGCCTCCGCGTCGGTGAGGGTGCGCTCGTGGCTGCGGATGGTGATCCGCAGCAGCACGTTCTTCTGGTCGTTGCCGAGCCCGATCCGCTCGACGGCGGCCTGCGGCAGCTCGGCAGCCGGCGTCTCGGATACCACCTCGATCGACTCGATCGCGAGCGCGTCCGGCCCCAGCGCGTCGCGCACCTGGTCGCCCAGCTCCTCGGCGTCGCGCTCGCGGCCGACGGCGATCGAGATGTCGCGGCGCACCGGAGGCATCGACGACACCGGCCGGTAGGGCTCGTCCAGCTCGAGCAACTGATCGGCGATCCGGGGATCGGTGGCCCGCAGCAGCCGGATGTCCCCGATGCCCTTGCGCAGCATCAGCAGCCGGTCGAGGCCGAGACCCATGGCCAGCCCGTTGACGTCGGGGTCGTCGATACTGGCCCGTGCCAGCACGTGGCGGGCGGCCAGGCCGCACTCGCCCACCTCCACCCATCGTCCGTCGACCTCAGCCTCGATCTCCAGGCCGCCGTCGGTGTAGGGATGATCGGCCTCGCCGGCCCGCCAGCGGGCCCCGGGCAGCGCGGCGTCGATCACGGCGCCGATCATCTCGCGCAGGTCGGCCGCGCCGAGCGGCCGCCGCGCGATCCGCCACAGGTCGAGCTGGTGCGGCTCGCCGGTGTGCAGCCGGTCGTTGACGTCGCGCCGCCACACCAGGCCGGGGCAGACGACCAGCAGGTCGGCGGGCGGATCGGCGGCGACCAGACGTAGCGCGCCCGGGACGAGGGCGCTGGTGTGGCTGCGCAGCATGGCGCCGTCGGAGACGTAGCGGGTGTACCGGCTGTCGCGGGTGGCGGCGCCGGGCTCGTAGCCGAGCAGCTCATAGTTGTCGGCGACCGGCACAACCCGCGAGCCGCGATGGACGAGCGTGGGGCAGACCCAGCGGCCGGCCAGGGCACTGGTGATCGCTTCCAGCAGCCGCTGCATGGCGTGATCGCCGGTGGCGGGATCGGTCAGGTCGCGGAGCGTGAGCGCGCGCTCGTAGGCCTGGGGTTTGATCGTTTCGGACATCGCGGAACCTCCAGGAGAACAGGTGACGGGGAAATGGCGTCGCCCCGGGGCTCCTGGGCTGTCCTGGCCTGGCGGTGCTACACGCGCAGCGACGGCCCGCGGGAATCCCGGGGCCCGGTAAAGCGCTGCTGCGTCGCACAGGTCATGGCCAAAGCATAGACC
>DATLLX010000132.1:0-2314 GCA_035537595.1 Gaiellales bacterium | reverse complement strand
CTGGTGAGCGATCCCGGCGGGAACCTGCTGCTGTGGCCGGCGCTGCTGCTGGTGCTGGCCATGGCGGGAGCGCGCTGGCTGGCCCGACCGGTCGTGGCGGTGCCGGCGGCCATCCTGGTGGCCGGCGTGGCGGCCTTCGCGCTCGGCGGCGCCGTCGTCGGCACATTGCTCCCCCAGATGGCCGGGGCGATGCTGCCGCCCGGGCCGGTGAGCAGCATCGTGAACGGGCTGATCGGCCTGGCCATCACCGCCCTGGTGCTGCTGGCGTTCCTGCATGGCGTGCCGCGCAGCCGGCTGATGGCCGGCGCCGCAGGCACCGGTCGCTGGCTGCTGCTGGGCGGGATCGGCGGCTGGCTCGGGTTCCTGCTGGTCAGCCGGCTGGCGCTGCTGGTCGACCGGCTGCAGTTCCTGCTCGGCGACTGGCTGGGGATCGCACGATGACCGTGGACGAGCGGCCGGAGGGCAACGGTGCGGCGCCGGCAGAGGCCGAGATGTCGCTGCTGGTCGACGTCGGCTCTGCCTGGACCAAGGCGGCGGCCGTGGCTCGCAGCCGGGGCCGATGGCGCATCGTAAGCCACGTCGCGCAGCCATCCGGCTGGGGCGAGGACGAGTTGCGGGCGGCGCTGGCCGCGGATCGCCTGTCATACGCCTCGGCGGCCGGGGCACATCGGGCTGGCGGCCGTCTCTTCTGAGCTCTCCGGGGACGCCGCCCGCCGGGCTGCCGAGTCAGCTGGCTGGAGCGTGGTCGAAGCGGCCACGGCCGATGACGGCCGCTCGCTGTCGGCTCGGCTGGCGGCCCTGCAGGCGGCCGATGTCGACGTGTGGCTGCTGGCCGGGGGGTTCGACGAGGGGCGCGCGGACCAGGCGCTCGAGATGGCCGGGCTGGTGGCGGCGGCCCGCGGTGGGGCGCCGCAACCGGTGATCTGGGCGGGCTCCGAGTCGCTGACCCCCGAGGTCGCGCTCCTGTTCGAGGAGGGCGCGGTCCAGAGCGTGGCCAACCCACGACCCAGCGCCCACCAGGAGAATCCGCTTCCCCTGCGGCTCCTGCTCGAGGAGATGCTGCAGCGCATGGTCGAGCCCGGCGGCGTGCGGCAGCTGACGCCGGTCTCCTTCCGGCGCGGGATCGCCGAGCTGGCGCGTTCCAGCATGCGACGGATCCTGGGCATCGACCTCGGCGCTCACTACCTGACCTGGGTGCTGGCCGATGAGGCGGGTGCGGCGGAGAGCCGCGTCTTCGCCGACGGTGGCCTGGCCTCACGCAGCCTGATTGCCCAGGGCGGCGCGGGAAGGTTGTCCCGGATGCTGCCGCTGTCAATCGACGAGCTGGCGGTTGCCGATGCCCTGCGCAACCTGCACGCCCGCCCGGGAACCATCCCGCAGACCGACGACGAGCTGGCCGTGACGCACGCGGCCGCCCGCTACCTGCTGACCCAGGCCAGCGGTGACGCCGGAAGCGTCGAGGGTGTGGACCTGTTGGTTGGTTGCGGCCGCACCATCGCCGCTGCCCCACGGCCCGCGCAGGCGGCGCATCTGCTGCTCGACGGGGTGCGCCCGGTGGGCATCACCCAGCTGGCAATCGACACCGCTGGCGCGCTGCCGCCGATCGGCGCCCTGGATGACAGCGAGATCGGGGAGGGGATGGGCGTGCTGCGCGACGACCTGCTGGTGCCGCTGGGAGCGGCGGTCGTGATCCGCGGCGGCCGCCCCGGACAGCCGACGATGCGGGTCGCCGTGCACCGGACCGGCTGGCCGGACCCGGCGCCGATCGAGGTGCGGGGAGGCAGCCTGCAGGTGCTGCCGCTCGGCCGCGGCCAGGCTGCCGAGCTCGAAATCGAGCTGGCCGGCGGCGTCACGCTGGGTGGAACTCGCCATGGCCGGCGCGTGCGCGCCACCGTCTCCGGCGGGGCGGTGGGGCTGATCCTGGACGCCCGCGACGCGCCCCTTGCCCTCCCGCGTCGCAGCGAGGACCGGCGGGCCGTGCTCGCCGGTTGGCGCGACACGTTCCTGCGCGAGCCGGCTCAACCCGTGGCGGTGGCACCGTGAACGGCGCCACCCTGCATCGCGTCCGCATCCCGCGCGGAGCGTCGCCCACCGTCCAAGTGGGCACCGACGTCCGACCGGATCAGGTGCTCGCCCACCACCGCCACGGGCTGAGCCGGCTCGCGCAGGAACGTGTCGCGCCAACCGGCGAGCACGGCCCGCCGGTCCTCGCTGCGACGCGGAAGGGCAAGGGGCGCGTCGCGGGCGTCCAGGATCAGCCCCACCGCCCCGCCGGAGACGGTGGCGCGCACGCGCCGGCCATGGCGAGTTCCAC
>DATLLX010000131.1:0-4138 GCA_035537595.1 Gaiellales bacterium | reverse complement strand
GCGGTCGGTACGCACTGGTCGGCTGCGTCACCGGCAGGCCGGCCCGGCAGGCCCGCGCCCTGGTGCCGGCCGAGTGCGTCGCCATCTCCGGCAACCACGGCCTGGAGGTGATGCAGGGGGACGAGGTCAGCGTGGTCGCCCAGGCGGCCAAGTACCAGGCGGACATCCGCCAGGCGCTGGTCGTCGTGGAGAACGACGGCCTGATCCCCCAGTACGGCTGCCGGGTTGAGGACAAGGGGATCACGTTCTCGGTGCACTTCCGCAACTCGCACCGGCCCGATCACGCGCAGCGGTATCTGGAGACCCAGATCGCCCCGAAGCTCGACCGGGCGGGCCTGGCCTGGAGCTTCGGCCGCAAGGTGCTCGAGGTGCGGCCGCCGGTCGCGATCGACAAGGGCTCGGCACTGAAGCGGCTGAAGGGCAGGCGGAGGATCGACCACTTGCTCTACGTGGGTGATGACCGCACCGATCTGGACGCATTCCGCGAGGCGACCATCCGGATCGCGGTCAGCTCGGCGGAAGCGCCGCCCGAGCTGCTGGAGGAGGCGGACGCCACCGTGGACGGCCCCGGGCAGGTGATCGAGCTGCTCGAGAGCCTCGCCCGGTGAGCCACGTCGACGCGGCGCTGCTGGCTCCCATCGTGTCCCGGTTCGGCGAGCCCGCGGTGTGGGACGGCAGCCGCGAGATCACCGAGCGTGACCGCCGGCTGATCCTGCGGTCGAACGCCCGCGAGCGTACCCACGACGTCACCTTCGCGATTCTCGACGGCGACGAGCTG
The DNA here is from genome assembly GCA_035537595.1 of Gaiellales bacterium. Taxonomy (GTDB): domain Bacteria; phylum Actinomycetota; class Thermoleophilia; order Gaiellales; family JAICJC01; genus DATLLX01. The sequence goes on along the minus strand of DATLLX010000131.1, from coordinate 3,360 downwards.
GTGGTGATCCGAAAGCCGTTCTTCCCGCCCGGCGCCTGGCGCGCGCCGAGCGGCGGAATCCATGTCGGCGAGAGCTTCGAGCAGGGCACCCTGCGGGAGGCCCGCGAGGAGACCGGGCTGCGGATCGAGATCACCGGCTATCCGCTGGTCTGCCGGTCGGTGTTCACCCACCGGGGCCAGCGGCTGCCCTGGACGAGCCACGTCGTCACCGCGCGGGCGGACGGCCGGGCGCTGGCACCCGAGGACAGCGAGGAGATCGCCGGCTGCCGGTGGATGGCGATCGACGAGCTGCTGGGAACGGTTGCCGAGGTGCTGCGGAGCGAGGGCGGCGACCTGTTCACGTACCGCGCCGAGATGCACGACCGGCTGTTCAGCGAGCTGCGCGCGCTAGGGTCGGCGGTATGAGCGAATCGTCGCGAGACCGGTATCGCAAGGAGCGAAGCCGGCGCTTCGAGATCATCAAGGGCCGCACAATGTACCGCCGGAACCTCGCCCTGGCGTTGATCCCGGGAGTGGCCTTGGGGCTGCTGGTCACGGGCCTCACGCGGTCGGTGGCCGGCCTGGTCATCGCCGTCCTTGCCGGCGCCGCGGGCCCGCCGGTCTACCGCTGGTGGCTGATGCGGCAGGCATCCGACCAGGCCCGGCGCGAGGTGATGAACGCCTGGGCCGCGGAACGGCACTGGTCGTACGCGGAGGAGCCGTCGATCCCCGCCGACGTCGCCTTCTGCCGCAACCGCGAGAAGCCGGTGGCGGAGCACGGATTCAGCGGGCCGATGGCCGGGCTGGCGTCGGAGATCTTCAACTTCACCTACTCCACCTACGAGACTCGCACCCGCACCGGGGCCAACGGCCAGGTCGAGTCCTACCGCGAGGAGGTCAAGCACCGCCACACGGTGCTGCGGATGGGCCTCGGCGACCTGGGGCTGAAACGCGTCGCGCTCAGTCCCCAGGGCTTCGGCGGCGGATTCGCCGAGAAGCTGCGTGGCATGTTCACCGGCGACCGCAGCGTGCAGCTTGAGAGCTCAGAGTTCAACGACCGCTTCTGCCTGTTCGTGGCCGACGACGCCGACGAGATCGCCGTCCGCCGCCTGTTCGAGCCGGCGCTGATCGTGCGGCTGGTCGAGGGCCGCTTCCCGCTGGCCACATTCCAGTACGAGCAGGGAGCCCTGGCCTTCGTGTGGAGCGATCAGTACGACGTCGAGGAGTTGGAGGAGGTCGAGCACCGGGTGGCGGATGCGACACCGATCGCCGTGGCCCTGGTCGCCCAGCGCGACCGGCTGGCACTGGAGCTCCGCCGGCAGGGCTAGGAGCGGCGGCCGGCCACGCCCGCGCGGCCGTCCTTGAGCAGCTCCTTCACCTGCGGCCACTCGCGCGTGTTGATCACGTCCGCCGGCGTCGCCCAGCCGCGACGGGCGTTCATCACGCCGAAGCGGCTGTAGTCCAGGGCGGCGACGCTGTGGGCGTCGGTGTCGATCGCCAGCCGGGCGGCCGCCTTGACGGCCAGCCGGACGTGCGTGTCGCGCAGGTCGAGACGGTCGGGCTGGGCGCTCACCTCGAGCACCGTGCCGGTCTCCACCGCCTTGTCGATCACCGCCTCCATGTCCACGGCATAGCCCTCACGGCGGCTGATCAGCCGGCCGGTGGGGTGGCCGAGGATGTCGACGTGCGGGTTCTCCAGGGCGGCGCAGATGCGCTTGGTCTGGTCGGCCTCGCTCAGCCGGTGGGAGGCATGCACGCTGGCCACCACCACGTCGAGCTCGGCCAGCAGCTCGTCGGAGTAGTCGAGCGAGCCGTCGCGCAGGATGTCGACCTCGCAGCCGGCCAGCAGCACGAAGCCCGGCGCGCAGGTGCCGGCCAGCTCCCGCACGCGGTCGATCTGCTGGCGCAGGCGGCCGGCGTCCAGGCCCATCCCGAAGCCGACCGCCGGCGAGTGGTCGGTGATGTTGAGATACCCGTAGCCCCGGTCGCGGGCGGCGGCGACCATCGCCTCCAGCGTCGTCTTGCCGTCGCTCCAGTCGGTGTGCGAGTGCAGGTCGCCGCGGATCTGGGATGCCTCGACCAGCTCGGGCAGCGCGCCGTTCCTGGCCGCCTCGATCTCGCCCCGGTTCTCGCGCAGCTCGGGCGGCACCCAGTCCATTCCCAGCCGCCGGTAGACCTCGACCTCGTCGTCGGTCTCGAACAGCTCGCCGGTCTCGACCACCTCGATGCCGTACTCGCTGACCTTGAGGCCGGCCCGCACGGCCTGCTCCCGGATCGCCACGTTGTGATCCTTCGAGCCGGAAAGATGCTGGAGCAGGTTTCCGAACACTCCCGGCTCGACGATCCGCAGCTCGACCCGGGTGCCGTCGTAGGCGACGGCTGCCGATTTGGTGGTGCCCTTCGACTCGACGGCCGCCACCCAGTCGCCGGTGACGAAAGCCTCGGCGACGGCCTCGGGATCGGTGGCGGACACGACCAGGTCGATGTCCTTGGCGGTGTCGGTGTAGCGGCGGAGGCTGCCTGCGATCTCGCAGCGCTCCACGCCCTCGACCCGGCGCAGCATCCCGACCACACGCTCGGCGAACGGCCGCAGCTTGGCCGACGACACCCGCGGCCGCTTCTCGCCCTCGGCCACCATTGCGCCGGCCAGAATCGCCTGTTCGGTCTTCTCGCCCATGCCGGCGAGCCCGCGGATCCGCCCCTGCTCCGCGGCGACGACCGCCTCCTGCAGGGTGGTGATCTCGAGATCGGCGAAGATCTTGCGAGCCGTCTTGGGGCCGATGCCGGGGATCCGCATCAGCGGCACCACGCCCGGGGGCGTCCGGGCCTTGAGCTTCTCCAGCGCCTGCAGCGTGCCCGTCTCGCGCATCTCGGCCACCTTGTCGGCGATCGTCCGGCCGACGTTCGGCAGGTCGGTCAGCCGGCCCTGCTCCGACATCCGCACCACCGACTCCGGCGTCTCCCGCAACGTCTTGGCCGCCCGGCGGTATGCCAGCGTGCGGTAGATCTCGGCGCCGTCCAGCTCCAGCAGGTCGGCGAGCAGCTCGAACCGCTCTGCAATCTCGGCGTTGCTCAGGGGGGGAGTTGACACAGGGGCTCAATGATACGCTCGGGCCGTGGCCGAGGACCGCTTCCTGATCGTGCTCCCCACCTACGACGAGCGCGACAACCTCCCCCGGATGGTGGCGGCGATCGAGGAGCTGATGCCCACCCTGCCCTTCCCGGGCGCCGAGCTGGTTGTCGACGACGGCTCACCGGACGGCACCGGCGAGATCGCCGACGCGCTGGCCGCCGAGCGGCCGTGGCTGCACGTGCTCCACCGCGGGCAGAAGGACGGGCTGGGGCGCGCGTATGTCGCCGGCTTCCAGTGGGCGCTGGAGC
>DATLLX010000130.1:0-4866 GCA_035537595.1 Gaiellales bacterium | reverse complement strand
GCTGTTCGGGGCGGCCTGCGAGGGCACCAGCCCGGTTGCCTCGCCCGACGCCGTCGACCTGGGGAACGGCCAGCAGTTGTTCGTGACCGGCTGCGGTGCCTGCCACACCCTGGCCAACGCGAACACGAAGGGCACGATCGGGCCCAACCTCGACGCCGCCTACGCCCAGCCGGCCAGCGAAGGTTGGGAGCGCAGCTCGTTCCAGGCGATGGTGCGCGAGCAGATCCACTGGGGCTCGCCGACCTCCAAACCGCCGATGCCCGCCGACATCTACGACGGCCAGAACGCCGACGACGTGGCGGCCTATGTGGCCTCCGTTGCCGCCACCGGCAGCGCGGCGCCGAAGTAACGGCCATGACCACCGCGGTCATCGAGGTACGGGGAATGCGCTGCGGGGGCTGCGAGCGATCGGTGCGCGAGGCCGTCCGCGCGCTGCCCGGAGTGCGGGAGTGCACACCCGAGCACATCGCCGACGAGGTCGAGGTCACGTTCGACCCGGAACTCGTCGACCTGGCCGACATCCGCGCCGCCATCAAGCGCGCCGGCTTCGCCGCCTGACCGGTCCGCTGGTCCTTGAGCGAGGTGACTCAGGGTTAAAAGACCGACGACCCGCAAGGCGGGCCGTCGGAGGAGGCAGGTAGCTGCGAGGTGTGGGCACGTTCGATCGCAGCGTCCGAGGCGATTGTCTCCGTGCTTTGTATGAAAACATCGCCAAAATCGTTAGGGGTTTGTAAGGCTACGGTGACGAATGCCGCCGATAGACTTCCCGCCGTTCAGCGTCCATAGCGTGACAGGCAGGAGCGAGGGTGGATCTCTACGAGTACCAGGGCAAGCAGCTGTTCGCCCGGTTCGGTATCCCGGTTTCCGACGGCGTCCTGGCGGCCACTCCGCAGGACGCCCGGCAGGCCGCCGAGCAGCTGGGCGGCCCGGTGGTCGTCAAGGCTCAGGTGCTGGTGGGAGGGCGCGGCAAGGCCGGCGGCATCAAGCTGGCCGGCTCCCCCGCGGAGGCTGAGTCGCATGCCGGCTCGATCCTCGGCATGGACATCCGCGGCCACGTGGTGCGCAAGGTGTGGATCGAGCAGGCGTCCGACATCGCCCGCGAGTACTACTTCTCGATCACCTTCGACCGGGGCGCCAAGCAGGCGCTGCTGATGCTGACCACGGAGGGTGGGGTCGACATCGAGCAGGTGGCGGCCGACACGCCCGAGAAGCTGGCTCGCCTGCACGTCGATCCGCTGGCAGGCTTCCAGCCGTTCCACGCCCGCAGGCTGTCGTTCGGGGCCGGCATCCCCGCCGAGGAGCAGAAGCAGGTGGCCCAGATCATGGAGAAGGCCTACCGGGCGTTCGTCGAGACCGACGCGATGCTGGTCGAGATCAACCCGCTGATCGTCACCCCGGACGGCATCGTGCGCGCGCTCGACGCCAAGTACACCGTCGACGACAACGCGCTGTTCCGCCATCCTGACATCGCCGCCATGCGCGATGTCGAGGCGGCAGACCCGCAGGAGCAGATGGCTCGCGAGCGGGGCGTCAACTACGTGAAGCTCGACGGCGACATCGGCATCCTCGGCAACGGGGCCGGGCTGGTGATGTCGACGCTCGACGTGGTGGCGCTGGCCGGCGGCCGGCCGGCCAACTTCCTGGACGTCGGCGGCGGCGCGCAGGCCGACGAGATCGTCACCGCCATGGAGGTGCTGCTGTCCGACGACAAGGTGCGGGCCGTCCTGTTCAACGTCTTCGGCGGCATCACCCGCTGCGACGAGGTGGCCAAGGGCGTGCTCGCCGCGCTCGAGCGCCTGCGGGTGGATGTGCCGCTGGTCGTGCGGCTGGACGGCACCAATGACGTCGAAGGCCGGCAGCTGCTGGCGGACGCCGCGCCGCCCAACGTGCACGTCGAGAAGACGATGCTCGATGCCGCCGCCCGGGTGGTCGAGCTGGCCGGGAAGGCCGCCTAGCCATGGCCGTCATCGTCACGGAGCAGACCAGGCTGGTCGTGCAGGGCATCACCGGCCGCGAGGGCAGCTTCCACGCGCTGCGAAACCGCGACTACGGCACCCACGTGGTGGCCGGCGTGACCCCCGGCAAGGGCGGCCAGGACGTCGGCGGGGTGCCGGTGTTCGACACCGTGGCCGAGGCGGTCACCGAGCGGGGTGCCAACACGGCGATGGTGTTCGTGCCGCCCCGCTTCGCCGCTGACGCCATCTACGAGGCGGTCGACGCCGGCATCGAGACGATCGTCTGCATCACCGAGGGCATCCCCGCCCACGAGATGCTGCGGATCTACAACTACATCCGTCCCCGTGGCGTGACGCTGCTCGGCCCCAACTGCCCCGGGGCGCTGTCGCCCGGCATCGCCAACGTCGGGATCATCCCGGCGCAGGTGTTCGCGAAGGGGCGGATCGGCCTCGTGTCGCGGTCGGGCACGCTGACCTACCAGATCGGCAAGGAGCTGGCCGACAGCGGGCTGGGCAACTCGACCATCGTCGGCATCGGCGGTGACCCAGTCGTGGGCAGCTCGTTCATCGACGTATTGGAGCGGTTCGAGGCCGACCCGGAGACCGACCTGGTGGTGATGGTCGGCGAGATCGGCGGCGACGAGGAGGAGAAGGCAGGCGCCTTCATCTCCGAGCACATGCACACGCCGGTGGTCGCCTACATCGCCGGCTTCCAGGCCCCGCCGGGCAAGACCATGGGCCACGCCGGGGCGATCATCTCCGGCTCGTCGGGCACGGCGCAGGCCAAGAAGGAGGCGCTCGAGGCTCGCGGCATCCGGGTTGGCTCCAGTCCCACCGAGGCGGCGCGCTTGGCGGTCGAGGCGGTCGGCGCCGGCTAGCCGCCTGCGGACGTGGGGTGACGCGGCCTCCGGCCTGCGCGCTCGGTACCATCCCCGGCATGGCCACGATCCCGTTCACCCGCGGGGTGCCGTCGGCGGACATGCTGCCGATCGACGACCTCCGCGCCGCGTCGCAGGCTGCGATGACCGATGATCCGGCCGGGGCGCTGGCCTACAGCCCGGGCGGTTACAAGCCGCTTCGCGAATGGATCGGCGCCCGGCATGGCGTCGATGCGGCCCGCGTGCTGCTGGTCAACGGCTCGCTGCAGGGGGTGACGTTCCTGGCGCAGCATCTGTATCTGGGCCGGGGCGGCACCGCGGTGGCCGAGGATCCCACCTACGACCGGACGCTGATCGCGCTTCGCACCAACGGCGCGGACGTCGTGCAGGTGCCGCTGACCGCGGAGGGGCTCGACGTCGACGCCCTCGAGCGGGTGCTGGCAGACGGCCCGGCCGCCTCGATGCTGTACCTGATCCCCACCTTCCAGAACCCGGCCGGCGTGTCGCTGCCAGCTGCGGCCCGCCGGCGCGTCGCCGAGCTGTGCCGGGAGGCGGGGATCCTGATCGTCGAGGACGATCCCTACGGCCTGCTGCGCTTCGAGGGGGAGGCGGCGCCGACCCTGCACGAGATCGACGGCGGCGACAACGTGATCTACTCCTCGTCGTTCACGAAGACGGTGGCGCCCGGTCTCCGCACCGGCTATCTGGTGCTGCCGGAATCGCTGACCGGGCCGCTGGCGCGGCTGTCCGAGAACACCTACATCGGCCCCAACTCGTTCGCCGAGGCAACGCTGGCCGCGTACTGCGCCGCCGGCCGGTTCGAGCCCAACGTCGAGCGGGCCACCGCCCAGCTCAAGCAGCGGCGCGACGCGATGGAGTCGGCGCTTCGCGACCACTTCCCCGAGGGCGCCCGGTGGACGACGCCCGAGGGAGGGTATTTCTACTGGGTCGACCTGCCGGAAACCGTCGACACGGCGGCGTTGCTTCCCCAGGCGACAGAGGCGGGCGTACCCTACGTCAAGGGCGCCGACTTCTGCTCCGCAGGCCGCGGGAGGTCATCGCTGCGGCTCGCCTTCAGCGCCGTTTCGCCGGACCAGATCGAGGAGGGCATCGCCCGCCTCGGCGGCGTGCTGACGCGCGCCCTCGCGCCCGCCGGCGTCTAGGTCTGAAGGGGGCGAACCGGGTACCGCACCCGGTTCGGAACCGGGTGCGGTACCCGGTTCATCCGGCCGGCAGCCCGCTTGGGGCGCGACATCCGGGCGCCGAGACGGCGGGGGGGAACCGGGTTCGGTACCGGGTTCGAATGCGGTGATCGGTGCGGGATCGGCGCGGAGCCGGCGCTGAACCGCGCGGGTTACGCGATGCCTGCGGCGACCGGGGAGGCGGGCACGCCCCAGACGGCGCGGCCGGCGGTCGGCGGCTCGACCAGCGTGGCCTGGCGGGGGGCGATCATCTGGCCCTTGAGGGCCGGCCGGAAGGTGGGACAGGGCTCCACCAGGTCGAGGGCACAGAGGCTCGTCTTGCGAAAGTAGCAGTCATTGCAGGTGACGCAGCGAGCCTTTTCTCCCACAGATTCTCTCCCCTTGGACGTGAACTTCGAGGGAAGAAGTGTAGGTCTGCCGGCTGCCTGACACCACCGTTTCCGAAACAGAAAAGACGCTGTTTGCGAGAGAAGTCTTCACGCTTCGTTCACACCGGCTTAAGACTACGGATGGCGGCCAGTGCCTGCGCGAACGTCCGCACCCCGATGATGCGGATTCGGCCGTCCGCGGCCTTTCGGGCGTCGCGTTCGTTGTCGCCGGTCGGTACCACGAAGGTGTCGGCCCCGGCGTCGATCGCGCCGATGGTCTTCTGCTCCACGCCGCCGATCCCGTGCACCCCGCCTCGGAGGTCGAGTTCACCCGTTACTGCCACCTTGTGGCCGTGCAGCAGCTGGCGGTGGCTGAGGCTGTCGTAGATCTCGAGCGCGAAGGCGAGCCCGGCCGAGGGGCCGCCGATGCCGGGGGTGGAGATGCTCACGGGCACGGGGGGAT
>DATLLX010000129.1:0-2164 GCA_035537595.1 Gaiellales bacterium | reverse complement strand
GGCGATGTCCTGCATCTGCGCGTCGAGCGACTCCGCGAAGCACTCGCGGGCGGCCACCAGCACGCGCTTGCGGTTCTCCCGGGCGTCGGAGCGAGGAGCGCGGATGGGAGCTTCGGAGGCCATCGGAGGAAGAGTAGGGCTACCCGTACTGCGGAGCCCTCGGAAGGACCCTAGATTGACCGGAATCCGGATTCCGAATCCCGGTTCCGACTTTCGTAACTCTACTCCTTCCCCAGGAGGGCGGCAACATGACACGGACGCTCGAGCGCCGCTGGCTGGCGCTCATACTTCTCACGGTGACGCAGTTCATGGTCGTGCTCGACGTCGCGATCGTGAACGTGGCACTGCCATCGATCCAGCAGCAGCTCGACTTCTCGGTCGAGCGGCTGCAGTGGGTGACGAGCGCCTACGCGCTCACATTCGGCGGCTTCCTGCTGCTCGGCGGCAGAGTGGCCGACCTGCTGGGCCGGCGGCGGGTGTTCATCGCCGGCATGGCGTTATTCGGGCTGGCGTCCCTGGCGGCCGGCCTGGCGCCGACCGACGACGCGCTGATCGGCGCCCGCGCACTGCAGGGCCTCGGTGCGGCGATCATCTCGCCGGCGGCACTCTCGATCCTGACCACCACGTTCAGCGAGGGCGCCGAGCGGAACAAGGCGCTCGGCATCTGGGGCGCGGTGTCCGGCCTCGGCGGAGCGGCGGGCGTCCTGATGGGCGGCGTCCTGACCGACGCCGTCGGCTGGGAGTGGATCTTCTTCATCAACGTCCCGATCGCGATGATGGTGATCGCGCTCAGCCCGCGGCTGCTCGGCGAGAGCCGGATGGCAGGGCTGGGACGCCGCTTCGACCTGGCCGGGGCGTTCACCGTCTCGAGCGGCCTGGTGCTGCTCGTGTACGGGCTGGTCGGCACCAACGAGCACGGCTGGGCGTCCGGACGGACGCTGGGCATCTTCGCCGCCTCGGCAGCGCTGATCGCCTCGTTCGTGCTGATCGAGGCCAAGACCCGGCAGCCGCTGCTGCCGCTGCGGCTGTTCGCGAACGGCACCCTGTCCGGAGCCAACGTGGTCGGCATCCTGCTGGGCTCGTCGATCTTCTCGATGTTCTTCTTCCTGTCGCTGTACATGCAGGAAGTGCTCGGGTACTCGGCGCTTCGCACCGGCTTCGCCTACCTGCTGGTCTCGATCACCATCATCGTGTCGGCCGCCGTGTCGCAGATGCTGGTGACCCGGATCGGGCCGCGGCGGGTGCTGGCCTCCGGCATGGCGCTGCTCAGCCTGGGCCTGCTGTGGTTCACCCAGGTCTCGGTGCAGGGCAGCTATCTGGTCGATCTGGCGCCAGGGTTCATCCTGGCCGGGATCGGCCTCGGGTTCGCCTTCGTGCCCGACACGATCGCGGCGCTCTCGGGCGTCGAGGAGCGTGACGCGGGCGTGTCCTCCGGCCTGATCAACACGTCGCAGCAGATCGGCGGCGCGATCGGAGTGGCCGCCCTGGTCACGGTGGCGACCTCGCACACCGGGGACGTGCTGGCATCGGCCGGCGCCCGGGCATCGGATCCGGCGGTGATCGCCTCGGCGTCCACCGACGGCTTCCAGATGGCGTTCCTGTGGGGCGCGGGCCTGGCCGCGATCGGCGTGGCGGCAACGCTCGCGCTGGTGCGCCCGCGCAGCGCCGAGTTCGGCGATCTGCCGGCCGAGCTGGCGGCCGGCGAGGCCGGCGACTGACGACCCCCGGCCTCCCCGGGCCTGCCCGTTGCGTGGCGGGCAGGCCCGGGGCTGTACCACGGCCAGCAGGGACCGGCAGCCGACCGCGCACCGGCGCAGTACGGTGCGAGTGGGTCGTTGCGGTCGCAAACGCACGACAGCGCCATGCCAGCCGAGCAGATCTTCGTCGACATCCACAGCCACGTCATCCCGTCCGGCGACGACGGCGTGCGCAGCGTGGAGGACGGGATGGCGCTGCTCCGTGAGACCGCCCACCGCGGCACCGTGACCCAGTTCGGGACGCCGCACGTGACCGACGGCCACCCGCTCACCCGCCGCCGCAGGCGCCGCGTCGAGGACGCCCACCAGCGGATGGCGGAGCGGTCGGCGGAGTTCGGGCTGCGGTTGGAGCTGGGATGGGAGCTCAGCCCGCTCCAGTCGCTGCTGTACCTCGACCCCGCCGACCT
>DATLLX010000128.1:0-2785 GCA_035537595.1 Gaiellales bacterium | reverse complement strand
GTGGCGGGCGAGCTGGCGGAGCTGCTTGCGAGGCATGGCGACATCGGGCAGGCCGCGCCGGCACCCCCGGGCTTCGTGAACCTGACCATGGCGCCGGCCTTCTGGCAGCGGCAGGTGCCGGCGATCCTGGAGGCTGGACTCCAGTACGGCAGCAGCACTGTGGGGCAGGGGCAGCGCGTCAATGTCGAGTTCTGCTCGACCAACCCGACGGGCCCACTTCATGTCGGCCATGTCCGCGGGACCGTGTTCGGCGACGCCCTGGCCAGCGTCCTGGCGCATGCCGGCTACGCCGTCACCCGCGAATACTATGTCAACGACGGCGGTGCCCAAACCGAGACGCTCGCCCGCTCGCTGCACCTTCGCTACCGGGAGGCACTCGGCGAGACGATCGGCGAGATTCCCGCCGGGCTCTATCCGGGCGACTATCTGAAACCGGTGGCGGAGGCGATCGCCGCGCGTGACGGCGGCCGCTGGTGCGACGGTGGCGAGCAGGAATGGCTCGAGCCGTTCGAGCGCATGGGTGTGGCGGCGATGATGGCCCTGATCCGCGACGACCTAGCGGCGCTGGGCGTGAGCCACGACGTGTTCACCTCGGAACGTGAGCTGATCGAGGCGGGGCGTGTCGACGAGGCGCTGGCCGTGCTCGACGAGATGGGGCTGCTGTACACGGGCACCCTGCCGCCGCCCAAGGGCGGCAAGCCCGACGCGGACTGGGAGCCCGTGCCGCAGCTGCTGTTCCGCTCGACGGCCTACGGCGACGAGATCGACCGGCCGCTGCGGCGCTCCAATGGCGCCTGGACCTATTTCGCGGCCGACATCGCCTATCATCTCGACAAGTTCCGCCGCGGCTTCGCGGCCATGGTCGACGTCTGGGGCGCCGATCATGGAGGCTACATCAAGCGGATGCAGGCCGCAGTCCGTGCCGTGACACGCGAGCAGGGCTCCCTCGACGTCCGGCTTTGTCAGCTGGTCAATCTGCTCGACGCCGGCGTGCCGATGAAGATGAGCAAGCGGGCGGGGCGGATCGTTACCCTCCGCGACGTGATCGACGAGGTCGGCCGGGACGTGGTCCGCTTCATGATGCTGACCCGCAGGAACGACGCCCCGCTCGATTTCGACCTGGCCCGGGTCACCGAGCAGTCGAAGGACAATCCCGTCTTCTACGTCCAGTACGCCCATGCGCGGATGTGCTCTGTCTTTCGTAACGCGGCCGAGGATGGCATGGGCGAGCTCGCCGACACGCTCCACCTGGCCGATGTCTCCCTGCTCGTCGACCCGGCCGAGCTCGCATTGCTCCGGGAAATGGCCTCCTTTCCGCGCGTGGTCGAGGGCGCTGCCAGCCACTTTGAGCCGCACCGGGTTGCGTTCTACCTTCAGGATCTCGCCGGCGCATTCCACGCGCTGTGGACACGCGGCAAGGAGGAGCCGAACTTGCGCTTCCTTCTCGCCGATGCGCCCGAGCTCACGCGGGCGCGGCTCGCGATGCTCGCGGCGGCGCGCGGCGTGATCGCCACCGGCCTCGGCCTGATGGGCGTGCGGCCGGTCGAGGAGATGCATTGACGGGCGCACGGCAGCCACAGCGGAGTATCGGCCTTGCTGGACGCTAGAGGTGTGGTCGAACCCTGGCAGGAGCCGCGGAGCAGCCGCGGCTGGTTCGTGCTGGTGCTGGGGATCGTCGTGTTCGCGGCCTTCGGTGGCGTGGTTGGCTATGCCTACTTCAAGGGCTTGCCCGGTATTGGTGGCGAGCCGCCCCTGATCCGCGCGGATGCGGAGCCCTACCGGCACGCACCCGACGACCGGGGCGGCTTGCGCGTGCCCAACGCCAATTCCAGCATCGTGACCGTGCTCCGCCCCGAAGCCGACGCCCCGCGGGTCGAGCGGGTCTTACCGCCTGAGAGCGCTCCACCACTCGAGGCGACCGAACCCGAAGCGACCGTTGGGCAGTCGCCCGAGCAGCCCAACAGGCTGGAGACGCCCGAGACCCCGTCGTCCGACGACGTCGCCTCGATGGCGCCGGAGGCGACCTCGACGGCTCCAGCGCTGCCCTATCCTCGCTCGAAGCCGCAGCTGAGCGAGCTCGAGTCCGAGGCAGGCCCAACGGAGCCCCAGATCAGCGCCCTGCCAGCCGAGCAGCCGCCCCCAATCGAATCGGCGGCGCCGCCGGTCGCTGAAGCATCCGCGCGGCCGCCTCAGCCCGCGCCACCTCCGGTCGCCCAGGCGCCTGCACCGCCTGCCCAGTCAGCGGCGCAGCAGGTACCGCCGCCGGCGCAGACCACGGCTGCAGCGCCTCCGCCCGCACCGCCGCCCGCGACACAAACTCCGCGGCAGTTGGTCCGGGCCGAGCCAGCGGCACCAACACCAGCGCCAGCACCAGCGGCGACCACCACGGTTGGGGCGGGTATCTACCGTCTGCAGCTCGCCGCGGTGCGCTCGGAAGGCGGTCTTACCCAGGCCTGGGCGGATCTGCGGCAGCGATATCCGGTTGCGCTGAACGCGGTCACTCCGCAGGTCGAGCGAACTGACACCACCTCGGGGCCGCTCTACCGACTGCAAGCCGGCCCGTTCACCAGCCGGGAGGCGGCGGCGAACGCTTGCGGCACGATCCGGGCCAGCGGCGGCCAGTGCTTCATCGTCGGGCCGCTCGGCCAGTGAGTCTTGGCGAGTGGCGCACTGGTGTCCCCCGTGCCGCGGTGGTCGGTCTCGCTGGGCCGCGACTCCACCCGGCCGAACGAGAGCTGCTGCTGGCACTGCCGCCGGCAGGAGTCATCCTGTTCCAGCGCAATTG
>DATLLX010000127.1:0-11591 GCA_035537595.1 Gaiellales bacterium | reverse complement strand
CCCCGAGGCCGGGGACGCGGTCGATCACGTCCATGACCAGGTGGAAGCGGTCGAGGTCGTTGAGCATGACGAGGTCGAACGGCGTCGTCGTCGTGCCCTCCTCCTTGTAGCCGCGCACGTGCAGGTTCGCGTGGCCGGCGCGCCGGTAGGTGAGGCGGTGGATCAGCCACGGGTAGCCGTGGTAGGCGAAGATCACCGGCTTGTCGGCGGTGAAGAGCGCGTCGAACTCGCGGTCGGAGAGCCCGTGCGGGTGCTCGGACTCCGGCTGCAGGCGCATGAGGTCGACGACGTTGACGACGCGGACGCTGAGCTCCGGCAGGTGCTCGCGCAGGAGCGCCGCCGCGGCGACCGTCTCGAGCGTCGGGATGTCGCCCGCGCAGCCGAGCACGACGTCGGGATCGCCGTCGTGATCGCTGGAGGCCCAGTCCCAGATGCCCAGGCCACGCGTGCAGTGCGCGATCGCCTCGTCCATCGTCAGGTACTGCAGGGCCGGCTGCTTGCCCGCGACGATCACGTTGACGTAGTCGCGGCTGCGCAGGCAGTGGTCGGCCACCGACAGCAGGCAGTTCGCGTCCGGCGGCAGGTACACGCGAACGACCTCCGCCTTTTTGTTGGCGACGTGGTCGATGAAGCCCGGGTCCTGGTGCGAAAAGCCGTTGTGATCCTGGCGCCAGACGTGCGACGAGAGCAGGTAGTTGAGCGAGGCGATCGGCGGCCGCCACGAGATGCCGCGGGTCACTTTCAGCCATTTGGCATGCTGGTTGAACATCGAGTCGACGATGTGGATGAACGCCTCGTAGCAGTTGAACAGGCCGTGGCGGCCGGTCAGCAGATAGCCCTCGAGCCATCCCTGGCACAGGTGCTCGGACAGCACCTCCATCACCTGGCCGCGGCGCCCCAGATGGTCGTCGGTGGGCAGGATGTCGGCCTCCCACACCCGATCGGTGGCCTCGAACACGGCCGACAGGCGGTTGGACGCGGTCTCGTCCGGCCCGAACACCCGGAACGTGCCGCGGTTGCGGACGGCGATGTCGCGCAGCAGCTGACCGAGCACCCGCGTCGGCTCGCTCGTCGTCTTGCCGGGCGCGTCCACCTCCACCGCGTAGTCACGGAAGTCCGGCATCACCAGGTCGCGGAGCAGCGTCCCTCCGTTGGCATGCGGGTTCGCGCTCATCCGTCGTTCGCCGGACGGCGCCAGGGCCGTCAGCTGGGGAAGCACCGCACCCGACTCGTCGAATAGCTCCTCCGGCCGGTAGCTGCGCAGCCAGTCCTCCAGCGCCCGCAGGTGCACCGGGTCGGTGCGGGGGTGGGTGACCGGCACCTGATGCGACCGCCAGCTGCCCTCGACCGGCAGGCCATCCAGCTCGCTCGGCCCGGTCCAGCCCTTGGGGGTGCGCAGCACGAGCATCGGCCAGCGGTGGCGGTTGCGATCCCCCGCTCGCGCCTGCTGCTGGACGCGCGCGATGCCGTCGAGGGCGTCTCCGAGTGCCTCGGCCATCCTGCCGTGGACGGCCGCCGGCGGCTCCCCGTCCTCGCCGCCGCGCACGACCACCGGCTCCCAGCCGCCGCCCCGGAGCAGTGAGATCAGCTCCTCCTCGGGGATCCGGGCCAGCACGGTCGGATTGGCGATCTTGTAGCCGTTCAGATGCAGGATCGGAAGCACCGCGCCGTCACCGGCCGGGTCGAGGAACCGGGTCGACTGCCAGCTGGCGGCCAGCGCGCCTGTCTCCGCCTCGCCGTCACCGACCACGCAGGCAACCACCAGATCGGGGTTGTCGAACGCGGCACCGAACGCATGTGCGAGCGAGTAGCCCAGCTCACCTCCCTCGTGGATCGATCCCGGGGTCTCCGGTGCCGCGTGGCTGGGGATGCCGCCGGGAAAGGAGAACTGGCGGAACAGCGCCCGCAGGCCGTCCTCGTCGCGCGTGATGTTGGGGTAGAGCTCGGTATAGGTGCCCTCCAGATACGCATTGGCCACGACCCCCGGCCCGCCGTGTCCCGGGCCGGCGATGTAGATGGCGTTCAGGTCGCGCGCCCTGATGGCCGCGTTCAGGTGGGCATAGATCAGGTTCAGACCGGGGACGGTGCCGAAGTGCCCGAGCAGCCGCGGCTTGACGTGCTGCGGGGACAGCGGCTCGCGCAGCAGCGGGTTGTCGAGCAGGTAGATCTGCCCCACCGAGAGATAGTTGGCAGCCCGCCAGTAGCCGTCGACGACCGCGAAGCGGTCGGTCGCGGCCGGCGGGATCGGTGCGTCGGCGCTCGAGGACATGTCCAGCCTCCTTTGGAGCGATGCTAGTACGCGGGCGTGAGGATTCCCGCCAGCCCCGACCGCGAGACGAGGTTCGGGTTCAACCGCTCAGGCGCGGTCGGGGGGCGGCACGATCACCACCGGGCACACCGCGTGGTGTGCGCACTGCTGGCTGACGGAGCCCAGCAGCAGGCCGCCGAACCCGCCCAGCCCGCGAGACCCGACCACGAGCATGTCGGCGTCCTTCGACACCTTGACCAGGATCGCCGCGGGGCTGCCCTGGCGGACGAGGATGTCGCTCTCGACGTCGGGGTGCTGATCCATGACATCGGCAGCCTGGGCGCCGACCGCTTCGCGGGTCGTCCGTTCGACCTCCGAGGCCGGGACCGTGGGGGCGATCAGGCCGCCCGCATACACGGGAACGGGGATCTGCCAGCTGGTGACGATCCGCAGCCGGCAGTTCCGCACCCGTGCCTCGTCGGCCGCGAACCACAGCGCCCGCGACGAGCCTTCGGATCCATCAACGCCGACGACGATCATGCCGGCATCATGGCCCGCGGACGCCCGGTCGCCATCGGCAAGCGGCCGTAGATCGGCCTGCGGGTTTCCCGCAGGCCGCGCCACATCCGCGTCGCTTGTCCGTTTGCGCCCGGTCGGCTATACCGTCACCACGGGAGCGGATGAAGGGAGTGGGGTCGTGAGCGTCACCTGTGGCCATCTCGATCAGATCGAGCTGACGGACGTGCCGGAGCAGGTGCCCGGGTGCGAGGACTGCCTGCGCACCGGCGATCGCTGGGTGCACCTGCGGATGTGCACGTCGTGCGGCCACATCGGCTGCTGCGACTCGTCGCCGAACCGCCATGCAACTGGGCATGCGCAGCGCACCGGGCACGTCGTGATCCGGTCGGCCGAGCCGGGCGAGGACTGGTTCTGGTGCTATCAGGATCAGATCGGGTTCACCCTCGGCGCCGAGTCGTCGTGAGCGCGACGGCGGACAGCCGCGAGGCCGCCCGCCCGGTGGTGCTGGCGGTTGACGACGAGCCGTCGGTCGCCCGTGCCGTCGAGCGTGACCTGCGCAGGCGCTACGGCCGCGAGTTTCGCGTGCTGCGGGCCGAGAGCGGCGCCGAGGCGCTGACGGCGCTTCGGGAATCGAAGCTGCGGGGAGCTTCGATCGCGCTGCTGCTCGCCGATCAGCGGATGCCGGTGATGTCGGGTGTGGAGTTCCTGGAGCACGCCATCGCGCTCGCCCCGGAGGCCAAGCGCGTGCTGCTGACGGCCTATGCCGACACCCAGGCGGCGATCGATGCCATCAACCGCGTCTCGCTCGACCATTACCTGCTGAAGCCCTGGGATCCGCCGGACGAGCAGCTGTACCCGGTGGTCGACGACCTGCTCGATGCCTGGCGTGCCGACGCCCCGTCTCCGGCCGACAGGATCCGGCTGGTCGGGCACCGGTGGTCGCGGGAATCGCACGACGTGCGCGACTTCCTGGCCCGAAACCAGGTGCCGTATCGGTGGCTGGACGTCGAGCGTGACGACGAGGGGCGGCGGCTGCTGGCGGCCGCGGACGGCGCCGCGGAGCTGCCGCTGGTGCTGCTGCCCGACGGCAGCGCCCTCCAGCGTCCCTCCGTCGTCGAGCTGGCGGACCGGGCCGGGATCCGGCGCCGGGCTGAGCTGCCGTTCTACGACCTGCTGATCGTGGGCGGCGGCCCCGCCGGACTGGCCGCGGCGGTGTACGGGGCGTCGGAGGGGCTGCAGACGGCGCTGGTCGAGCGCCAGGCGCCGGGCGGCCAGGCCGGCCAGAGCTCCCGGATCGAGAACTACCTGGGGTTCCCGGTCGGCCTCAGCGGAGGCGACCTGGCGCGGCGGGCGACGACCCAGGCACAGCGGTTCGGCGCCGAGCTCCTGACCGTGCAGGAGGTGACCGCGATCGACGAGCGGGGGCCGGCGCGGATCGTCCGCTTGGCCGGCGGCGAGGAGCTCGGTGCCTCGGCGATCATCATCGCCACCGGTGTCGACTACCGGCGGCTGGAGGCGGACGGCGTGGACGGCCTCTCCGGCCGCGGCATCTACTACGGCGGCTCGCGCAGCGAGGGCCTGTCCTGCCGCGACGAGCACGTGGTGGTGGTGGGCGGCGCCAACTCGGCCGGTCAGGCCGCCATCTACTTCGCGGCTTACGCCCAGCGGGTGACCATTCTCTACCGCGGTGACAGTCTGGCCAAGAACATGTCCCGGTACCTGATCGACACCATCGAGGCCACCGCCAACATCGAGGTGCGGCTGAACGCCGAGGTCGAGGCGGCCCACGGCGAGGAGTCGCTGCGCTCGATCACCGTGCGCGACTCGGCCACCGGCGACCGGGACGAGCTCGCGCTGGCCGCGATGTTCGTATTCATCGGCGCCCGGCCCCAGACCGACTGGCTGCCGCCGGCGATCGCCCGCGACCGCCGCGGGTTCATCCTGGCCGGCGCCGAGCTGCTGATGGAGGACGTGCGGCCGCGCTGGCGGCTCGACCGCGACCCGCATCTGCTCGAGACCAGCCTGCCCGGGGTGTTCGTCGCCGGCGACGTCCGCAGCGAGTCGATGAAGCGCGTCGCCTCCGCCGTCGGTGAGGGATCGATGGCGGTGCACTTCGTGCACGAATACCTGGCCACGGTGGGATGATCGACCTGCGAGAGATCGACCTCTTCGCAGGCGTCGAGCAGGGGCTGCTTGACGACTTCGCCGCCCGGGCCACCGAGCGGCGGCTCGCCGTGGGAGACACGCTGTTCCGGGAGGGCCAGGTGCTCGACCGGTTCAGCGTGATCGCGGAGGGGCGGATCGAGTGGACGCGCCGCATCAACGGCGTCGACGTGGCGCTGGGCCAGCGTGAGGCGCCGACCTACGCCGGGGCGTCCAACCTGCTCACCGGAGACGGCGCCGTGGCCACCGGTCGGGCGGCCACAGAGCTGCGCTTGCTGAGCTGGGACGCGGGGGACTTCCTGGCCTTCCTGCGCAGCTCGCCGGCGGCGATGCAGACGGCGGTGCGGTTGATCGCCCCGGTCGCCCAGGCCGCCGAGTCGGCCGTGCGTCAGCAGGAGAAGCTGGCCGCTCTGGGGACGCTGGCCGCCGGCCTGGCCCACGAGCTCAACAACCCGGCCGCAGCCGCCAGAAGCACGTCCTCCGAGTTGGAGGCAGCCTTGACCACGCTACAGGGCACCATCTCCCGGTTCGTCTCGAGCGGGGTGGAGCGGCGTGAGGCGGCGGAGCTGGTCGCGCTCCAGCAGCAGGCGCTGGCCCAGGCGAACGGCGACCAGGACGGCGAGAGCGCCGTCGATGCCGCCGACCGCGAGGATCGGCTGGCGGAGCGGCTGGACGATCTCGGCCAGGAGGGCTGGAGGCTGGCCGAGCCGCTGGCCCGCGCCCGGCTCGATGACGAGTGGCTGAACCGGGTCGAAGCGGCGGCCGGGCCGGCGACCCCGGCGGCCCTGGAATGGGTGGCCGCGTCACTGACCGCGCACAGCCTGGTCGGCGAGCTCCACGAGAGCCTCGGCCAGATATCCGACCTGGTCGCGGCGGTCAAGGACTACACGCACATGGACCGGGCCTCTCTGGAGGACGTCGACCTGCACGACGGCCTGGACAGCACGCTTCGGATCCTCAAGTACCGGTTGAAGCACGGCTCGGTGACGGTCGAGCGGCGGTACGACCGGACGCTCCCGCGGGTAACCGTGCACGGGTCGGAGCTGAACCAGGTGTGGACGAACCTGCTGACGAACGCGCTCGACGCGCTGGACGGTGAGGGCACGATCGTGATCACCACCCGCCGGGCGTCGACCGGGATCGCGGTCGAGATCGAGGACGACGGGCCCGGCGTGCCCGGCGAGCTGCAGTCGCGGATCTTCGATCCCTTCTTCACGACCAAGGCGGTCGGCGCGGGCAGCGGCCTGGGGCTCGACATCGCTCGCCGGATCGTCCGCGGGCATCGCGGCGACATCACGCTCAGCTCCAGGCCCGGGTCGACGTCGTTCACCGTGTTGCTTCCGCTCGACGACCCGGCGGGCTGACGGGTCAGCCGCGGAGCGGCCCGCGGGCGATGTGGTCGCGCGCGGCCTCGAGCGATGTTTCCGGGCTCAGATACTCCTGCCACCAGTCGGCGCCGGCTTCGGCCAGCGCGGCGACGTAGTCCCGCTCCGCTCGCTCGTCGTCGCGCCGCCGGCGGCCGCCGACCACGATCGTGAACGGACGCGAGCCGGCGTCTGCGCGGAGCTCGCGAACGTCATCCGGCGTCACGTCGTCCCAGTCCGGTGGCTTGACGCGATACAGGCACGAGCCGTCCCAGCGAAGCGCCCGCTCGCGCGGCCGCCGGAGCGTCAGCTGTCCGCCGATCCAGATCGGCGGCCGCGGTCGCTGCACCGGCCGGGGGCGAAGCGTGACGCCGTCGAGCTGGAAATGGGCGCCGTGATGTGTGACCGTGCGGCCGCTCCACAGGCCGTCGATGATGTCGAGCGCCTCGTCGAGCTGATCGGCGCGCCCGCGAGCGTCCGGCAGCTCGCCGGTGGCCTGCAGGTCGGGACTCTCCGGGTCGCCCGAGCCCACGCCCAGCACCAGCCGCCCGCCCGACAGGTGGTCGATGGTCATGCCCTCGGCAGCCACCTTCCAGGGCCGCCGGCGCGGCAACGGCGTCACCATCGGCCCGATCAGCACCCGCTCGGTCGCGAGGGCGATGGCGGCCAGCGCCACCCACGGGTCGTACGCCTCGATGCCGCCGGAGGTGAACACGTAGTCCTCCAGGAACACTCCGTCCCAACCCGACCGCTCGGCCAGGCTCGCCAGCTTGGCGAGCGACCGGGGACCGCCCCATGGCCCCTGGGGCGAGATGTCGATCGCGAACCGCACCGCCGTCACGATACCCGGCGGCCCGATTCCCAACCGGCCGGCCGCGCTCAGCCCAGGCGGGCGATGCGCTCCGACAGCCACGCCCCGAAGCCGGGCCGGATCCCCGTCGCGACGCGGGCATTCGCCGGCCGGCCCGTCGTGCCGTGGAGGTCGCAGATCGTCCGGCCGCGGCATACCGGCCCACAGTCGACCTCGACGTTGCAGGCGGTCAGGGTCAGCAGCCCGGGGTCGACCACGTGGGCCACCGCCACGGCATCGTGGATCGGCGTTCCCTCCCAGTCACGATGCGACCGGGCGTAGAAGTCGACCAGCTCCGCCACCAGCCGGCCGGCCCGGCCGGTGCCGCGAAGGGCCTCGGCCTCGGCGAACGTGAGCAGCGCCTGGTGGGTGACGTCGAGGCCGACCATGGTCACATCGAGCCCGCTGGCGAACACCCGCCGGGCGGCGTCGGGATCCGCCCAGATGTTGAACTCGGCGTTCGGCGTCACGTTTCCGAAGCCCGTGCACCCGCCCATCAGCACGATCCGGTCGAGCCGCGCAGCGGCGTCCGGGTGGCGGGCCAGGAACAGCGCCACGTTGGTCAGCGGGCCGGTCGGCACCAGCGTCACCGGCTGGTCGGACGCCAGCACCGCGTCCGCGATCAGGTCGATCGCATGCCCCTCCGGCCGTCTGCTGGGCGGCGGCAGCTCGGGGCCGCCCAACCCGGTCGCGCCGTGCCCGCCGGATGGCGCGAGCGACTCCTGAACGAGCGGCCGGTCGGCGCCGGCGGCCACCGGGATGTCCTGCCGGCCGGCGTGGTCGAGCACGCGGATCGCGTTAGCCGCCGTGTGGTGCAGCGGCGCGTTGCCGGCCACCGCCGTGACCGCTCGCAACTCCACCTCGGAGCTGGACAGCGCCAGCAGGATGGCGATGGCGTCGTCGTGGCCGACGTCGCAGTCGAGCACGATCGGGATCGGCATCGGCCGAGTATGCCGCCGGGCCGCGATAGCGTCCAGCGTCGATGAGGGTTGCCATCGTCGGAGCGGGAGGCTTTCGGACGCCGCTGATCCACGGCGTGCTGCTGGACGCTCAGGAGCGGCTGGGCATCTCCGAGGTGGTGCTTCACGACGACAACGCCGAGCGGATCCGCCGCATCCAGCCGGTGCTCGACGGCCTGGCGGCCGAGCGCGGCCGGCAGCTGGCGGTGCGGGTCGAGACCGACCTCGACGCCGCGGTCTCGGGCGCCCGGTTCGTGCTGTGCGCGATCCGGGTCGGTGGGCTGGCCGGCCGGGTGGTCGACGAGACGGTGCCGCTGGAGCACGGCGTGCTGGGCCAGGAGACGGTGGGGCCGGGCGGGATCGCCTTCGCGCTCCGCACGCTCCCCGCCATGCGCCGGATCGCCGCCGCCGTCGAGCGGCACGCGCCCGACGGCTGGCTGATCAACTTCACGAACCCGGCCGGACTGGTCACCGAGGCGCTGCAGGAGACGCTGGGCGAGCGGGCGATCGGGATCTGCGACTCACCCGACCATCTGTGTCGCGAGGTGGCCGACGCACTGGAGCTGCCGTTCGACGACCTGGCGTTCGACTATGCGGGGCTCAACCATCTCGGCTGGCTGCTCTCGGCGCGCCAGGCCGGCCGCGATCTGCTGCCAGGCCTGCTGGCGGACGGCGAGCGGGTGGAACGGCTTCCGGCGGCGGAGCTGTTCGGCGCCGGACGGCTGCGCGAGCTGGGCGCCGTGCCCAACGAGTACCTGTTCTATTACGAGCGTCCACAGCAGGCGATCGACGGGTTCCGGCGCGCCGGAGCCACCCGCGCCCAGCTGCTGGCAGCGGGCCAGGGGTCGTTCTACGACGCCGATCCCGGCGACCCGCGAGCGGCGGTGCGGGCCTGGCGTCGCGCCGTCCACTCGCGTAACAGCAGCTACATGGCCGAGGCTCGGGAGGGCGAGCCGCCTGAGCGGCCGGCCGAGGACGAGGACAGCCCTCCTACCGGCGGCTACGAGCAGGCGGCCCTGGCGGCGATGGACGCGCTCGAGGGTGTGCGGCCGCGGGTGCTGATCCTCGACGTCGCCAACCGGGGCGCGCTGCCGTTTCTCGACCGATCCGCGGTCGTCGAGGTGCCTGCGATGATCGACCGGTCGGGGGTCCGGCCGCTCGTCACCAGCGAGCCGCCGCCCGACGCGCGTCGACTGATGGCGACCGTCAAGGATGTCGAGCGGCTGACCATCCGGGCATCGGCGGAGGGGTCGCGGTCGCTGGCCGTGGAGGCGCTGGCGCTGCACCCGCTGGTGCCCAGCCAGGCCATCGCGGAGCGCATCCTGGCCGGGTACCTGGAGCGCCAGCCGCTGTTGGCCTCGCTGCTGGGCTGAAGGCCGAGCCGAACCGGGATCAGCCGGCCGGCGGAGCGGCCAGCCGCTGGTCGACCTCCGCGCGGTGGGCCATGGCCGGCTGGCAGCCGTAGCGCTCGACGCAGATCGAGGCGGCGGCGATGCCCAGCTCGAGCGCTCGCTCGATCCGCTCACCGGCCGCCAGCCCGGCGGCCAGTGCCCCCGCCAACGCGTCTCCCGCGCCGGTGGTGTCGACGACCTGCGCCGGCAGAGCGGGCAGGCTGGGGCCGTCGGGCAGGATCCGCGCGCCCCGGGCGCCGAGCGTCAGCACCACCGTTGCCGGCGGGCGCTCACCCAGTGCCTCGAGCTCGAGCTCGTTGACGATCACCACGTCGAACCGGCCGATCAGGTCGGCGGGCAGCCGGCCGGCCGGCGCCGGCACCAAGAGCGCCCGGGCGCCGGTGGCCCGCGCCGCCTCGAGCGTCCCGGCGACGGCTCCCACCGGCACCTCGGCCTGAGTCAGCCAGACGTCGACCGCCGCGTCCGGCCGGGGCGCCGCGACGTGGTCGTTGGCGCCCGAGAGCACCACGATCTGGTTCTCGCCGTCGTCCGAGACCAGGATCAGCGCGAGGCCGGTGGGGTGGTCGACCCGCTGGACGCCCGACAGGTCGATGCCGTCCGCCGCCATCGAGCCTGTCACGGCGTCGCCGAACCCGTCGCGGCCGCAGGCGCCGAAGAACCGCACGTCGGCCCCCATCCGCCGGGCGGACACCGCCTGGTTGGCGCCCTTTCCGCCGGCGGCGTACGCGAGCCGCTTGCCGAACACCGTCTCCCCGGGCAGCGGCGGCCTGGCCAGGTAGCCGAAGACGTCCATGTTGATCGACCCGCAGACGCCGACGGTTCCCATGACGGCGAGTGTAAGTCTCGGGTCCGCCGGCCATCAGGGGCTAGCGGATCGCCTCGCCGGTCTCGGGATCGAAGACGTGGATGCTGCGCATGTCCACGTGGAGCTCGATCGGCCGGCCCTCGGCGGCCGACGTGTGGGGGTCGAGGCGGGCGACGAAGTGGGAGGTGGTGGGCCCGCCGGATGAGCCGAGGTCGTCGACCGCCAGGCCGGCGTCGGCGGCCAGGTCGCGGGTGTCCTCGGTCAGCACCGGTGGCTCGTCGACGGTGAAATGGGCGTAGACCTCGGCCCCCATCGCCTCACGGACGTCGACGGTGACCGGCAGGCGGGCGCCGGCAGTCGGGTTGGCGACGTACTCGGGATCCTCCAGGTCCTCCGGCCGGATCCCGATCACCACCCGCTTGCCGACATGGCCGGCCAGCGAGCGGCGGCCCCGCATCACACTGTCGGGGATCGGCAGCCGGACACCGCCGAAGGCAACCTGGGCGCCGCCGTCGCCGCGGATCAGCTCGGCGTTGACCATGTTCATGGCGGGGCTGCCGATGAAACCGGCCACGAACAGGTTGGCCGGGTTGTCGTACATCTCCTGCGGCGCCGCCACCTGCTGCAGCACGCCGCGGTTCATCACCGCCACCCGGTCGCCCATGGTCATCGCCTCGGTCTGGTCGTGGGTGACGTAGATCATGGTCACACCGAGGTCGCGCTGGATGCGCGAGATCTCCGTGCGCATCTGCACCCGCAGCTTGGCGTCCAGGTTGGAGAGCGGCTCGTCCATCAGGAACGCCTGCGGCTCGCGGACCATCGCCCGCCCGATCGCCACCCGCTGGCGCTGCCCGCCGGAAAGGTCGGCCGGCCTGCGCGCCAGGTAGTCGAGCAGTGCCAGCGCCTGCGCCGCATCGCCGACGCGCCGCTTGACCTCCGGCTTCGGCTTGCGGCGCAGGCGCATGCCGAAGCCGATGTTCTGCTCGACGTTCATGTGCGGGTACAGGGCGTAGTTCTGGAAGACCATGGCGATGTCGCGATCCTTGGGCGCCAGGTCGGTCACGATGCGATCGCCGATCGCGATCTCTCCTTGGGTGACCTCCTCGAGCCCGGCTACCATGCGCAGGATCGTCGTCTTGCCACACCCGGACGGCCCGACGAGCACCATGAACTCGCCGTCGGCGATCGTCAGCGAGACGTCGTCGACCGCGGTGACGCCGCCGGGAAACCGCTTGGTCACACCCTGCAGGTCGATACTGCCCACTAGAGCT
>DATLLX010000126.1:0-2582 GCA_035537595.1 Gaiellales bacterium | reverse complement strand
CCGAGGGCGGGCGCGGGCTCACCCACCGCGCCGTCGACCGTCGCGCCGGCCTCCCGCAGGGTTCGACCAGCAACTACTTCAAGACCCGCGAGGCGCTGCTGACCGCAGCGCTGCTGCGCCTGGTCGAGCTCGAGCGCCCCTCGGTGCAGGCGATGGAGGCGCTCGTCCCGGACGGCCCCTATGGGCCCCGGCGGGCGGCCGAGCTGGTCGCCGACCTGGTCCGCAGTTGGCTGACTCCGGCCCGGGCGGGACTCGCCCTGGCGCGCTACGAGCTCTTTCTCGAGGCGCGGCGGCGCCCCCGCTTCCAGCTCGCGCTGGACGAGGTCAGGCGCGAGTACCTGCTTCTGGTCGAGCAGCTGTTGCCCGCCGCGGGCGGCCGCGACCCGCACCGCCACGCGCCGCAGCTGCTGGCGCTGCTCGACGGCCTGGTGCTCAACCAGCTCCTGCAGCCGGCGACCGAGCTCTCCGACGACGGCCTCGTCGACCAGCTCGAGCGCTTCTTCTCCGTCTGCTGAGCCCGGGGCCGCGGGGCGCCGCGAGGCCGTCTCGGGGCTGGGTAGGGTGGCCGGGGACGAACTGCTCCAGTTTTCGTCCGGGGGCCGAACGAAAAATGCACCAGTTCGGGATCCGTGGGCGGGTGACCGGGAGTGCGAACAGCGAGGAGGAACGTGAAGCGGATCAACATTGCGAACCCGGAGTTCGAGTACGACGACGAGGACCCCGAGGGCTTTCGCAGCGGCATGCACCGCCTCGGGCCGAAGCTCGGCGCGAAGCAGATGGGGACCAGTGTCTACGAGATCCCGCCCGGCCAGGCGCTGTGCCCGTATCACTACGAGTACGCCGAGGAGGAGTGGCTGCTAGTCCTGATCGGCCGTCCGACCGTGCGCGATCCCGACGGTGAGACCGAGCTCGAGCCCTGGGACGTCGTCATGTTCGAGACCGGGCCGAAGGGCGCGCACGGGATCTACAACCGCACCTCCGAGCCGGTGCGCGTGATGATGTATTCGACCGTCCTGCACCCGGCCGCGACGGTGTACCCGGACAGCGACAAGATCGCCGTTTGGACCGGCAACCGCGACGACGACGCGATCGTCGAGCGGTCGAGCAAGGTGGAGTACTTCCACGGCGAGGTTTAGGATGTGAGGCGTGCGGGGCAGGCTGGGTACGGGCGGCGCGGTTGCCGCAGCGATTCTGGTCGCCTGCTGTCTTGCGGTCCCGGCCGGAGCCGCCGCCGCCAAGGACGACACGGTCTGGCTCTGCAAGCCGGGACTCGCCGACAACCCGTGTAAGCCTGGCCTCACCACGACCCAGATCTCGCCCACCGGCGAGGTGCTGGGCACGAGCCAGCCCAAGGCGAAGCAGCCCAAGGTCGATTGCTTCTACGTCTATCCGACGGTGAGCGACGACCAGAGTCGGAACTCCGACCTCTCGATCGACCCCGAGGAGCGCTCGATCGCGCTCTACCAGGCCGCGCGGTACTCGCAGCGCTGCCGCGTCTTCGCGCCGATGTACCGGCAGTTGACGCTCGCCACGCTGTTCAGCGGCCAGCCCGTGACCGAGGCGGAGACCGCGCTCGCCTACGGCGACGTCGTCAGCGCCTGGAAGACGTACCTGCACAAGTACAACAAGGGCCGCGGGATCGTCCTCATCGGCCACTCGCAGGGCAGCTTCATCCTCCGCCAGCTGATCGCCGACTACATCGACAAGCGCCCCGCCGTGCGCAAGCGGCTGGTCGGGGCCTACATCTACGGGGGCAACGTCGAGGTCAAGGAGGGCAAGCTCGTCGGCGGCGACTTCAAGCACATCTCCGGCTGCGAGGCGCCAAAGCAGATCGGGTGCATCGTCGGGTTCTCGACCTTCGACGCCCCGGTGCCGGCCGACTCGAAGTTCGGCCGTGTCGGCGGCCGGCTGTCCACCGGCGACCCGGCCACCCGGGACATCCTCTGCGTCAATCCCGCCGCGCCTGGCGGCGGGCCCGCGACCCTTGACACGATTTTCCCCAGCGTGCCGTTCGCCCCTGGGACCACGATCGGGATCGGCACCCAGGCGGTGGGCATACCGCAGCCGGATGTCTCAACGACGTGGATCGAGGCCAAGGGCGCCTACAGCGGAACCTGTGACTCGAGCGACGACGCCGACGCGCTCGAGGTCTCCGGCCTGGACGGGGCGCCGGTGCTCAATGCGGTTCCGGACGCGACGTGGGGCCTGCACCTGGTCGACGCCAATATCGCGCTCGGCGACGCCGTCAACCTGCTCAAACGGCAGGTCAAGGCGTACGAGAAGACCGCGGGCTGACGCTCAGCTCGCGGGCGGCGTCGGGCTGGCGGGCCGAACCGCGACAATGCGGGGCGATGGCCCAGATCGTCAAGCCCAAGCCCGACTGCCGCCACTGCGGCGCGGTCCTACCGCACACGCTGAGCAAGTGCCCGCGCTGCGGCAAGCGCTCGTGGGCGAACCTCTTCTTCTCCGCACTCCCCGGCCGCCGCCACTAGCTGCGCACGGCCGCGTGACGTCGGGCGGGCGCGATGTGGAGATCGCGCCCAGGAGCGGTATGGTCGGCACAGGCAATCTCTACGGCATGC
>DATLLX010000125.1:0-6376 GCA_035537595.1 Gaiellales bacterium | reverse complement strand
AGCAGGGCCAGGGCGAGCCCGTTGGCCCTGCTGGGTGCTGTGCTGCTCCTTGCCGCCAGCAGCGCCACCGCGAAGGCGGCGACCAGGCTCGACCTGGGCCCCGACCCGGTCGCCGACCCCTCGCTGGGGGACGGCGACGTGATCGCCTACGACGAAATCGCGGGCGGAGCGGTGGAGGGCAAGCTGCTGGCGGGCGGGACGACCACCGATCTTCCCGGCACCCACCCCGACGTGGACGGCAGCCGGCTGGTCGTGGACAGCGGGCCGGGCTTCAAGCTGGTCGACGTCGGCACCGGCGCGGTGATCAGAACAGTTCCCAAGGCGGGCACCGACCCCGCGCTGTCGGGCGACTGGCTGGTCTACCGGCGGGTGGCCTCCTCGCGCCGCGAGATCGTGGCCTTCAACCTGGCCACCTCGGAGACGCGCGTGATCGCCCATTCGCTGCTCCGCACCGACCTGGGGGCGCCCGACGTCAGCGGGCCGCGGGTGGTGTTCACCCGCACCAGCGACCGGCGCAGCCGGCTCATGCTCTACCGGTTCGACACCAGGGTCAGCCGCGTGCTCCGCGAGGCGACCAGGGGGGTGTACGCCCACGCCGAGGTGGATGCCCGGCTGGTGGCCTACACCCGCCAGCTGAGCGATCGGCAGCAGCTGCTGCGCCTGAACCTGCGGGACGGCACCGGAGCGGTGCTGCGCACCCAGCGGCCGGGCAGCGGCCGCGCGCTGTGGACGGTGTCGGTCAACAACTGGCGGTTCGCCTTCACCCTGTACACGGCCACCGAGGCGTGGATCTACGAGCTCTGACATGATCGGGCCATGCGCCCGGCCGGCCCCAGTGATGAGGAGCTGCGGGCCGCGCTGCACGAGGCCGCCGACTGGGTGTCCGAGTATCTGCGCGACGTCGGCGACCTGCCGGTGCTGGCGCAGGTCAAGCCCGGCGACATCGCGGCCCTGCTGCCCGAGCACGCGCCCCGGACGGGTGAGCCGCTCGAGGCGATCCTGGCCGACATCGACCGGCTGATCCTGCCCGGGATCACGCACTGGAACCACCCCGCCTTCTTCGCCTACTTCGGGATCACGGGATCGGGGCCGGGCATCGTCGGTGAGCTGATCGCCGCCGCGCTGAACGTGAACGCGATGCTGTGGCGGACGTCTCCCGCCGCCACCGAGCTGGAGGAGCGGACACTGAGCTGGGCGGCCGAGCTGCTGGGGCTGCCGGCCGGCTGGTTCGGCGAGATCACCGACACCGCATCGTCGTCGACGTTCTACGCGCTGGCCGCGGCCCGGGAGGCAGCCGGGCTCGACATCCGGGAGCGGGGCATGGCCGGCCGGGACGACCTGCCGGTGCTGCGGGTGTACGCCTCGGCGGAGGCGCATTCCTCGGTGGAGAAGGCCTGCATCGCGCTCGGGCTGGGCCGCCAGGGCCTGCGGGCGATCGAGGTCGACGAGGCGCTGCGGATGCGGGCAGACCTGCTGGAGCTGGCGATCGAGGAGGACATCGCCGCCGGCGTGCGGCCGATCGCGGTCGTCCCCAGCGTCGGCACCACCTCCACCACCAGCGTCGACCCGGTGCCCGAGGTGGTCGAGATCGCTCGCCGCCATCGTCTGTGGGTGCACGTCGACGCTGCCTACGGTGGCGCGGCCGGGCTGGTCGAGAGTCACCGCCACCTGCTGGCCGGCTGCGAGCTGGCCGACTCGCTGGTCGTCAACCCGCACAAATGGATGCTGACGCCGGTCGATTGCAGCCTGCTGTACACGGCCCGGCCGGAGGTGTTGCGGGCAGCCTTCTCGGTGGTGCCGTTCTACCTCACCACCAGCGAGGCCGGCGTGGTCAACCTGATGGACTACGGCCTCGCCCTGGGCCGGCGGTTCCGGGCGCTCAAGCTGTGGATGGTGCTGCGGGCCTATGGCGCCGATGGGCTGGCCGAGATCATCGGCGGCCACATCGAGCTCGCCCGCTGGCTGGCCGAGCAGGTCGACGCCGCGCCGGAGTGGGAGCGGCTGGCCCCGGTGCCCTTCTCCACGGTCTGCTTCCGCCACCACCCGCCGGACGTTGAGGACGAGGAGCAGCTGGAGCGGATCAACACCGCGCTGGTCGAGCGGGTGAACGGCTCCGGCACCGCCTTCGTGTCCCACACGCGGGTGCACGGCAGCTACGCCATCCGGATCGCGATCGGCAACGCGGCGACGACGCGGGTCGAGGTCGAGCGGGCCTGGCAGGCCCTGCGCGACGGCTGACGGCACGGCCGCGGGAAGCCACGGGGACGGGCGTTCGGCCGTCGCCCGCCCCCGCGACGGCTCCCTCAGGTATGGAGCAGGGGGACTTTACACGTTCCCGGCTGCCTGGATCGTGCCGGGGCCGGTCAGTCGAGGGGAACCCCCGATGCCAGCAGCGACCCGACCCGGTAGAACGGGGCCACTGTCGTCTCAGGTGTGAAGGGAGCGGTCGTGACCACACGCGTCGTCAACTGGTTTCTGATGCTCGTGTCGCTGAGCGCGCTGGCGATGCTCGGCATGCTGGCGTCACCGTCGCCGGCGGCGGCGGCGTTCCCGGGGTCGAACGGGCGGGTCGTGTTCGTCGGGCTGTACGGCTACCTCTACTCGATGAATCCGGATGGCTCAGGGCTGCGCACGCTCCGCCGGCACGACGGCGACAGCTGGCCGGTCTGGTCGCCCGACGGCGGGCGGATCGCATTCAGCGGCGGCTCCGACGGGGACACGGTGATGGTCATGAACGCCGACGGCACCGGCGCCCGCGCGCTCGGCTTCGGCGGAACTCCGGCGTGGTCGCCGGACGGCGCCACGATCGTGTTCGCCAACGGCGGCCTGTGGACGATCGGAGCGGACGGATCGGGGCTGTCCCAGCTCACCGGCACCCCCGACGGCGCGCCGGCGTGGTCACCCGACGGTGGCAGCATCGTGTTCTCCCGCTTCGACAGCGACACCGGCCAGGATCACCTGTGGAAGATGGACGCGGACGGCGGCAATCAGGTGCAGCTGACGAACGACGCGCTCAGCGACCTGTATGCGGACTGGTCTCCGAACGGCACCAGGGTCGTCTTCGAGCGCAGCGACCGCAGCGGGAAGTCCCAGATCGTGGTGATGAACGCCGACGGCACGTCCCAGTCGACGCTGACCTCGGTCGGGCAGAACGCAAATCCGACCTGGTCGCCGAACGGTGCGCTGATCGGGTTCGACAGCACCCGCGGGTCGGGCCTGTGGACGATGCACCCCGACGGCAGCTCCCAGTCCCGGGTCACGACCACGCGCGAAGCGCGGGAGTTCGACTGGCAGGCCAGCAACCTGACCCTGCGAGCATCCGCTCAGCTGATCTCCTTCGGCCGATCGGTGACCGTGACCGCGCATCTGCCGGCGCACGCCACGACCGCCAACCCGACCGTGTCGATCTACCGCACGCCGCTCGGCGGCAGCAGGACGCTGGTGGCCAGCGGGCCGGTGAACGCGGCCGGAGACTTCGCGGTGACGACGGCGCCCGGAAAGCGGACGAGCTTCACGGCCACGTGGTCGGGCGACGCCGCTCACCCGGCGGGCGGCACCAGCGCGGCGGTCGACGTGCGGGTGCGGGCCCTGGTCCGCGGGCACATGACCGGGGCGTATGCCGTCGCCGGCCGTTACCGGCTCTATCACTACAGCGCCAGCTGCCCCACCCACGGCACCCACTGCCCGCTCTTCGCCGTCACCGTGCAGCCGAACCATGCCGGCAGACGGGTGTACTTCACGATCCAGATCCGCTACTCGGGAGGCTGGCACGCCGCCGGCGCGTTCCCCGGCAGGCTCAACCGGCGGAGCAGGGTGACGCAGCGTCTGATCTACCAGAGCGCCGCGATCATCGGCCTGCCCACCCGCATCCGGGTTCGGTTCGCGGGAGACGCCGACCACGTCGGGGCCAGGAGTCGATGGGCGTACTTCAAGGTGACGTCGTGACGGGCTGCGCGGACGAGTCGGCGGTGCGCGGTGGCGGCAGCGTGCCGTCGCGCCGCTTCTCGGCGATCACTTCGCGGGCGATCAGCTGGATCGAGCCCGCGATCGGGATCGCGATCAGCGCGCCCAGCACGCCGAGCAGGGTCGCTCCTACCAGCACCGCCACGAGGATGATCAGCGGTGAGAGTTGGACGGTGCGGCGGTAGACGACCGGCTGCAGGACGTGGTTCTCGAGCTGCTGGTACGCGACCTGGACCGCGATCATGATCAAGGCCGGCACGACGCCGGCCGCGGCCAGTGTGACGGCGACCACGATCACCGCGCCGATCGTGGCGCCGATCAGCGGCACCAGGTCGAACAGCGCCAGCACCAGGGCCAGGGCCACCGCGTAGGGCACCCCGAGGATCTCGAGCGTGACGAAGGTGACCAGGCCGGCGATCACCGAGATGATCAGGTTCCCGGCGACGTAGCCGGAGATGTTGCGCTGGATCTGGCCGCCGATCCGCCGCACGCGCTGCGCCTGCGCCGGGCGCAGCAGCGACAGCACCCACTCGTTGATCCGGGGAAGCTCGAACATCATGAACAGCGTCAGGAAGAGCACGGTGAAGGCGTCGGCGAACTTGGACGCCACCTGGCCGGCGGCGCCGAACGCCCGGCCCGGCACCTGGCTGACCTGCTGCTGTGCCTTCTTGATCACGTCGTAGCGCCTGTCCAGGTCGCGGAACCGCGAGTCGTGCTGGAGGTCGTCGATGTAGCCGGGCGCCGCCGCCACCAGGTCGTCGACCTGCGTGGCCAGGGGAGCGATCAGCAGGCCCAGGAACAGCAGCACCCCCAGCACCACGCCCAGCCACACCGTGATCACGGCCAGTGAGTAGCGCATGTGCCGCTCGACCACCCGCACCAGCGGCATCAGCATCAGCGCCAGGAACAGCGAGACGCCGAGCAGCACGAGCACGTTTCGCATCTGCCCCAACAGCCGCACCGCGGCGTAGGCGACGATGATCAGGAACACCACCTTGACCACCGTGCGGGCGGGGATCTCGATCTGGACGCGGTTCCGCTGGTCGTGTTCCACCAGGGCGGGTTTCGCCCTGGCGGTCGAGAGTCCTCGGATCAGCCGTACGCCGGCAGCAGGTCGGGCCCGAGCACGATGGCGACCTGGCTGATCACCGAGGGGTCGAGTCCGCTGATCGACGCCAGCGGCACCGGCGCGCCGACGCCGATCTTCTTGGCGACCGCCACAGCCTTGGGCCGGTTGCCCGGTGTGAACACGACCACCGTCTGCTGCACCGTGGTGCCGGCGTTGCCGGTGCTGCGCACCTGCCAGCCGTTGGCCGTCAGCAGCTCCTGCTGGGCGGTGGCCGCGCCGCTGCCGCCGAAGCCGTTCAGCACGTCGACCGGCACGTCGCGCCAGCTGACCTTCGCGCTGTTCGACTTCTTGCCCTTGGAGGTGTTCTTCGTCGTCTTCGGCGGGCCGTTGCCGGCCTTGGGCGTCGAGGTGGGGGTGGATGTCGTGGTGCTCGAGGTGGTGCCGCCGGCAACCGAGAACGCCCAGATCAGCCCCAGCAGGGCGACGGCGAATCCGGCCAGCGACAGCAGCCGGGTGACGGACGTTCTCGGGAACCGGGACGGGATGCCGTGCGATTCCAGACGCTGGGTGAACCAGTCGTCGAGTCCCTGTCCCTCTTCCGGCGGCCGCTCGGCCCCGGCGGGCGGACGATCGCCCTGCGGTGTCTGAAGACGTGCCATTCCAGCCCAAACGATACCCCACGCACCGGTTCTCACCCCTCCGCCGCCCCGGAATCGCTTCTTAGTACCATCCCGCTCCGATGCTCGAGATGGTGGACAGCTGGGTGGACGACGGCACCGTCGGGTCGGTGGCCGCCGCGGTGGTCGGCCGGGACGGCGACGTGCTCGAGCGCCGCTACGCGGGCGCTGACGAGCGCTCGCTGTTCGCCCTGGCCTCGGTGACCAAGCCGATCGTCGCGCTGGCCTCGCTGGTCGCCGTGGAGGAGGGAGCGCTCGAGCTCGATGCTTCGGTCGGCGACCACATTCCCGAGTACCGCGATGGGCCGCGGGCCGCGATCACGCTCCGCCACCTGCTGTCGCACGCCTCCGGCCTGCCGGAGACGGCGAAAGACACGCCCACGCTCGAGGTGCTGCCCGTGTATCCGCCGGGGACGCGCCGCTGCTATTCGAACGAGGGCTTCCACATCGTCGGCCTGCTGCTGGCGGCGGCCACCGGCATGCCCTACCAGCGCTACATCGACGAGGCGGTGCTGGCTCCGCTGCGCCTGGACGCCTGGCTGCCGCTGCCCGAGGACGAGGCGGGGCGAGCGATCGAGGTCCGCGATCCCGGCCTCTCGGCGCCCGGCGTGCCCTTCTTCAACGGCCCCCAGTGGCGGCGCCGGGGGACGGCGGCGCCACTGGGGGC
>DATLLX010000124.1:0-13314 GCA_035537595.1 Gaiellales bacterium | reverse complement strand
GGAGGAGATCGCGGACATCGTCTCGATGTGGACGGGGATCCCGGTCTTCAAGCTGACCGAGGCCGAGTCGCAGCGCCTGATCCGGATGGAAGAGGAGCTGCACAAGCGCGTCGTCGGCCAGAACGTGGCCATCGAGGCGGTCTCCAAGGCGATCCGCCGCGCCCGCGCCGGGATCAAGGATCCCAAGCGGCCGACCGGCTCGTTCATCTTCCTCGGGCCCTCGGGTGTCGGCAAGACGGAGCTGGCCCGGACGCTGGCCGAGTTCCTGTTCGGCGACGAGGACGCGATGATCCAGGTCGACATGTCGGAGTACATGGAGAAGCACGCCGTTTCACGGCTGGTGGGCTCGCCTCCCGGCTACGTCGGGTACGACGAGGGCGGCCAGCTGACCGAGGCGGTGCGCCGCAAGCCGTACTCCGTGGTGCTGCTGGACGAGATCGAGAAGGCTCATCCCGACGTGTTCAACATCCTCCTGCAGATGCTGGAGGAGGGACGCCTGACCGACGCCCAGGGCCGCCACGTCGACTTCAAGAACACCATCGTGATCATGACCTCGAACATCGGGGCGGGTGCGATCGCGAAGAACACGACCCTCGGATTCAGCGTCGGCGAGGACGAGATGGGCGTGTCCTACGACGACATGAAGAACCGGATCATGGGCGAGCTGAAGAAGGTGTTCCGCCCCGAGCTGCTGAACCGCATCGACGAGGTGATCGTCTTCCACAAGCTGTCCAAGGAGGAGATCAAGTCGATCGTCGAGCAGCTGACCAAGCGCGTCCGCGAGCAGATGAAGGTGCACGAGGTGTCGATCGAGCTGACCGAGGCGGCCAAGGAGTTCATGGTCGACAAGGGCTACGACCCGACGATGGGCGCCCGTCCCCTGCGCAGGGCGATCCAGCGCTTCATCGAGGACCCGCTGGCCGACTTCATCCTCGGCCGCAACCTCCAGCCCGGGTCGACGGTGCTCGTCGATCACAAGGAGGAGGACGAGGAGATCAGCCTCCAGGTGATCGACCCGGTCGACGTGCCCGACTCGCTGCCCCCCGACCTGGTGCCCGCCGAGGGCCCGTCGGACGAGGCGTCGGCCAAGGACGACGCGGACGACACCGAGTCCTCCGAGACCGAGTAGCAACTCACCTGGGGCGGAACAACGGGGTCAGACCCCGTTGTTCCGCCCCTTTCGCGTTCTAGGATGAGTCCATGCGCGCAGACGACCGACACGGCGACGTCGCCGGGCGCATCCGCTCCCATCTGGAGCAGCTCTCACCCAATGATCGCCTGATCGCGCGGTACCTGCTCGACAACTACTCGGCGGCGCCGTTCGAGACGGCGGAGTCGCTGTCGCACAAGACCGGCGTCAGCAAGGCGGCGGTGGTGCGGTTCGCGGTCAGAGTCGGGTTCCCCGGCTACACGGAGCTGCACGAGGCGCTGAAGGAGGAGGCGATGGCCCGGCTCGCTCCGGCCACGCCCGTCCGATCCGAGGGCAACGTGATCGACGGTGCCGTGGAGCGTGCGCGAAGCGACCTCGACGTGCTGCGCGCGACCATCGACCGGGACGAGTTCGACCAGGCCGTCGCGCTGCTCTGCAAGGGGCCGGGGAAGATCGGCATCTTCGGCCACAGAAAGTCGGCGGCGCTCGCCGAGTACGCGTACTACCTGCTCAACCCGCTGCTCTCGAACGTGTGGCCGATCGCGGCCGGGGAGCCGGGCATCGCCGACCAGCTGATCGACATCGAGCCGCGCGACCGGTTGCTGGCGTTCACCTTCCGCCGCTACGCCAAGGTGACCGCGGAGGTGGTCAGGAGCTTCGAGGAGGCCGGCGGCTCCAACACGGTGCTGGTCACCGACGACATCATGGCCCCCGCGGCCAGCATCGCCGCCCACGTGCTGGTCTGCCCGCCGGCGGCGGCGGGGGACTTCGACTCGGCCGCGCCGGGCACGGTGCTGGTCGAGGCGCTGGCGGGGGCGATCGCGGTCAGGATGCGCGGGCGAAGCGGCCGCCGGCTGGACCTGGCCGAGCAGCTCTGGAAGCAGTTCGGGACGTACTGAGCGCCGGCGCAGCCGTCTGCAGCCAGCCGTCGATCGCCGCGGCCGCCGCGCGGCCCTGAGCGATCGCGCTGACGATCAGGTCGGCCCCGAGCACGCAGTCGCCGGCGGCGAACACGCCCGACAGCGAGGTGGTATGCCGGCGGTCGACCGAGACGGTGCCTCGCGGCCCGACCCGCACGGCCGCGGTCAGCGGCCCGGCCTCGACCCCGTCGAAGCCGATGGCCAGGAGCACCAGGCCGGCCGGCAGCCGCTCCGGCGGGCCGCCGTCCGCCGAGGTGCCGGCGATCGCGGCCACCCGGCCGTGCTCGCCTTCGAAGCGCACCGTCTCGAGCCCCCACCGCCGCTCGCCGCCCTCGTGGTGGACCGGATGGTCGCGGAGCAGGCGGGGCCACTCCGGCCACGTCTCCTGCGGCGAGCGGGACGCCGGCGGCATCGGCCCGTGCGCCACCTCGGTCACGCTCAGCGCGCCCTCCCGAAGCGCGTTTCCCAGGCAGTCGGCGCTGGTGTCGCCACCGCCCAGGATGACCACGTGGCGGCCGGCCGCCGTCACCGCCCCCCGCCGGGGCAGCCCGGCCAGCTCGCGGTTGCGGTCGGTCAGATAGTCCATCGCCAGCGCCACCCCGCCGAGCTCCCGGCCGGGCAGCTCGAGGTCGCGGTGCCGCTGCGCCCCGGTCGCCAGCAGCACGGCGTCGTGCTCCGCGCGCAGCTGCTCGAGGTTGGGCGCGATGCCGGCCTCGACGCCCAGCTCGAAGCGGACGCCCTCCCGCTCCAGCTGGTCGAGCCTGCGATCGACCGTCGACTTCTCGAGCTTGTAGTCGGGAATGCCGAACCGCAGCAGGCCGCCGGCTCGCTCGTCGCGCTCGAACACCGTCACCGCGTGGCCGGCGCGGGCCAGCTGCTGGGCGGCCGCCAGCCCCGCCGGGCCGGAGCCGATGACGGCGATCCGCCGGCCGCTCGCGTGGTCGGCCGGCCGCGGCTCGGCCCACCCCTCGGCGAACGCCCGCTCGGCGATCGCCAGCTCGATCTGCTTGATCGTCACCGGGTCGTCGTTCAGCGACAGCACGCAGGCCTCCTCGCACGGCGCCGGGCACAGCTTGCCGGTCAGCTCGGGGAAGTTGTTGGTGGCGTGCAGCGCGTCGGCCGCCTCGCGCCAGCGGCCCAGCCGCACGAGCTCGTTCCAGTCCGGCACCAGGTTGCCCAGCGGGCAGCCGCTGTGGCAGAAGGGCACCCCGCAGCCCATGCAGCGGCCCGCCTGCTCGACCGCCAGGGCGGCCGGCACCGGGCCGGCCAGGTCGCGATGGTCGCCCAGCCGCTCGGCCACCGGCCGGTAGGGCGCGATCCGGCGGCTGATCTGCAGGAACCCGCGGGGATCGCTCACAGCGCCGCCGCCATCGCGGGATCGCCTGCCGCCTCGCGGATCCGCCGTACGTCGTGTGGCAGCACCAGCCGGAACCGCTCGCGGCGTTCCGGCCCATCGGCCAGCAGGCGGGCCGCCATCGGGCTGCCGGTCAGCAGTTCGTGGCGGACCAGCAGCTGCTCCAGGCGAGCCGCGTCCTGGTCGGTCAGCGGGCACAGCTCGACCATGTCCTGGTTCAGCCGCGCCTCCAGCCGCCGCTCGGCGTCGAGCACCAGCGCCACGCCGCCCGACATCCCGGCGGCGAAGTTGCGGCCGGTCTCGCCGAGCACCACCACCACGCCGCCGGTCATGTACTCGCAGCCGTGGTCGCCGACCCCCTCGACCACCGCATCGGCGCCGGAGTTGCGCACCGCGAACCGCTCTCCGGCTCGGCCGCGGACGAATGCCTGGCCCGAGGTGGCCCCGTACAGCAGGGTGTTGCCGGCGATCGCCCGGTGGGCCTCGGCCGACCCTGCGGCGGGCGGGCGGATGACGAGCGTGCCGCCGGACAGGCCCTTGCCGGCATAGTCGTTGCAGGGCCCATCGAGCACGAGCGTCAGCCCGCGCGGTGCCCACGCGCCCAGGCTCTGCCCGCCCACACCGCGCAGCCGCAGTGTGATCGTGTCATCGGGCAGGCCGGCGGCGCCGTGGCGGCGGGCGATCTCCCCGGCCAGCCCGGCGCCCAGGCTGCGGTCGGTGTTGGCGACCTGCAGCTGGGCCGACACCCGCTGACCTCGCTCCAGGGCGGGTCCGGCCAGCTCGATCAGCCGAGCGTCGGGGCGCAGCCGGGCGGCGGCGCGGCGGCGGGGAGGATCGCCGCCCGCGGGGTGGATCAGGGGGGCCAGGTCGAGGCCGCGGTGCGCGCCGCCGACGGCGCGCAGCAGCTCGGCGCGGCCGACCACGTCGCCCAGCCGGCACGCGCCGAGCTCGGCCAGCCCCTCGCGCACCTGCTCGGCGACGAACAGCATGTAACGGACGACGTGCTCGGGCGTTCCGGCGAACCGGCGCCGCAGCTCGGGGTCCTGGGTGGCGATGCCGACCGGGCAGGTGTTGAGGTGGCAGACGCGCATCATCACGCATCCGGCGGCGATCAGCGGCGCCGTCGAGAATGCGAACTCGTCGGCTCCCAGCAGTGCCGCGGCCAGCACGTCGCGGCCGGTGCGAAGGCCGCCGTCCACCTGCAGCCGCACGCGGTCGCGGAGCCGGTTCGCAACCAGCACCTGATGGGCTTCGGCCAGTCCCAGCTCCCAGGGCAGGCCGGCCCGCTTGAGCGACGACAGCGGCGACGCCCCGGTGCCGCCGTCGTGGCCGGCGATCACGATGTGGTCGGCGCCGGCCTTGGCCACCCCGGCCGCGATCGTGCCCACGCCCGCCTCGGCCACCAGCTTGACCGACACCTCCGCGGCCGGGTTCACGCAGCGCAGGTCGTGGATCAGCTGTGCCAGATCCTCGATCGAATAGATGTCGTGGTGCGGAGGAGGGGAGATCAGACCGACGCCGGGGGTGGCGTGCCGCAGCCGGGCGATCTCGCCGGCCACCTTGTCGCCCGGCAGCTGGCCGCCTTCGCCGGGCTTCGCGCCCTGGGCGATCTTGATCTGCAGCTGGTCGGCTGCCACCAGGTAGGCGGCCGTCACGCCGAAGCGGCCCGACGCCACCTGGCGGATTGCCGACCGCCGCAGGTCGCCGTTTGCGTCGGGGACCGATCGGCGGTCGTCCTCGCCGCCCTCGCCGGTGTTCGAGCGGCCGCCCAGCCGGTTCATGGCGATCGCCAGGGTCTCGTGGGCCTCCGGTGACAGCGACCCCAGGCTCATGGCGCCGGTGGCGAACCGGCGGACGATCTCCGCCGATCCTTCCACCGCCTCCAGAGGCAGTGCCGCCTCCGCCGGCCGGAACCCGAGCAGCCCCCGCAGCGTCCCGGCGGCCGCCCGGTCGGCGGCCTCGGCAAAGGCGGCGAAGCTGTCCGGGCTGGCGTCGCGAACGGCCCGCTGGAGCGGCACGATCGTCGACGGGTCCCATGCGTGGCGCTCGCCGCCCTGGCGGAAGCGGTACTCGCCGGGGTCCACCGCCGCCGGCGGCGGTCCGGTGAAGGCGCGGGCGTGACAGGCCGCCACCGTCTCGTGCGCTGCGTCCAGCTCGATGCCGCCCAGCCGGGAGACGGTGCCCGGGAAGTACCGCTCGACCAGGCCCGGCCCCAGACCCACGGCCTCGAAGATCTGCGCGCCCCGGTAGCTCTGGATGGTCGAGATGCCCATCTTGGAGCAGACCTTGAGCAGGCCCTTGCCCACCGCCTGCACGTAGTTCTGCTCGGCTTCGTCCGCGGTCAGCTCGCCGAGCAGGCCCAGCGACTGCTGCTGGCGGACGGTGGCCAGCGCCAGGTACGGATTGACCGCCGCAGCCCCGTATCCGATCAGCAGCGCGTGGTGCATCGTCTCGCGAGGCTCCCCGCTCTCGACCACCAGGCCGCACATCGTGCGCGCACCCTCGCGGGCGAGATGCGAGTGCACGGCCGCCGTGGCGAGCAGTGCCGGGATCGGCGCCATGCCGTCGCGCACCGCGCGGTCGGACAGGATCACGATCCGCACGCCGTCCCACACGGCCTGCGAGGCCGCCCGGCACAGCCCGTCGACCGCCCGCTCGAGCGCCGCCGGCCCCTCATCGACCGCGTACAGCGTCGACAACGTCCGCGCCGACAGCCCCTTCGCCCGCAGGTGGCGGAGCTTCTCCAGCTCCTCGTCGCGCAGCACGGGCGTTCGCATCGCCACCCGCCGGCAGTCGTCGGGGCGCTCGCCGAGCAGGTTGCCGATGGCGCCGACCGACGTCCTCAGGCTCATCACCATCCCCTCTCGCTGGGGGTCGATGGCGGGGTTGGTGACCTGTGCGAACTGCTGCTTGAAGTGGTCGGCGAGCGGCCGGCGTCGTTCCGAGAGCACCGCCAGCGGCGTGTCGTCGCCCATCGAGCCGACCGGCTCGGCGCCGTCACGGGCCATCGGGGCCAGCACCAGCTCGACCTCCTCGGCGGTCTGGCCGAAAGCGGCCTGCATCCGTCGCAGAGCGGCGGGCAGGATCGGCGCCACCGGCTCGGGCGGCAGGTCGTCGAGGAACACCTTGTGGTCGGCCAGCCAGCGGGCGTAGGGGCGCCGGGCCGCCAGCTCGCGCTTGATCTCGGCGTCGTCCACCACCCGGCCCCGCTCGGGGTCGATGGCCAGCATCCGCCCCGGCTCGAGCCTGCCGGCCTCGGCGATCTCTTCCGGGTCGATGGGCAGCACGCCGATCTCCGAGGCCAGCACGACCAGCCCGTCGCGCGTGCGCAGCCACCGTCCCGGCCGCAGCCCGTTGCGGTCGAGGGTCGCCACCACCCGCCGGCCGTCGGTCGCGATCACGGCCGCCGGGCCGTCCCATGGCTCGACCAGGCTGGCGTGGAACTCGTGGAAGGCGCGCACGTCGGCGGGCAGGTCGAGCGCCGGGTCGGTCCAGGCCGGTGGGATCAGCATCGCCAGCGCATGAGGCAGCGATCGGCCGGCCATCATCAGCAGCTCGAGCGCAGCATCGAGCTTGGCGGAATCCGACCAGCGCTCCTCGAGCACCGGGAACAGCTTCTGCAGGTCACGGCCCAGCAGCTCGCTCTGGAGCTGCGGCTCCCGCGCCGACAGCCAGCTGGCGTTCCCGCGAATGGTGTTGATCTCGCCGTTGTGGGCCAGCAGGTTGAACGGGTGGGCCAGATCCCACGTGCCCAGCGTGTTGGTCGAGAAGCGGGAGTGGACGAGCGCCAACCCGCTCTCGAAACGGGCGTCGCGGAGCTCCGGGTAGAACGCGCCCAGCTGTGTCGCGCGGAGCAGCCCCTTGTACACGAGCCGCCGGGCCGACAGGCTGACGATCGTGAACTCCGCCTCCGGGATCGCCGCCTGCATGGCGGCCCGCTCCACCCGCCGGCGGATCACGTAGAGCGCCCGCTCGAAGGCCTCCTCGTCGCCCGCCCGCCGCTCCACGATCAGCATCCGGATCACCGGCGCGGTGCCGGCCGCCATCCTGCCGACCTGATCCGGCCGCACGGGCACGTCGCGCCAGCCCAGCGCGCGGTGCCCCTCCTCGGCGCAGATGCGGACGCACAGCTCCTCGCAGCGCAGGCGCCGGCCGGGGTCGCGGGGAAGGAACACCAGTCCGGCCGCGTAGGCGCCGGGAGGCGGCAGCTCGAGCTCGAGCTCGCTGCGGCAGGCGCTGCGCAGGAAGCGGTCGGGCTGCTGGACGGTGATGCCGGCGCCGTCGCCGGTCTCGGCATCGGCGCCGGTGGCCCCTCGGTGGTCGAGGTTGGCGAGCGCCACCAGGGCCAGCCGCACCAGCTCGTGTGTAGGTCGCCCGTCGAGGCGCACGAGCGCGCCCAGTCCGCAGGCGTCGTGCTCGAAGCGAGCCTGGTGAAGTCCCTCGCTCATCAACTGAATGTACCAGAAACTGAACCAAGAGAGTCGTGAAGATTTTGCTAATGAACCATATGATTCAGAACCCGGCCTCGCTAGAATGAGGCATGCGTCGGCTGACCCCGGGTCTGGGAATTTCCTTCGCCCTGGCCGCGCTGACGCTGCTGGCAGTGGCGCCGGGCAGTTCGGCTCCCGGCCGCAGCGACTCCATCCCGGGGGCTGTTCCCGGGTCGACCGCCGCCCGGTACGTCGGTCGGTGTCCGGCCCAGGGGCCGTTGCGGCCCGCACGACCGGCCGAGCGGCCGCGCGCCGCCCTGGCCGCCATCCGGTTCT
Source organism: Gaiellales bacterium (assembly GCA_035537595.1). GTDB lineage: Bacteria > Actinomycetota > Thermoleophilia > Gaiellales > JAICJC01 > DATLLX01. Next base: position 5,124 of record DATLLX010000124.1, on the reverse strand, counting down.
CGGAGGCGTGGTGGGGCGGCTCGGGTGCGGCGGCCGTCGAGCACGCCGACGCCGGCTTCCGGGCCGAGGCCTCGTCGCTGGCGGAGGGCAACCTCGGCCACCAGTTCAGCGTCTTCGCCCGGCCGACCGCGCTCGGTCACGGCCAGGACGCCTCCGAGATCGCGCACCTCTGCGGCCCCGAGGTGCTGGCGGCCACGGTCGCCGTCGACGTCCGCCGGAGCGACAAGCCGAACGTCACCCGGCTGTACATGGTGCACCGGCCCGCCGGCTACTTCGTGTGGGCGATCCGCTGACGGCCGCACCCCCTGCCACAATTGACGTCCCGTGGCGAAGACGCTGACCGATTACGCATGCTCGGCCTGCGGCCACCGCAGTCCCAAGTGGATGGGGCGCTGCGGCGGCTGCGGCGAGTGGAACACGATGGTCGAGGAGGTGATCGAGCGCCGCCCGGCCGGGCGGGGCGTGCGTACCGCCCGCGCCCATGCCCTGGGCGACGTGCCGGCCGCCGACGCGGCCCGGGTGTCGACCGGTCTTGACGAGCTCGACCGCGTGCTGGGCGGCGGGCTGGTGCCCGGCTCGCTGGTGCTGGTCGGCGGCGAGCCGGGGGTGGGCAAGAGCTCGCTGCTGCTGCAGGCGCTGGGGGCGATCGGCGCCTCGGGCCGGCGGACGCTGCTCGTCAGCGGCGAGGAGTCACCGGCCCAGGTGCGGCTGCGCGCCGAGCGGCTGGGCGTCGTCGACCGCATCGCCATCCTCGCCGAGACCGAGCTCGAGGTCGTGTGCGAGGCGATCGTGGCCGAACGCCCGGAGGTGTGCGTGGTCGACTCGGTGCAGACCCTGTTCTCGTCCGACCTGGGGTCGGCCCCGGGAAGCGTCGCCCAGGTGCGGGAGGCCGCCGACCGCCTGCTGCGGCTGGCCAAGGGCGAGGGGATCACCATCGTCCTGGTCGGGCATGTGACCAAGGATGGCGCGGTGGCGGGGCCGCGGGTGCTCGAGCATCTGGTCGATGCGGTGCTGCAGTTCGAGGGCGACCGCTACCGGTTCCTCCGCGTCCTTCGGGCGGTCAAGAACCGGTTCGGGTCGACCAACGAGATCGGCATCTTCGAGATGACCGACCGCGGCCTGGCCGGCGTGCTCGATCCCTCCGCCGCGTTCGCCACCGGCCCGGAGCAGGGGCCGGGGTCGGTGCTGCTGCCGGCGATCGAGGGCACGCGGCCGATCCTGCTCGAGGTGCAGGCGCTGGTGGCGCCGACCGACCTGGCGATGCCCCGCCGCGCGGCCACAGGCTTCGCCCGCGACCGGCTGTCGATGATCGTGGCCGTGCTCGGCCGCCACGCCGGGGTGGCTCTGGGCGGCAGCGACATCTTCGTCAACGTGGCCGGGGGCGTGCGGGTGGAGGAGCCTGCAGCCGACCTGGCGGTGGCGCTGGCGATCGTCTCGGCCTTTCGCGGCGGGCCGCCGCGGGAGGGGCTGGCGTGCTTCGGCGAGCTCGGCCTGACCGGCCGGGTGCGGCCGGTGGGCCAGCCGGAGCGACGTGTGGAGGAGGCCCGCAAGCTGGGCGCCTCGGTGGTCATCGGCCCGCCCGACACGGGCGGCGCGGCCGGGGTCCAGGTAACGTCCGTTGACACCATTGGCCGTGCCATCGAGGAGGCATTCGCGTGAGCGAGCTGATCCCCGACGTCCGCAGAGATCCGCGGGCGCTGGAGGCGCTGCGGCGCATCGCCCCCGGTACGGCGATGCGGCAGGGAATCAACGACATCCTGCGGGGTAGCGAGGGTGCGCTGATCGTGATCGGCGAGCCCGCCGAGCTGTCGTTCCTGTTCTCGGGAGGGATCCGACTCGATCAGGCCTTCTCTCCGTACCTGCTGTACGAGCTGGCCAAGATGGACGGCGCGATCATCCTCAACTCCCAGGCCACCCGGATCGTGTACGCGAACGTCCAGCTGATGCCCGACCCGACGATTCCCTCGGCCGAGACCGGCACCCGTCACCGGACGGCCGAGCGCGTGGCCAAGCAGACCGGCGCCCTGGTGGTCTCGATCAGCCAGCAGCGCGACGTGGTCACGCTGTACGTGGGCGACCTCCGCTACCAGCTGGAGGAGATCTCCGACGTGCTGGCCAAGACCAATCAGGCCCTGACCACCCTGGACACCTACCGGACGCGGCTGGAGCAGGTCTCCACCCGGCTGACGGCGCTCGAGTTCCAGGGGGCGGTGATGCTGGACGACGTGCTGGTCGTGCTCCAGCGGGCCGAGATGACCACCCGCATGGCCGAGGAGATCGATCGCAACGTCGTCGAGCTGGGCGTCGAGGGGCGCCTGATCAAGATCCAGCTCGAGGAGATGACCGAGTGGGTGCCGACCGACAAGCTGGCGCTGATCCGCGACTACGACGTCCCCGGAGTGACCGGCGGCGACCGCGCGGTCGTCCAGGCGCTGGCGGGGCTGCCCGATCAGCAGCTGCTGGAATTCGACGAGCTGGCCGGCGTGCTCGGCTACCCGCGCACGGTCAACCCGATGGACCACGCGGTCTCGCCGCGCGGCTACCGGGTGCTGCACAAGGTGCCGCGGCTGCCGGACGTGGTGATCGAGCACGTGATCGCCCATTTCGGCGGCCTGGAGGCGTTCCAGCGCGCCACCGTGGGCCAGCTGGAGGAGGTCGACGGCGTGGGCAACATCCGGGCCAAGGAGATCCGCGAGGGGCTGCGCCGGCTGCAGGAGCAGAACCTGGTCGACCGCTACCTCAACCTGTGAGCGTCAGCGCCTGCGGGCGGCGTGGCGGGCGACCCGAACACGGTTCCCGCACCCGATCGAGCACCAGCGCCGGCGGGGGTCGGAGGCGACGAACAGCGCCGGGCACCCGGGCGCCTGGCAGCGGCGGATCCGGTCGTGGTGGTCGCACAGGAGGTCGATGGTGGAGCGGGCGATCACGGCCATCGCGCTCGTGACCGGGTCGGCGGGCGTCGCGGCCCGCCAGGCCGAGGGGGGGCCGGACGGTGGCCAGTTCAGCTGGGCTGCGACCGGCACCGCGGCGCTGGCTTCGTTCACTCCGTGAAGGGCGTCCCGGCCGGGGGGCCGGCGCTCGGCCGCGGCGGTCAGCAGCTCTCGCACGCTGGCCCGTAGGAGGCGTAGCCGGGCTGCCTCCTCCGCGGTCAGATCCTCCCGCCCCAGCTGCCGCGCCCACTCCCGGCGGCGTTCTCCGTCGTCGAAAAGGTCGCGCGAACGCCTGGATGCATGCACAATCGAATTGGCGAGCTTGACCGAGACCGGCTCGCCGACGTTCGGGGTCTGCTGTCCTGACACGGGTTAACGGTATCAGGCGGCAAGGATACGTAAGGATTATCAGAACTAATGCCTTGGCATGCCTTTTACCATTACGAAGATCATTCGGTATGCGACCGGCAGGGGAAGATGATCATGTTGTACGTATGCCAATATCGTCCCATTCATTCGTGAGATAGCTGCAAATCTGGTATCCTTGCGGTTTCAAATGGGGCAATGAAGCCGGTTCCTTCCGGCAAGGAGGTCGACGGTCGCGTGTACGAAGTCGGGGACAAGGTCGTCTACCCGCAGCACGGCGCGGGGACGATCGTCAAGAAGGAGCAGCGGGAAGAGCGCGAATATCTGACCATCCAGATCGCGCACAAGGACATGACGGTCATGATCCCCACGGACAGCGCCGATCGAGCCGGTTTGCGGGAAGTCATCTCCGACCAGTCCATCGACGAGGTCATCGCCGTCCTGCAGGGCGATGGCAGCAAGATGCCGAAGAACTGGAACCGCCGCTTCAAGCACAACCGCGACAAGATGAAGACCGGCGACATCTTCGAGCTCGCGGAGGTTGTCCGGAACCTGGCGCAGCGCGACCAGGAGAAGGGCCTCTCCACGGGTGAGAAGCAGATGTTCTCGAACGCCAAGCGCATCCTCGCCTCCGAGCTCATGTTCGTGAAGGGCATGGAGGAGGACGAGGCGCGTGAGTTCCTCGAGGAGGTGCTGGAGGAGATCGGAGCCGCTCGCAAGGCCAGAGCACGCGCGTAGCGAACTCCGTTACCGAACATTCAGTCCCGTGCCCGCCGGCGGAGGCCACGAGCCCAACCGCCACGGCGGGCAAGACCGCTTCCAAGGGGGAGCAGACGATGATCGTTGCATCGAGAATCGTTCTGGCCCTTCTCGCAGCGCTCGGTGCCGTCAGCGCGGGGATCGCCCTCGATGTCGAGGACATTTCCTCATCGGCTTCTTATTCGTATTCCGCGTTCGGCATCGTCATCTTTCTCGCGTTCGTCGTCGGGTGGGCACTCGGCGGGATCGCGGGAAAGCTTCTGCAGCGAGGGTTCAGAAGGATTGAGCGAGCCGCCCAAAGCCGCAGCGCCGGAGAGCTGACCGTCGGGGCCCTTGGCCTCCTGGTCGGACTGCTCGTCTCCGCGTTGCTCTACATCCCGCTTCACGCCCTGCCCTACATCGGCAACTGGGTGATGCTGCCCATGTTCCTCGTCCTCGGCTACCTGTTCGCGTTCACGGCGGGCAAGAAGCATCGGGGCATCCTGCGCCTGGTCGGCGTCTACGCGATCGGCGACGCCGAGGGCGCGCCGCAGTCCCGGGCAACGCTGGTCGACACCAGCGCCATCATCGACGGGCGGATCGGCGACATCGTCCGCACCGGGTTCCTGGGCGGTGAGCTGGTGGTGCCGGAGTTCGTGCTCAAGGAGCTGCAGCAGGTGGCCGACTCCGCCGACCCGCTGAAGCGGGCCCGCGGCCGCCGCGGGCTGGAGGTCGTCCAGGACCTGCGCAGCGACATCGACGTCGCCACGCCGGATGTCGATTTCCCCCAGGTGCCGGATGTCGACGCCAAGCTGCTGAAGCTCGCGAAGGAGCGGGGCGTCCCCATCCTGACCACTGACTTCAACCTCAACCGCCTGGCCCAGATCCAGGACGTCAAGGTGCTGAACGTCAACGAGCTGGCCAACGCGTTGAAGCCGGCGGTGCTGCCCGGCGAGCGGCTCGACATCACGCTGATCCGTGAGGGCAAGGAGCCCGGGCAGGGTGTTGGCTATCTGGACGACGGCACCATGGTGGTCGTCGAGGGGGCCGGCCAGCGGGTCGGCCAGACACTGCCGGTGCAGGTCACGTC
>DATLLX010000123.1:0-8683 GCA_035537595.1 Gaiellales bacterium | reverse complement strand
CCTCGCCGCTGGCCACCGCCGAGGACTGGGTGAACGTGGCCTGTCCCTCATGCGGCAGTCGTCGCAGTACACGATCGGGATCGGACAGCCCCAGTAGCGCTGGCGCGACAGCAGCCAGTCGCGCAGCCGGTAGGCCACCTTGCCCCTGCCCGCTCCGTTCTGCTCCAGCCAGTCGGTGATAGCCCGCTTGGCGTCAGGAGCGGCCATGCCCGTGAAATCGCCTGAGTTGATCAGCACCTCGTCGTCGGTGTGCTCCGAAAAGGCGCCGTCCCCGGGGGGCAGCTCACCGCCGCGGGGCGCCACCACCGGGCGGATTTCCAGCCCGTGGCGGCGGGCAAAGTCGTGGTCGCGCTCGTCGTGCGCGGGCACCGCCATGATCGCGCCGGTGCCGTACTCCATCAGCACATAGTCAGCCACCCACACCGGCAGCCGCTCCCCGTTCACGGGATTGACAACGTGACGGCCGGTGAAGACCCCCGTCTTCTCCTTCTCCGACGCCCGCTCGACGGCCGAGAACGCCGCGGTGTGCCGGACGTAGTCCGCGACCTGCTGCTCGTGCTCGGTGCCCTGGGCCAGCTCCCGCGCCATCGGGTGCTCCGGGGCCAGCACGAAGAACGTCGCCCCGAACAGCGTGTCCGGCCGGGTCGTGAACACCGGCAGGGCGATCTCGGGGTCGTGGTCGGCCCGGAACACCACCTCAGCCCCCTCGCTGCGGCCGATCCAGTTGCGCTGCATGGTGATCACGCGCTGCGGCCAGTTCACGTGCTGCAGGTCGTCCAGCAGCCGCTGGGCGTAGTCGGTGATCTTGAAGAACCACTGCTCCAGGTTCTTGGACTCCACCTCGGCGCCGCAGCGCTCGCAGTGCCCGTCGATCACCTGCTCGTTGGCCAGCACGGTCTGGTCGACGGGGCACCACTTGACCGGCGCCTCCCGGCGGTAGGTCAGGCCGGCCTCCAGCAGCCGCAGGAAGATCCACTGCGTCCACCGGTAGTAGCTGGGGTCCGCGGTCGACAGCTCCCGTGTCCAGTCGATCGACCAGCCCATCCGCTTCATCTGGGACCTGATCGCGTTGATGTTGTCTCGAGTGGATACGGCGGGATGCAGGCCGCTCTTGATGGCGGCGTTCTCGGCCGGCAGGCCGAACGAGTCGTAGCCCATCGGATGCACCACTCGGTAGCCGTTGCGCCGCCGGAACAGCGTGATCACGTCGCCCATGGTGTAGTTCTTGACGTGGCCCATGTGCAGCTCGCCCGACGGGTACGGCAGCATCTCCAGCACGTACATCATCCGCGACGTGTCCTCCCCCGGCTCCGGGTTCGGCACCTCGTGGACATGGTTCTCGGCCCAGATTGCCTGCCACTTGGCCTCGATCGCATGCGGGTCGTAGCGCTCCATGAGTCCAGGGATTCTAGGAGCCACGCAAGCGGCCCTGCCGTCAGGCCCGCTCGAGCACCCGCCAGATCCGCGACAGCTGGCTCAGCTCGCGGGCGTCCAATCGGCCCAGGAAACTGCGCCGGACACCGGCCAGGTGCGTCACCCGGGCCTCGGAGAACCGCGCCCGTCCCAGCTCGGTGATCACCGCCCGTTGGCCGCGAGCGTCGTCGTTGCAGGGCTCGCGGGCCACCAGGCCCTCACGCTCGAGCCGGTCGACCAGCCGGGTCAGGCCGCTCCGGCTGAGCAGCACGGCGTCGGCGATCTCTGACATCCGCATCCCGCCGGTTTCCGAGTTCGCCAGCCGCAACAGCACCTCGTAGGACGACAGCGGCAGCCGGTGCTCGAGAGTCAGCTCGGCGTCGAGCTCCCGCACCAACCGGGCGTGCGTACGGAGCAGCCCGCCCCAGGCAGCGAGCTCCTGGTCGGTCAGCGCCACGGGTTCGCCCGAGGGTGGTTGCACGGTCAAACGCTACCAGTCCGGCCGACTGCACGGGCGCTCGCTGCTAGAAATCGCTTCATGACCACCGAAGCACAGGCCGCGGGCGTTCGCTGGGATCTGACGCCGCTGTTCGCGGACACCGGTGAGGCCGACCGCGCACTCGCCGCCGCGGTCGAGCGCTCGCACGCCTTCGCCGCCACCTGGCGCGGCCGGACGGCGGCCATCCAGCCGGAGGAGCTGGCCGAGGCGCTCGAGGAGCTGGGCGAGATCGACAACCAGCTGTCCCGGGTGTCGTCGTACTCGGCGCTGCGCAAGTCGACCGACGTCACCGACGAGGAGAACCGCGACTTCGCGGCGCGGGTCGAGCGGTCGCTGGTCGAGGCGATCAACGAGTTGCGCTTCTTCGAGCTGGAGTGGCTGGAGCTACCGGAGGAGCGAGCGGCCGAGCTGGCCGAAGCCCCGGAGGTTGCCCGCGACCGCCACCATCTGCTCTCCAAGCGCCGCTATGCGCCGCACACCCTCTCCGAGGCGGAGGAGCGGATCCTCGCCGAGCGGGATCCGGCGGCGGTCAGCGCCTGGCAGACGCTGTTCGCACAGGAGACATCGACCATCGAGGTGCCGTTCGACGCCGGCGACGGCGAGACGCCGCACACCATCGATCGGCTGCTGGCCTACGTCCACGATCCCCGCCGCGATGTCCGCCTGCGCGCCCTCGACACGCTGTACGACGCGCTCGAGCCGCATGCGCCGGTGCTCGCGCACAGCTACGACTCGCTGGTCTCCGACCGGCTGGTGATCGACCGCCTGCGCAGCTACGGCGACGACCCGATGCAGCAGACGCACCTCCGCAACGAGCTCGACGGCGAGGTCGTGCGGCAGATGATGGAGGCGGTGGAGCGGAGCTACGGCATCGCTCAGCGCTGGTTCGAGCTGAAGGCGCGGATGCTGGAGCTGCCCCGGCTGGCGCTGGCCGACCAGTACGCGCCGATTGGCGAGGCCCGGGGGGTCGACTATGCCGAGGCGTGCGAGTTGGTCGCAGAGTCGTTCGACGGGTTCTCGCCGGACATCCGCCAGATCGCCGAGGGCTTCTTCCGCGATCGGCGGATCGACGCCGAACCGCGCGCCGGCAAGCGCGGCGGCGCCTTCTGCGCGCCGGTCGCCCAGGACGCGTCGCCCTACGTGATGATGAACTTCACCGACAACGTCAACGACGTGATGACGCTGTCGCATGAGCTGGGGCACGGCATGCACTTCACGCTCGCCCACGGCAGGCAGACCCCGCACTCCGCCTACACCGGCCTGGCGATGGCCGAGGTGCCCTCCACCTTCGCCGAGTTCGTCACCTTCGACCACCTGCTGGCGACGGAGGACGACCCGGGAACCCGGCTCGTGATCGCCGCAGAGCGGGTCGAGGGCTCGTTCGCCACCATCTTCCGCCAGACCGTGCTGGCTCGCTACGAGCAGCGTGCCTATGCCCTGCGGGCCGACGCCACCACGCTGAACGCCGACCGGCTGGGCCAGGTCTGGCTGGAGGAGAACCACCGCTACTACGGCGACAGCCTCGACATGCCGCCCGGCTACCGGCTGGGCTGGGCATACATCCCCCACTTCATCTCCACCCGCTTCTACACCTACGCGTACGTGTTCGCCAAGCTGGTGGCGCTCGTGCTCTACGCACGCTACCGCCAGGAGGGCGAGGAGTTCGTGGGCGGCTACCTCGAGCTGCTGGCCGCCGGCGGCTCGGCCGATCCCGCAACGCTGCTGGCCGGCGTCGGCGTCGACCTCGCCGACCCCGGCGTCTGGGACGCCGGCTTCGCCGAGCTCGAGCGGATGGTCGCCGTGGCCGAGTCCGAGGCCTGACCACCCGCCGCCGGGTGAACAGAAGTGTCAGACACTCTTGTTCACCCACACGGTCGAGGTGAACACGGGTATCTGACACCGTTGTTCACCCAACCAGCTCGCGGGCGGCCTCGATGTGGAAGCTCGTCGCCAGCAGCAGGTCGTCGACGTGGATCCGCTCGTCGCGGTTGTGCATGCCGTTGAGATACTCGGCGGCGGGCATCTGCCGCACCGGCCAGAAGCCGTAGGCCGTGGTGCCGAACGACTCGCGCAGGTAGTGCATGTCGCAGAAGCCGGTCGAGATCATCGGCAGCAGCAGCGCGCCCGGCTCCTCACGCTCGATGAAGCGACGGCAGATGTCGTGAAGCGGCGTCTCCAGCGGCGAGCTGCTGCCGCCGACCGGCGCGGCGTCCAGCTCGAGCTCGTAGGGAATGTCGTCCCCGAGAGCCGCGCGCAGCTCCGCCTCGAGGTCGCCGCGGGTCTGGCCGGGCAGGAGCCGGCAGTCGCAGTCGACCGTTGCCCTTCCGGGCATCACGTTGAGCGCGTCCGAGGCTTCCAGGCGGGTGGGCGCGATCGTGATGCCGAAGAGCGGCGGCAGGTCATGGAGGAGCGACGGCTCGAGGCCCCGGGCCAGCTCCACCACGTGGTCGAGGTCGCCGTCCGCCGACCCCGTGAGCAGCTCGAGCGTGCGCCGGGTCTCGGGCAGCAGCAGCCGGCGGGTGCGGTGGGCCGCCAGCCGGCCGATCAGGGTCGCCAGCAGCGGAACGGCGTTTGCTCCGATGCTCGGCTTCGAGGCATGGCCGGCCTCGCCGACGGCGGTCACCCGCGCCTTCAGGCTGGCCTTCTCACCCACGTTGAGGGTGTAGGCGACGCGGCCGTCCGCCAGCGCCAGCCGCCATCCCCCGCCCTCGTCGATCGCGTAGTCGCAGCCGATGTCCGGTCGCGCCTCACGAAGCCAGGTCAGGCCGACCTCCTCGGTGCCGTCCTCCTCGTCGGCCTGGGAGATGAAGAGCAGGTCGCCCCGCGGCCTGAAGCCGGACCGCGCCAGCACCGCCATCGCCACGGCGCGCGACGCCGTCTCGTTCTTCATGTCGGCAGCGCCCCGCCCCCACACGTAGCCGTGCTCGTCGAGATGGCCGGAGAACGGCGGGTGCGCCCACTCCTCCGCATCGGCGGGCACCACGTCGGTGTGGCCGAGGAAGGCCAGCGAGGGCCCGTCCCCGGCACCGCGAATCCGGGCGATCAGGTTGGCCCGGTCGGGGTCGCGAGCCACCAGCTCGCACTCGACGCCGTTCGCCTCCAGGTAGCCCTTGAGCAGCAGCGCGGCCGGCGTCTCGCGGCCCGGGGGATTCGAGGTGTCCACGGCCAGCAGCTCGCGAAGCAGCGATGTCACCTCGGTGCGCAGCGCGGGCTCGTCCACCGGCCGATGCTAACCGGCGGGCGCAGCGGCGGCGCTAGATGTTCTTGGTGGCCGCGCGAGGCATGAGCGTGGTGCGGACGACGTCGACGCGGGGCGCGGCCTGCTGCTCGAGCACGGCGATCGCGGCGTCGACGCAGCGGGGATCGAATGCGGCGCCCCGCTCCTCGCGAAGCAGCGCCAGGGCGCGCTCGTGATCCCATGCCGCCCTGTAGGGGCGGTCGCTGGTCAGCGCGTCGTAGACATCGCAGACCGACAGCACCCGAGCCTCCAACGGGATCGCCTCGCCCGCCGTACCGGCCGGGTAGCCGCCGCCGTCCCACCGCTCGTGATGGCAGGCGACGATCGGCACCTCCTCCGCGAACCCGCCCAGGTGCTCGAGCAGGGACGCGCCGAGCGCCGGGTGGCGGCGGATCAGGGCGAACTCCTCGTCGGTCAGGCGCCCCGGCTTGTTCAGGATCTCCCAGGGCAGCTGCAGCTTGCCGATGTCATGCACCAGCCCGGCGATCGCCAGCCGCCGCACCGAGTCGCTTCCCAGGCCCAGGTGCTCGCCGACCCGCACGGACATCGCAGCGACCCGGCGGGAGTGGGCGCCGGTGGACGGATCGAGGTCGCGGAGCGATGAGGTGAGCGCACGGACGTAGCCGCCCAGCAGCTCCTGTTCGGAGCCGACCAGCTCCTCGCCCCGCAGGTCGCGGCCGATCGCCTGCGACGGGCGCTGCCGGGCCAGGTCGATCGCCACGCAGAAGGTGACCACCGCAACCCCCAGCCCCTCCATCATGTGCGCCCACCAGAAGCCCAGCGACCAGGTGTTCGAAAGCAGGTACAGGGCCAGCGACACGCCCAGCCAGCAGACGCCGATCGCCAGCCAGCCGTCCGCCCGGCGGCGGGTCAGCCTGCTGGTGCGATATGCCCGCAGGGCGACCAGACCGTAGACGGCGGTGGTCGGGATCAGCACGAGGTACATCCAGGGCTCCACCGACAGCGGGATCAGCGGGATCAGCTGCGGGTGCAGCAGGCCGCCGGTGCCGAACCCGATCAGCGCGATCAGCACCGCCGCCTCGATGCCGACGATCAGCTGCCGCGCGTGCTCGATCGATGCCGGGACGGCGACCGCCAGCGCGAGCAGCGCCGCCGCTGCCGGCACTGCAGAAACGCCGGCCAGGCCGATGGTCGCGTTCCGGCCGTACTCCTCGAGGAGGAAACCGGGCGTGGCCAGGGCGTGGATCGTCAGCAGCCCGGCCATGGCGGTGAAGGCCGCGCCGACCAGGCCGCCGCGCAGGTCGTTGCGGCGAACCGCCGCCAGCGTCAGCAGCACCGCCACGAACGAGGCCAGCGCTGCCGTGCCGCCGACCGCGATCACGTGCGCGGCGGGCTGCTCCGAGCCGAGCTGGACGACCGGCAACAGTGCGAAGTAGGCGAGCACCGGCGCCGCGGCCGTCAGCAGCGTTGCGAGCAGGGACCGGGTGGAGCGAGGCATCTCAATCATCATCGGCGTCCAGCTGGTGTCACTTGAGGACAGGCGAGACCCTCGCCGGCCGGCGATCAGGTCGGCTCGTCGGGCTCGCCGCTGGGCAGCGAATCCCCTGCCAGATCGGCGGCGTAGGCCTGCAGCAGCGGGTCGATGAACGCAAACCGCCCAGCCTCCAGCTGGCGCAGCACGTTGCCCGAAACCAGGGTCTCGGTCAGCCGGTCGACGCTGCCGATCGGTACGCCGACCGCCTCGGCAGCGGCCTTGCGAAATGGCCGACCGTCGTTCAGCGCGACCGCCCGCAGCACCCGCCGGGCGCCCGGACTGAGGCCCCGCCATTCGGCATCAAGGGCCGGCTCCGCCTGCAGCTTCGCCGCCTGGAGCGAGTCCTGCCAGGTCTGCAGGGTGGCAGTCTTGCCGGGAGCTGTGCGTGCCCACAGCTTGGAGGCCAGGAACATCGTCCGCTGCGGATGTCCGCCGGCCGTTCGCACCAGCGGCGTCAGCGCCTCGCCGACGTCGCGACCGGTCTCGTCGAACCGGGCGGCGATGTAGCGGGCGACGTCCTCGGGGGCCAGGGGAGTCAGCTCCAGCGGCTCGGCCTGGCCCCAGAACGCGCGGTGCTTGTCGCCGAACAGCGCGTTCATCAGCCGCGGCTCGGAGCCGGCGAAGATGTATGCGGCACCAGCGTCGTGATGCTGGATGGCAGCCCGCAGCTTGTCGTCGGCGGCCGGCACGGCCAGCACGTCCTGGAACTCGTCGAAGCACACGATCACGTCGTTCCAGCCCTTGCCGGCGAATCGCTGCGGCAGGTCGAGCAGCGCGAACAGCGCAGCCTCCTCGTTGGCGGGCCGGCCGGCCAGGCTGCTCTTCACGCCCGCGCCCATGAAGCTGACCGAGAACTCCGCTTCGATCGCCGTCAGCGTGGGGCGAAGCAGCTTGGCCGCGCTGCCCTGAAGCTGCGCGTACGAGCGGCCCAGGCGGGTGATCACGTCCGACAGCGTGAGCACGCCCTTCAGGTCGCACAGGATGCCGACCGTGCCGCCCTTCGCCGCCTCGTGGAACACGCGGCGGACGAGACTGGTCTTGCCGTACCGGCGGGGAGCGTCGAGCCGGACCAGCATGCCGTCGCGGCACCAGTCGAGCAGGGTCTCGGTCTCCGCATCGCGGTCGATCACCTGCGCCGGCAGCACCGGCCGCTGATAGGGGAACGGATTTGCCATGAAACCGTATCCTACTCGAATTCCGAGGCGATATCTTCTCGATAGACGAGGCGATACCTACTCGTTCGTCGCGTAGATCCACTCGATCGACCGTACCGGTCGGATCGCCTCCCGGAGCAACATTCGATGCCTGGTCTGGCAACTTCCGCCGCAGCAGGCTAGGATCTTTGTGATCGGGATCACGCCGCGTGCCCTCCCGCCCTTTCCGAGGCGGCGGATGTGCCGGCACCGGATGCCAGGCCTGCCTGACGGATCGCGATCCCTCGAAAGACCGCCGGCTCGGCGCTACTCCCCCAAGGCGCCGGGTCGGTGTGCGGCGGGCACACGGCCGGTACGCTGCGCCGCGTGATTCTCGCGATCGATCAGGGCACCACGGGCACCACCTGCCTGGTCTTGGACGATCAGCTGGCGATCCGCGGCCGTGGCTATCGCGAGCTCGAGCAGCGGTATCCGCGTCCCGGCTGGGTCGAGCACGACCCCGAAGCGATCTGGGCCGGCGTGCTGGGCGCCGCCGAAGCCGCTCTCGCCGACGCGCGCTGCAGCGCCCGCGACCTGCGGGCGATCGGCATCACCAACCAGCGGGAGACCACCGTGCTGTGGGACCGGCGCACCGGCCGGCCGGTCGCGCCCGCGATCGTCTGGCAGGATCGGCGCACGGCCGCGGAATGCGCGCGGCTGCCGGCGGACCTGATCCGGCAGCGGACCGGGCTCGTGCCCGACCCGTACTTCTCTGCCACCAAGCTGGTCTGGCTGCTCGACCGGGCCGGCGGCTCCGGGCAGCATCTGGCGTTCGGCACGGTCGACTCCTGGCTGATCTGGCGGCTGACGGCCGGGCAGGTGCATGCCACCGACCCCACCAACGC
>DATLLX010000122.1:0-5130 GCA_035537595.1 Gaiellales bacterium | reverse complement strand
GGTGCTGCCGTCGCCCGGCCTGTACGACCTGTTCCCGCTGGACGACGAGGCAGAGCGGCTGGAGGTGCCGGATCCCGGCGCGCGCCCGGCCAATGTGGTTGCGCTGGCCGACGTGCCCGGCCCAGGTCGGTCCGAACGCGGCCGTCACGGGAGGAGCCGGGCACGTCGGCCAGCGCAACCACATTGGCCGGGCGCGCGCCGGGATCCGGCACCTCCAGCCGCTCTGCCTCGTCGTCCAGCGGGAACAGGTCGTACAGGCCGGGCGACGGCAGCACCACCGGCCCGGCCCAGGAATGCGCTGCCCGGGGCAGGTAGCAGAGCTCGAGCTGCACACGGGTGCCGAAGGCCAGCAGGTCGAGGCCCTCGCCGCCGGCGATCAGCGTGTGGCGCTCCCGGTCGGCGATGTGCACGATGGTGTCGCCGGGGCCGACCTCGCAGGTGGCGCCGTCCTGCCACAACAGCCCCGATCCGCCGAGCACCCAGAACATCTCCTCCTCGGCGCCGTGCACGTGCACCGGCGTCGAACGGCGCTCCGGGTCGACCAGGATCCGCTGCACGCCGATGTCGACGCTGCCCGCCGCGCGGCCCAGGTTCAGCCACTCGGAGGCGATGTGCTGGTGGCGGCGCTCCCGTGGCCGCACGTCGTCCCAGTGCACCAGGTGTCTGCTCACCGCTCACCGTCCCAGTAGTCGAGGCTCTCCAGCCGCGCGATCAGCTTCACCCCGCGGAAGGCGACCTTGTTCGAGCGCGGGTAGTACGCGATGTCGTTGGGGTCGCGCGTCCCGTAGGTCAGATAGGTGATGCCGCCCTCGCCGGCCCGGATCGCGTGGCTGATGCCGGTGCCCGGGGGGAAGCCGGCGACATGGCCGGGCCGCACCGGCAGCTGCTCGTCGCCGTGAAGCAGCGTGCCCGACCCTTCGAGCACGACGAAGATCTCCTCCTCGGCGGAGTGGCAGTGCGGAACGGTGCCCAGATTGCCGGCCGGGATCCGGTCGTGCCCGAGTCCGCTCTGCACCGATCCGGCCGTGTGCGACAGGCCGCGTGACTCGTAGGCGACATCACCCTCGGAGCCGACCATGGGCGTGCAATCGGCCAGCGCGACCACGTTGGAAGGCCGCTGGCCGGGCGGCGGGAAGCCGAGCGGCCCGGACTGGGCGTCGAGCTCGTACATGTCCCTGGGGCCCTCCGCCGCAACCACCGTCGGCCCCGCCCAGACGCGTCCGGAGTGGGGGTGGTAGCAGTTCTCGCTCAGCACCCGCTGGCCGAATGCCAGCACCTCGAGACCCTCGTCGCCGGCTCGCAGGGTATGCGCCATGTCGTCAGCCAGATGGACGATGCAGTCGTCCGCGCGAACCTGGCAGGTCTCGCCGTCCTGCCACAGGAGCCCGCTCCCCGAGAGCACGAAGAAGATCTCCTCCTCGGCGCCGTGGGCGTGGGGCGGGGTGGAGCGCATCCCGGGAGCGATCTGGAACCGGCGAAGGCCGGTGCCGGCGGTGCCCGCGGCGGTGCCCAGATCCTGGGTGCGACCGCCGATCTCGCCCACCGTGCGCTCGCGCCAGGGGACGTCGTCCCAGTGGATCAGCGGGCTCACGCCCTCACCTCCACCACGCCTTCCAGCACCGCCCGGGCCTCGTCGGGGAACGGCGCGGCGGCCGCCCGCCCCTCGTCGGTGTGCACCATCACCGTCTCGGCCCGCGCCGCCACGCGGCCGTCCGATGCGGCGGTCACCACCTCGTCGGTGGTCACGCTGCTGGTGCCCAGCCTGACCACGGTCAAGGTGATCACCGCCGTGCCGTCGTCCTGCGTCAGGCCGCTCTCGAAGTCGATGGCGACCCGGCGGGCGACCATCCGCTGCACGTGATCGCCGAGCAGGCCGGTGTAGAACTCGTCGCGGGCCTCCTCGAGGTAGGTCAGATACGTCGCATTGTTGACGTGGAGGAACCCGTCCATGTCACGCCAGCGGATCTCCACCCGTTTCTCGTAGGCCATGCTGCTACTTTCTCACGGACTGTGAACCGGTCGCGCGCCCACCTGCTGCTTGCCCTGGTGGTGATGGCGTGGGGTGGCGCGTTCGCGGCGATCAAGCATCTGCTGGACGCCGGCCTGTCGGGCCCCGACATCGCCGCGGCCCGCTACCTGGTGGCTGCGCCCGGCTTTCTGCTGGCCTACCGGATGTCGGGCGGGCTGCGCGGCGCCAGCCGCGGCGAGCTGGCGCGGATCGGCGTGGCCGGGCTGCTGGTGGTCGGCGTCTACCACATCGCGCTCAACGAGGGCGAGCGGTTCACCACCTCCGGCACGGCGTCGGTGATCGTGTCGACCGCGCCGGCGATGACGCTCGCCCTGGCCATCGCGCTGGGGCTCGAGCGGTTTTCCGCGGCCCGCACGCTGGGGCTGGTCGTCGCCTTCGTGGGCGTCGTCGTGGTGGTGCTGCTGGGGGCCGGCGAGGAGATCTCCTTCGCCAACGCCAAGGGGCCGCTGATCGTGCTGGGCTCGCCGGTGGCCTGGAGCCTCTACAACGTGATGGCCAAGCCGCTGATCGCCCGCCACAGCCCGATCGCCGTCAGTTCGGCCGCCAGCCTGATCGGCACCCTGCTGCTCCTGCCGCTGCTGTCCGGCGACTCGCTCGACGCGGCCTCCGGCCTGGGCGTGTGGGACTGGCTGCTGGTGCTCTACCTGGGCGTGGCCTGCACGCTGGCCGCCTACGTCGCCTGGACGATGGCGCTGCAGCATCTGGATGCCTCGCTGGCGATGGCCTACCTGTACGCGATCCCGGTGTTCGCCGTGGCGCTGGGCGCCCTCACCCTGGGCGAGCAGGTCACGATCTGGCTGGCCGTGGGCACGGCGCTGGTGGTGGGCGGCGTCGCCCTGGCGCAGATGCGGCGCCCGGCACTGCCCCGGGCGCAGCCGGCGGAGGCGACGGTTCCCGACTGAGCGAGGGCCCGCCGGCCGGTAAACTGCCCGCATGGGCAAGGGATACGCAGAGGGGCCGGCGGCCGAGGAGGCGGAGGCCGCGCGCGAGCGCGGTGACCACCTCGACAACGGCGGGCCGGTGCGGATGCGGCGGGCGGTCTTCGGCGCCACCCGCGACGATCCCTCACAGCACTTCCTGGGCTACGCGGACGAGGTCGACCCCGAGCAGCTGTTCGCCTCGGGCACGGCGTGGGGCATCAAGGTGACCAAGGTGCCCGACGAGCGGTGAGCAACCCCTACGAGCGGCCCAGCGACCCCGCGAAACGGCATAGCGCCGCGCTGACCGACGGCCCCGACCGGGCCGCCGCCCGGGCGATGCTGAAGGGCATCGGGTTCACCGACGACGACCTGGCGCGGCCGATCGTCGGCGTCGCCACCACCTGGATCGAGACGATGCCGTGCAACTTCAACCAGCGGGAGCTGGCTCAGCGGGTCAAGGCCGGCATCCGCGAGGCCGGCGGCACGCCGATGGAGTTCAACACGATCTCGGTCTCCGACGGCGTATCGATGGGCACCGAGGGCATGCGGGCGTCGCTGGTCAGCCGCGAGGTGATCGCCGACTCGATCGAGCTGGTTGCCCGCGGCCATCTGTTCGACGGCCTGGTCTGCCTGGTCGGCTGCGACAAGACGATCCCGGCGGCGGTGATGGCGCTGGCCCGGCTCGACATCCCCGGGCTGGCCCTCTACAGCGGCTCGATCGCGCCCGGCACCTTCCGGGGGCGCGACATCACGATCCAGGAGGTGTTCGAAGCGGTGGGCGCCTACGCCGCCGAGAAGATCGACGCCGCGGAGCTGCACGAGGTCGAGTCGGCCGCCTGCCCCGGCGCCGGCGCCTGCGGTGGCCAGTTCACGGCCAACACGATGTCGACGGCGCTCGAGTTCCTCGGCATCTCCCCGGCCGGGCTGAACGGGATCCCGGCGCTCAACCGCGACAAGGGCGCGGCCGCCGAGGAGGCCGGCCGGCTGGCGATGCGGCTCGTGCGCGACGACGTCCGGCCCTCCCACATCATCACCCGCCAGGCGCTCGAGAACGCCGCCGCCTCCGTGGCCGCGACCGGGGGCTCGACCAACGGCGTGCTGCACCTGCTGGCGATCGCGCACGAGCTGGGCATCCCATTCTCGATCGACGACTTCGACATCATCGCCGGCCGGACGCCGATCGTGGCCAGCATGAAGCCGGGCGGCGCCTACGTCGCCACCGACATGTTCGATGCCGGTGGCGTGGCTCTGGTCGCCCGCGAGCTGAAGAAGCGCGACCTGATCCATGCCGGCGCGCCGACGGTCGACGGGCGCACGCTGGGCGAGATCGCCGACCAGGTCACCGAGACGCCGGGCCAGCCGGTGGTCGTCTCCATCGACCGCCCGATCAAGCCGACCGGCGGGCTGGCGGTGCTGCGGGGCAACCTGTCGCCGGACGGCTGCGTGGTCAAGCTGGCCGGGCACGAGCGGCTGACGCATCGCGGGCCGGCCCGCGTGTTCGACAGCGAGGAGGACTGCTTCGCGGCGGTCAAGGCGCGGTCGATCCAGGCCGGAGACGTGGTGGTGATCCGCTACGAGGGACCCGCCGGCGGGCCGGGGATGAGGGAGATGCTGAGCGTCACCTCGTCCGTGGTCGGCGCCGGGCTGGGCGAGGACGTGGCCCTGGTGACCGACGGCCGCTTCTCGGGCGCGACCCGCGGCCTGATGGTCGGCCATGTCTCCCCCGAAGCGGTCCGCGGTGGCGCGTAGGCGTCGAGCCGGGCCGCCAGTTCCTCGTCCGTGACGTCGAGGGCGAGGAGGCGCTTGTCGACGTCGATCGTGACGACGTCGCCGTCGCGGACCACCGCGAGCGGGCCGCCGCGGACCGCCTCGGGGGAGACATGGCCGACCATCAGGCCGCGGGTCGCGCCCGAGAAGCGGCCGTCGGTGACGAGGGTCACCGACTCGCCGAGCCCGGCGCCGACGAGCGCCGCGGTGATGCTGAGCATCTCGCGCATCCCCGGCCCGCCGGCGGGCCCCTCGTAGCGGACGACGAGCACGTCGCCCTCCGCGACGGCGCCCTCGTGCAGCGCCTGGGCGCAGTCAGCCTCGCTGTCGAACACCCGCGCCGGCCCGCGGTGGGCGCGCCGCTCGGTGCCCGCCAGCTTGAGCACGCAGCCGTCGGGGGCGAGGGTGCCGTGC
>DATLLX010000121.1:0-2415 GCA_035537595.1 Gaiellales bacterium | reverse complement strand
GTCGTACGCGTGGAGGAGGCGGCGGGCGATCACCGCGCTGCCGTCCGTGCTGGCGTTGTCGGCGATGGTCACGCGGAACGACCAGGGCAGCGTGCGCAGGTGCGCCACCACCCGCTCGACCGACGTGGCCAGGTCCGCCTCCTCGTTGAACACCGGGATCACCACGTCGAGCGTCGCCACCGCCGTCTCCACGGCGGGCTCCGGCGCGTCGTACGTCGGCGCCGCGCTCACGAGGCGGTCCCGGTGGCGCCGGCGCTGAGGTCGTAGAGCGCGACCCCGTCGACCGTGGTCGCGGGGAAGCTGTCCTCGACCCAGCTCGCGATGGCGCTGCTGGTGCTGCCACCGGCGCTGGGGCCGCCCCCGCCGAAGCCACCGCCGAAGCCACCGCCGAAGCCACCACCGACGCCCCCGCCGCTGGCGATGAACCAGTGGATCCGGCCTTGCACGACCCAGCTCTGGAACTGCGCGAACGTCGGGCTCGGGTCGCTGCCGTTGAAGCCGCCGATCGCCATGACGGGCTGCTGCGACGCGAGCTGGTAGCCGGCGGCCGAGTTGGAGCCGACCGCGGCGGCGGCCCAGTCGTAGGCGGACGCGTCCTGCTGGAGCAGCGCGGTGATCTCCGCCGTGGACTGGCTGCCGGAGAGCAGACCGCCGGTGGTGCCGCCTCGCAGGCCGCCTCCGCCCGGGCCGCCTCCGGGGCCGCCAGGAGGGCCTTGGCCCTGCGCGGAGCTGGGCCCTGCGCTCGGGATCGAGCCGGTGTGCGGGGTGGCCGCCGTGTCCACCGCGTACGCCGCCGGGCCGGCGAGCGTCGCCACCAGCGCCGCGGCGCCCACCGCGAGGGCGATCCGGCGAGGCAGGAACCTGACCCCGGCCAGCAGCAGCGCCGAGCCCAGTCCGGCCACGAGCGCCAGGTACTTCGCCCAGGGCAGGAAGTCCGGGCTGCGGTCGAGGAGCGCGAAGCCGAGCACCGCCGTCAGGGAGACCGTGCCGGACGCGATGCCCATGGCGAGCAGCGAGTCGCGTCGCTCCCACAGCAGCCAGGCGCCGGTGCCGACCAGCGCGGCGATCGCCGGGGCCAGCGCCACCGTGTAGTAGGCGTGGAAGATGCCGGCCATGAAGCTGAACGTCAGCGCGGTGACCACCAGCCAGGCGCCCCAGACCACGAGCCCGGCGCGCACCACGTCGGTGCGGGCGCGACGGCGGGTGAACCAGAGCCCGGCCACGAGCAGCACCAGCGAGGCCGGGAGTAGCCACGCGACCTGGCCACCGATCTCGGAGTCGAACAGCCGCAGGATGCCCGTCGTACCCCAGCCGCCACCACCTGGCCCCCCGCCGCCGACGGAGCCGGTCTCCTCGCCGGTGAGCCGCCCGAACCCGTTGTAGCCGAGCGTGAGCTCGAGGACCGAGTTGCTCTGCGAGCCGCCGATGTACGGACGGCTGGACGCCGGCCAGAGCGAGACGATCGCGATCCACCATCCGGCGGCGAGGAGCATCGAGCCGAACGCGACCAGCAGGTGTCCGAAGCGCTTGAGCAGGCCGGTGTTCGCCGCGACCAGGTAGACCAGCGCAAGCGCCGGGAGCACCAGGAACGCCTGCAGCATCTTGGTGAGGAAGGCCAGCCCGACCAGCGCGCCGCCGAGCGCGAGCCAGCGGACCGGGTGGCCGGCCACGAGCGTCGTGGACTCGACGCCGCGGAGCGTCGCGTAGACGGAGCCGACCAGCAACAGGACCAGCAGGGCGTCCGGATTGTTGAAGCGGAACATCAGCACCGCGACCGGTGTGATCGCCAGGACCAGGCCGCTGAGCAGCCCGGCGAACGGGGATCCCGTCGTACGCCGGACGGTGGCGTGGAGCAGGCCGACCGCGGCGACCCCCTCCAGCGACTGCGGGACCAGGATGGTCCACGACGAGAGGCCGAAGGCCTTCACCGCGAGCGCCATCGGCCACAGCGCCAGGGGCGTCTTGTCCACGGTGATCGAGCTCGCCGCGTCGGAGGAGCCGAAGAAGAACGCCTTCCACGACTCCGACCCGGCCTGCGCCGCGGCGGAGTAGAAGGTGTTCGCCCACCCCGAGGCGCCGAGGCCCCACAGGTAGAGGACGCCGGTGCCGAGCAACAGCCCGATCAGTGCCGGCCGCACCCACGCGGGGTCGTCGTCTCGGCCGCGCCAGGTGCGGGCGAGGTCGAGGTGGCGGGGGCCGGCCGTCGTACGGGTGGGCGCGGGTGTTGTGCTCGAGCGGGCGAGCGTCGTGTCCGTGGCGGTCATGCCGCCAGCCTCGGCAGCCGCTCTGCGAGGACCGTGTGCCCGCTCTGTGCCGGGTCTGTGACCTCAGGGCAGGGAGATCGTGAACGTCGTGTCGCCCGGGCGGCTGTCCATCGCAGCGAACCCGCCGTGGGCCCCGGTGATCGCCTGGACC
>DATLLX010000120.1:0-7377 GCA_035537595.1 Gaiellales bacterium | reverse complement strand
CGCTGGACCTCAGCCGCCCGCCGCACCGAGCGCCCCGCCGCAGCGCAACCCGCTGCGACCGGTGACCGAGCCCGTGCAGATCCCGCAGCTCGATTGGCAGCGGATCGGCGAGCAAGTGTTCACCGCCCGGACGCTGGCGTGGGCCGGCGGCGTGGCCACCGCTCTCGGCATCGCCCTGCTGTTCATCATGGCGGCCAGCCGCGGCTGGGTGACTCCGCCGATGCGGGTGGGAATCGGCGTCGCCGTGGCCACCGGGATGCTCGCCGCAGCGGTCGAGCTCGATCGCCGCAAGTGGCGCGCCGACTCCATCCTGGCGGCGGCCGGTGTCGGCATCGCCGGCCTCTACACCTGCCTGTGGGCCTCCACCTCCCTGTACGAGTGGTTCGAGGCGCCCGTGGCGTTGCCGCTGGCGGCGCTGATCGCCGGCCTGGCGGTCGCGGTTGCGATCCGGATCCGCCAGGAGCCGCTGGCAGTGTTCGGCGTCTGCGCCGCCATGGTGGCCCCGGTGCTGGTCAGCCTCGACGTGACGGCCGGCGGTGTGCTGTTCGCCACCATCATGGCCGCCGCGGCGCTTCCCCTGCACTGGCGATTCCGCTGGCAGTGGCTTCTGACCGGCGCCTGGGCGGTCGCGTTCCTGGAGACCGCGGCACTGCTGGTGGCCTCCTCCGATCACATCGGCTTCGGGCTGGCGGTGATCGACGCCGCGCTGGTGGTCGAGCTGTTCGCAGCCATGCTGTTCCAGCTGGAGCTGCGGCCCGCTCAGCGGACGCGGATCAGCGGCCTCGGGTGGCTGGTGGCCTCGTCGGCATTCGCTGTCTCGATGGGCGGCACGTTCCTGTTCGCCGGCCAGCGGATGGCGGGCGGGCACTCACTGGCCGGCCTGACGCTGATCGGCGTCACAGCGATCTGGGCCGCGCTGGCCGCGGTCCCTGCCCTGACCCGCCGCAGCCACCCCGAGCTGACCGACCTGCTCGCAGCGTTCAGCCTGGCGGCGGCGGCCACCGCGACCGGGCTCCTGGCCGGCGGACCGGCGCTGGTCTGCGCATGGGCCGCGGAGTCGGCGCTGCTGGTCGGCGTCGCCGAGCGGATGGCGCGCCGAAGCGGTGCCCGCCGGATGCGGGTCACCGCCGCAGCCGGCATCTACCTCGGCCTGGCCGTCGTGCGCGCACTGGCCATCGTCATCTCCACAGACGGGCGGCTGCCCGACATCGGCCAGGGCTCCGACAGCGGCACGATCGCACTCACCGCCCTCGCGGTCGCTGGGATCGCCTTCTGCTACGGCACACGCTGGATCTCGCGCCGCGAACAGGTGGTCGTATGGGCGCTCCCCGCGCTGGCGGTCGGCTACCTGCCGCTGTGGGCGCTGCCCGCGGAGTGGGCCGTCGTCGCCGAGGCCGGCCTGGCGGCAGCCGTGTTCGTCTACCGGCGCACGCCGTTCACCGTGGCCTGGCTCCGTGATGAGGCCGCGATCGTGATCGGCAGCGGATTCTGGGCCACCGGTGCCGTCCTCGCCCTGGCGGTTACGGCTCCGCTCGACAGCTTCGACGGCGGCTGGGACGCACTGGGAAGCCGAGACGGGCTGTCCGGCCTGTGCGCGCTGGTGGCGGCTGCCGTTGTCCTGGCCTGGAGCGTTCGCCGCCCCACCCGCGAGGGTTCCGAGTTCGCCCTGCTGCTACCCGTCGTCACTCTCGCCTATCTGATCGCGGAGGCGCTGGCGGCGCCGTACGCGTTCTGGGCGTGGCTGGCGGTCGCAGCCGCGCTGGCCGCCTGCATCCACATCCCGGAGCTGCGCCGCCGGCTCGGTGAGGACGCCGGGATCACCTCGGCCGTGATGCTGTTCGCGCTCGGGGTGGCCGGCGGCTGGAGCGCAGATCAGTCACTGCGCGCGTTCGGGAGCCACGGCCGCGGCGACGGCTGGGACACGATCGCGATCGCATCACTGGCCGGGCTGGTGGTCGTCTCCGGCATCCGTGACATCCGTATCCGCTCCTACGCCGGATGGGTGCCGTTCGCCCTCGCAGCCCAGCTGGCGGCGATGTTGCTGGAGGGCCAGTACCCGGTGGTCGTCTGGGCGGCCCTGTCCGGCATCGTCAGCCTGATGGTGTACCTGGCTCCGGGTGTGCTTCGCACGCGACTCGACCGGCGGCCGCTGAGGGAGCTCTCGCTGCTCAGCGCCCTCGGGGTCTCGACCATCGTGCTGCTGGCCTACGAGACGCCGGGCATGCTGTTCGAGACGACCCGGACTCCGGCCTCCGGACTGGCCGCCGCGGTCGCGGCCACGATCGCCATGTTCCTGGCGGCGGCCGCCGCCGGCCGGCGCCCAGATGAGCGGGAGAGCTGGAGCGTTTCGGGGATGGCGGTGCGCTCGGTGCTCGCCTACGCAGCCGGCGCCGCAGCTCTGTGGACGTTCTCGGCCGCCATTCTCGGTGCCGGCCAACTGCTGCTCGACCACCCCTCCCCCGCCGCCGTCCACGACCGATTCCAGCAGGGCCACGTGCTGGTGTCGATGGGCTGGGCGCTGGTCGGGCTGGCACTGGTGATCGTCTCGCTGCGCGGTGACCGCCGCCGGCTTCGGGTGGGCGGTATCGCGCTGCTGTTCGTGGCGCTCGGCAAGCTCTTCCTCTACGACCTGGCGTACCTCGATGCGATGGCCCGGGCGATCTCCTTCATCGCCTCCGGCACCGTGCTGCTGCTGGCCGCGCTGCTCTTGCAGCGGTTCGCTCCACACGTCAAGGCCGCACTGGGCGAGGACGACGCCTCACGCACGACTGTGTAGGAGGCGTCGTCCCCACCGGAGGGCGTCAGGTCGTCCCGATGCCGATGTGGACCGCGTTCACGATCACCGCGGGGCCGCCTCCGCCGGCGCGGTCGGCCAGCAGGCGGTCGAGCGTCAGCCGAACCTCGGCGCGCTGCTGCTCCGTCAGGTCGGCGATAACCATCCCGGCGATCGGGTTGCTGTTCATCACCCAGTCCCACAGCTGCCGCCCGGACTCGAACGCAAGCCGCTCAACGCCGGCCTCGACACGGATGTCGGTGAGCCCGGCCGCGGCCAGCCTCTGGCCTAGGCGCTCAGGATCCGCAACCTGAAACTCCAGCGGCGGCGGGTCGTCGGGCAGGCCGGTGAAGCCGGGCACCACGGCCTGGATGGCGCCCAGGAACAGGCCCAGGAACTCGATCTGCGTCGGCGGGCCGTAGACGACCAGCAGCACGCGGCCGCCTGGCCGCGTCACCCGCACCATCTCTCCGAGCGCCCGCGGCAGGTCGGGAAACAGCATCACGCCGAACTGCGAGGCGGCGACGTCGAACGTGTCGTCCTCGAACTCGAGCTGGTGGCCGTCCATCACCTGGGCATCGACCCCTTCGAGGCCCTCGGCTGCCGCCCGAGCGAGCAGTCGTTCGATCATCTTGGGACTGATGTCCGTGGCCGTCACCCGGGCGCCGATCCGGGCGGCCGGGAGGCTCAGGCCGCCGGCGCCGGCCGCGACGTCCAGGAACCGCACACCGGCCGCCAGGCCGACCCGGCCGAGGGCATCGTTGGCCAGCGTCACCTCCGTCGGCGTGACGAACTCGTCGTATCCCGCCGCGATACCGTCCCAGGCGGCCCGCGTTCGTTCCAGTTCCTGCGTGGACATGGTGTCGTTCCTTTCGATCGTGACTGCCGAACAGGACGCGAACGACGCTACGGGCGGCGGCAGCGATGCGCATCGGCAGGACGACCCAACCTGCGGCAGCAGGTGCCCTGGGTAATTCCACCCAGTCGGCGTCAGAGCAGCCGGTGCTGGTAGGCGTAGGCGGTTGCCGCCGCCCGTGACGGCACGCGAAGCTTGGCCAGGATGTTGCTGACGTGGCGGTCGACCGTCCGCTCGCTGAGCACCAGCGCTTCGGCGATCGTCCGGTTCGTCTCGCCTGCGGCCACCCGGCGGAGCACCTCCAGCTCGCGGCCCGAGAGGCCGTGCAGCGAGGCTGGCTGCCCTCGAAGCAACGAGTCGACGCGGGCGACGTCGGGCCGTGCTCCCAGCTGCTCGAACACACTCCGGGCACCCTCCAGGTCCATCCTGGCCGTCTCCTCGTCGCCCAGGGCGCGGCAGGCCAGCCCCACCAGCACCCGCGCCCGCGCGGCCTCGTAGGGAACCTCGAGCTCGCGCCACAGCTCGCCCGCCCGCCGCAGCGAGACCAGCGCCGCCCAGGCGTCGCCGTCAGCCAGCGCGACGGTGCCCGTCGCCTGCGCGGCCATGGCGCCCAGCATGCCGCTTCGGTGGCCCTCGGCGATCTCTTCCAGTTCTCGGCATGCCGCGCGGGCGCCGTCGGCATCCCCGGCCGCCAGCAGGATCTCGACGTAGGCCGGCACCAGGCCCGCGCGCCCCAGTGGCCGGGAGGTCTCAGCCATCACTCTGCGGATGGCGATGGCGGCGGCGTCCGGGTCACCCTCCGCCAGGCGCAGCAGCGCCAGCCCCGGCTGCGGCTCCCAGCCGTACCGGCTGGCCTCCCGGTACGCCTGCCCGGCAGCGGCGGGCTCCCCCCGGAGGCGCTGGATCTCCCCCTGCCGGTAGGCCGCCTCGCCCGCCGCAGACCCGTGCATCGCCCGCGCGAAGCGCTCTCCCGCCCGCCGCGCCTCGTCCAGTGCCGCCGGCCAGGCGCCTCGCAGCTGCAGGATCTCGGCCCGATGAACCAGGCAGCGGCCGGTGAAGTTGACCATGTCGGGCTGTTCCTCGCACCAGCGGGTCAGGGCCGCCGTCCACTCCCCCGCGCGGCGCAGCTCGTACACCTGCTGGCATCCCTCGATCACGCTGCAGTAGACCAGGCCGGTGACGATCGGCGACAGCTCGCCGCCCGTGACCGCCACCATCACCTCGTCGAGCAGCACGAGGCCGGCATCGAGCTTGCCCATCTTGGTCAGCACTCGGCCCTGCTGATGGAGGGCCAGCGCCTGCAGGTCGGGCTCGCGGAAGCGCTCGCCGATCGCGCCGGCGGCGACGGCCGTGGAGTGGGCGGCCTCGTAGTCGCCGGCCATCTCCTGACCCATCATCACCGGCACCAGCAGATAGCCCTGTTCGGCGCACTCGCCCGGTTCGCGCTCCACCAGGCGCTGGGCCCGGCCCAGCCACCCTGACGCCCGCGACATCTCCCCCCGGATCAGCAGGTGCGTGCCGGCCCAGAACGCACATCGGGCCGCAGGTAGCGCCTGATGGGCATCGAGGTGCGCACGGTGGGCACGCTCCAGGATGCTCAGGTGCTCGTCCTCGCGTCCGACCATGGAGGCCGCCGTAGCCAGCAGCTCGAGGTCGGCCGCCGCCAGCGGGGCCGCCCGATCGGCGGACGACAGCGACTCGTAGGAATCCGACCACCGACGGCTGGCATACGCGCGGCGGCCTCGCCGGATGTGGCCGGCCCTGCTCTGCTTGCGGTCGGCGCGGGCGTCTCCCGCAGCCTCGGCGGGTGGCATGAGGACACTCTAACCGTGCACAATCTCCGCTGTTCGGACGGATCACCTTAACGTTCGTCAGTGATGGAGACGCCCGGTGACTGACTCTGCCAGTACGTCGAGCCCGGCGCGGGCCGCCGAGCGACACCTCGGGCATCGCACCGGGTGGCTGCGTGCGGCCGTGCTGGGAGCGAACGACGGCATCGTCTCGGTGGCCGCGATGATCGTCGGCGTCGCCGCCGCCGACTCCGGCCGCTCCGCCATCATCACCGCGGGGATCGCGGGGCTGGTGGCCGGCGCCGCGTCGATGGCCGCCGGGGAGTATGTCTCGGTCAGCTCGCAGGCCGACGCCGAGCGCGCCGACCTCGCGCTCGAGCAGCGCGAGCTGGCCGGCGATCCGGAGGGCGAACGCGCGGAGCTGGTGGAGATCTACCGCGAACGCGGGCTTTCGCCCGAGCTGGCCGAGCAGGTGGCAGCCGAGCTCAGCGCCGGCGACGACCTGCTGGCGGTGCATGCGCGGGACGAGCTGGGCATGACCGCCCTGTCTCACGCACGCCCGTTCCAGGCGGCGGGCGCGTCGGCGGCCGCCTTCACGGTGGGGGCGGCCCTGCCGCTGCTGGCGGTACTACTCGCCCCATCGTCTGTGCGGATCGAGGTGACGATGGCGGCGACGGCGCTTGCTCTGGCGCTCACCGGGTGGTCGGGAGCCCGGCTCGGCGGCGCCCCACCTGCCCGCGGAACCCTGCGCGTTGTCGTCTGGGGCATCGCAGCCATGGTGTTGACGATGCTGGTCGGCCGGCTCGTCGGAACCACGGTCTGAATGTCGTCGCACGGCCGGTGGGAAGCGGACGGCTCCGGCGTGCGTCAGTACTAACGAGCGCCGGTTGTCGAAGAGGAGATCGACGTGTCGTGAGCAGCCGCGCCGACGTGGCCGCTTGTATGGTTTCACGGGAGGATGGCTCCTTCGAGCCGGGTCGACCGTGGTCGTTCATCACACATCACGCTCAGGTGATGCTGGCCGTCGGCGAGAACCCCGAAAGGCGTGTGGCGGAGATTGCGGAGGCGGCGGGCATCACCCGGCGATCTGCATATCGCATCCTGGCCGACCTGGTCGACGCTGGTTATGTCACACGGACGCGTGTAGGGACTCATAACCGTTACCAGCTCGCACGCGAAATGCCACTGGGTGACCGCACCATCGAGGGTCAGACCGTGACCGACCTGCTACGCCTGGCTGCTCACCGGCCATGAAATCCTCCGGGTGCCGACGTTGCAAGCGTGCCGCAGATGTCACTTTTGCGAACAGGCCAGCGGGGCTAGCCTGCCCGTGACTTCGCCCACCGAGACGGCCCCGCTCAGTGCAAAGTTTGAGGCCGCGCTCTTGCGAGGACGAGAAGGGAGGTTGGGGATACTTCCATGGCTCCGGGCCGCTCCGGTGAGCGTCTCTGAACGGGCTCCGTGCGCGGCTCCGAGGCTCCGATCGAGCGTTTGAAGGGGGTTCTGATGCGTCGATTGTTACCGTCGGCGGTGTTGGTGCTGGCCGTGGCGGCTGTTGCTGCGCCTGTTGCGTGGGCGGGCAGCCCGCACTTCATCAAGACGGCAACCAACGTCTCCCGGTCAGGCAACACCCTGACCGTCTCCGGCAAGGAAGCCGGGCTCGGCGATGAGTCCCAGGTGCACGTGGTGCTCAGCGCGACCGCGCTGTGCATCAACGGCGGCGGCAATCACCCGAAGGCGGTCAACAAGGAGTCCGTCTCGGCGGCCGGCGACTTTCCCGTGCAGAACGGCAAGGCCGATTGGACGCTGTCCGTGACGGCGGTGTTCTCGCCGTCGTGCAGCCCGCCGATGACCGTCGCCTTCACCGACATATCGGTGACCGACACGACCAGCGGTATCACCCTGAACATCCCCGGTACGTTCTGACGGATGCGGGTGGACCGTGGCTACGCTGGAGC
>DATLLX010000119.1:0-2871 GCA_035537595.1 Gaiellales bacterium | reverse complement strand
CTGCCGGTGGTCGAGACGCAGGCCGACGACGTGTCGGCGTACATCCCCACCAACGTGATCTCGATCACCGACGGGCAGATCTTCCTCAAGTCGAGCCTGTTCTACTCGGGCGTCCGGCCGGCCATCGACGCCGGCATCTCGGTGTCCCGGGTGGGCGGCAACGCCCAGATCAAGGCGATGCGCAAGGTGGCCGGCCGGCTCCGGCTGGAGCTCGCCTCCTACCGCTCGCTGGAGGCTTTCGCCCAGTTCGCCTCCGAGCTCGACGAGGCCACCCAGCAGCAGCTGCGCCGCGGCCAGCGGCTGGTGGCGACGCTGAACCAGCCCCAGTACCGGCCGTGGCCGGTGGAGGAGCAGGTGGCGGTGATCTGGACGGCGACCAACGGCTACCTGGACGACGTGCCGGTGGCCGAGGTGCCCCGCTTCAGCGACGAGCTGATCGAGTACCTGCGGGCCGAGGGCAACGTCCTCAACCAGATCCGCGAGACCAAGGATCTGGGCGACGAGGCGGTCGAGGCCCTCAAGCAGCAGGTGGAGCGGTTCGCCCAGAGCTTCGAGAGCGACGAGGAGCAGACGGCTGCACAGCCCGCCCCCGCGGAGACCGCCGACGAGCCGGCGGACGCCGAAGCGGCCGAGCCCGCCACCGCCTAGACCGCACGATGGCCACCCAGCAGGACATCAAACGGCGGATCCGCTCCGTCAACAACACGAAGAAGATCACCAAGGCGATGGAGCTGGTCGCCGGGTCGCGGCTGCGCCGGGCACAGGCCCGGATCGAGGCGCTGCGGCCCTACGCCGACTACACCCAGCAGCTGATGGTGGACGTGGCCGCGGCGGCCGGCGAGGTGCACGACCAGCCGCTGCTGGCCCGCCGCGAGGTGAACCGGGTGGCCGTGCTCGCCCTGACCGGTGACCGTGGGCTGGCCGGCGCCTTCAACGCCAACGTCGTCCGCCGCGCCCTGGAGATCGCCCGCGACCATCGCTCGGAGGGGCACGAGGTGCTGTGGCTGGCCGTCGGCCGCCGCGGCGCCTCGACGCTGCGCTTCCGCCGCCAGACGGTCGAGGCCGACTACACCGGGATCACCGACCGGCCCGACCATGCCGACGCCCAGGCGATCGCCGCCCGGGTGGCCGAGCTGTACGCCTCCGAGCAGGTCGACCAGGTGGTGATGGTCTACAACCACTTCATCAGCCCGCTGGCCCAGCGGCTGGACGAGGTCGAGCTGCTGCCGGTGCCCGAGGTGGCGTTGACGGGGTCTGAGGCGGTGCGGATCGAGGGCTCCTACATCTACGAGCCGGACACGCGGGAGATCCTGGGCAGCCTGATCCCCACCTACCTCGAGACGACGATCTTCCGCGCGCTGCTGGAGTCGACGGCCTCCGAGCACGGCGCCCGGATGACCGCGATGCGGAATGCGTCGGACAACGCCGGTACCCTGATCGACGAGCTCACGCTGAAGATGAACCGCGCCCGCCAGGCCGAGATCACTCAGGAGATCCTCGAGGTCGTTGCGGGTGCCGACGCCCTGCAGTAGCAGCGGCTCTCGGTTCGCGGCGCCGGCGGCCTGCCTGCTGGCCCTGGCGTTGGCCCTCGCGGGCTGTGGCGGTGACGGCGGCGCCGCGGCCGCCGGGGAGCCCTCGCCGCAGCAGGGCGGCGTGCTGCGCTACCCGCTGGCCACCCGGCCGCAGCACCTGACGCCGCCGCTGGCTTCGACCCGTGACGAGCTGATGGTCGTGCGGGCGCTGTTCTCGGGGCTGGCCGACGTCGATCCCGAGACCGGCGGACTGGTGCCCGTGATCGCGCGCAGCTGGCACGCCTCGGACGGCCTGCGCAGCTTCAGCTTCCGACTGCGCACCGACGTCCGGTTCTCGAACGGCGCCCCGGTCAGCGCCGGCACCTTCGTCGACGACTGGAGCTTCGTCTGCCGGGTCAACGGCCCGGCGGCTCCGCTGCTGGCAGTCATCCAGGGCGGTGAGGGGTGTGGCGAGGCCGGCTGGGTCGGCCCCCTGACCGGTGTCAGCGCCCCGGCGCCCGATCGGCTTGAGGTGCGCCTGCGCACGCCGTTCGCCGACTTCCCGGCCGTGCTGGCCAACCCCGGGCTGTGGGCGTTTCCGGCTGCCATCGCCCAGGACGATCTGGCCGGCGCCGGCTCGACGGTGGTCGGCAGCGGCCCGTTCGTGCTGGGCGGCAGCCCCACCGACTCGCCGCTCGTGCTCGAGCGGAACCCGGCGGCGCTGCATCCGGCTCACGTCGACAGCGTCGAGCTGACGCCGCTGCCCGGCGGCGACGCCCAGCGGGCGGCGATGGCGGGCTTCCGCCAGGGCATCTACGACCTGGCCGAGGTTCCGGTCCAGCAGGCGCAGGTGACGATGGCCGACCCAGAGCTCTCCCGCCGTCTGCTGGTGCAGCCGATCGCGGCGGTCACGCTGGTGGCGCTCAGGCCGTCGCCGCGGCTGGGTCTCGACCAGCGCCGCGCCCTGGCCTGGGCGACCGACGCCCACACGGTGGCCGCCTCGGTGACGGGCGGGGTGTCGGTCGTCGCCGACGGGCTGGTGCCGCCGGTGATGGCCTCCTACGCGCCCGGCGAGTCGCCGTACACCTACGACAAGAGCATGGCTCGAAGGACGCTGGCCGGGCGGCCGCTGGTCGGCGTGACGGCCAGCGCGGTTCCCGACGAGGTGCTGCCGGGGCTGGCCGACACCCGCCGCGTGATGGCGGCGTTGATCGCGGGCTACCGGCGGGCCGGCCTGCCGGTGGAGGAGGCCCGGGCCGGTACCGGCTCGGCGGTCGTGGTGCGGCTCGACGCCGCGTACCCGGCGGCGGACGCGATCCTGTCCCAGTTGGTGCCGCTGGGCGACGACCGGTCGCTGGCC
>DATLLX010000118.1:0-10498 GCA_035537595.1 Gaiellales bacterium | reverse complement strand
GTGGACGCCGGCGCAAGGCAGACCGGCAGGGCACCGCCGAAGCCGGCGTGCCGCTCCAGCCGCAGCAGGCGCATCAGGCCCCAGCCGGGCACCAGCAGCACCGCGCAGGCGGCCAGCCAGACAGCGGGGGCGGCGAGGTCGAGCAGGCGGGCTGCCAGCAGACCCAGCGGGACGGCGAGGAGCACCGCCGGTTCGGCTCGGGTCCTCATCGAGGCGGCATCCTACCGGCGGCGAGCGGCGGCGGACGGGTGAACGAAACGGCGCGAGCGGCCGCCATCGTGTGGAAGAATCCCGCACCGGTCGCGGGGGCGCGGCCGTGGATGCATGCCTACCGACATGGGAGCGACGCGGATGCGACATCTGATTCTTGGCGGCGACGGCTATCTGGGATGGCCGACGGCGATGCGCTTCTCGGGCAAGGGGCATGAGGTGGCGGTCGTCGACAACTTCGCGCGCCGCCGGTGGCATGAGGAGGCGGGCACCGACTCGCTGACGCCGATCGCGCCGCTCGGGGAACGGATCGAGGCCTGGAAAGAGGTTTCCGGCAAGACCATCGAGTCGTACGTCGGCGACATCGCCGAGGGTACGTTCATCAACGAGGTGGTCGGCGAGTTCCGGCCGGACACGATCATCCACTACGGCGAACAGCCCAGCGCCCCGTGGTCGATGAAGAGCGTCGACAACGCGGTCATCACCCAGCAGGGGAACGTGATCGGCAACCTCAAGCTGCTGTGGGCGATGCGCGAGCACACGCCCCAGGCGCACCTGATCAAGCTGGGCACGATGGGCGAGTACGGCACGCCGAACATCGACATCGAAGAGGGCTACATCGAGATCGAGCACAACGGCCGCAAGGACACGCTGCCGTTCCCCAAGCTGCCCGGCTCGTTCTATCACCTGTCCAAGGTGCACGACAGCCACAACATCCACTTCGCCTGCCGGATCTGGGGCATCCGCGCCACCGATCTCAACCAGGGCGTGGTCTACGGCATCGAGACGCCCGAGACCAAGCTCGACGACCGGCTGGCCACCCGGTTCGACTACGACCAGGCCTTCGGCACGGCGCTCAACCGGTTCTGCGTCCAGGCGATGATCGGCCATCCGCTGACCGTGTACGGAAAGGGCGGCCAGACCCGCGGCTTTCTGAACATCATCGACACCCTGCAGTGCGTCGAGCTGGCGGCCGCGAACCCCGCCGACTCCGGCGAGATGCGCGTCTACAACCAGTTCACCGAGTCGTTCACGGTCGCCGAGCTGGCCGAGAAGGTGCGCCATGCGGCCGGAGAGCTGGGCGTCGACGTGGTCGTCGACCACCTCACGAACCCGCGGGTGGAGCTGGAGGAGCACTACTACAATCCGGTGCACACCAAGCTGATCTCGCTGGGCCTCGAGCCGACCCTGCTGTCGGAGACGCTGATCGAGTCGGTACTGCATACGATCGAGCGCCACAAGGATCGGGTGATCCCCGAGGGCATCGACCCCACCACGCAATGGCGCAGCGAGCCGGTGGCCCAGTCCGCCTCCTCCTAGCGGGCCTGATCCTCGTCCTGGCGGTCGCCGGCCTGGTGGCGCAGGCCGGCTTCATGCTGCGCGAAGGCTCCGACCAGCTGAGCGCGCCGACCACCCACCCGCTCCGCGACCTGCTCACCGAGGCCGACCGGACGATTCCGCCCGGCCAGCGGTACGCCATCCCCAGTGACGTCCGGGCCGACAACGCCCGCTACTTCCTGTACCCGCGGCAGCGGGTGGCGGTGGCCGCGTTCGACCGCGACACCCTGCGGCGGGCGGGCGTGCGCTGGGTGATCGTGACCAATGACCGCCGGCCGCCGCAGCTGAGCGGCGCCAGGGACTGGTTCCGGGTGGTGCTGCGCTCGGCCGGTGGGCGGCTGATCGAGGTCGAGCCATGACCGACTGGCTGCTGACGGCCGCCGCCTGTGCCGCGCTGGTGTGGGCGGGCTGGCCCTGGGCACGCGGCATCCCCGGGAACCGGCCGGATGCCGTGGCCACCGCCGGCCTCGCCTACCTGTGCGGCACCGCGCTGTTCACGCTGGCGATCCTGGGCGCCGCGTTTCTGGGCCTCGAGCTCGACCGGCTGACGCTGGGGATCTGCCTGGTCACCGTGCGCCTGGCCGGGCGGCTGGTAGCCGGCGACCGGCCGCCTGCCCGGCCGGTGCCCGGCTCGTTCCGGCTGGCCGTCCTGCCGCTGGCCCTGGCCGCCGCAACCCTCGGCTTCGGCGTCCTCCAGGCGTTCCGGCTGGGCGGCATCGACACCATTGACTTCCTCAAGGCCTGGGGGCTCAAGGGTACGTCGCTGTTCCTGGACGGCAATCTCGACTTCTCGCACCTGAGGGGCCCGCACCTGTTCTACCCGCTCGAGGTCTCGAACCTGAACGGCGCCTTCTACGTCCTGCTGGGACGGGTTGACGACGAGGTCGTGCGGCTGCCGGCGGCCCTGTTCGGGGTGTCGCTGGCGCTGGCGCTGTGGTGGCTGGCGCGGCTGATGATGCCGCCGGCCGGGGCTGCGCTGGCTGTGGCGCTGGCGGTGATGACGCCCCAGTTCACCAGCCTGATGACCAACGGCATGGCCGACCTGGTGGTGGCGGCATACGTCACGGTGTGCGCGCTGGCCGCCTACCGGTGGCTGGAGGACGGCGGATCGGCATGGGCCCCGCTGTCGGGCTTCGCCGCCGGCGCCGCCGCCTGGACGAAGCTCGAGGGCGCGCTCACCTGCCTGGTGATCCTGGCCGGCGTGCTGGCCGTGCGCCGCGCCCTGCGAACGCCCGGCGTGGGCATCTGGCTGGCCTGGTTCGCGGTGTTCGTGGTGCCGTGGCAGCTGTTCCAGCGGATCCACGACATCCCCCCCAACCGGGCGCACTTCAAGAAGATCTACCTGGACGCCGACTGGATCGTCGGCCACGTGTCCCGCACCCTCGCCGAGACGGCCCACTGGGGGGTGTTCTGGCCGCTGTGCATGGCGCTGATCGGGCTCTCCCTGCCGCTGGTATGGCGGACGCCGTTCCGGCGGCTGGCGGTGCTCACCCTGCCCAATGTGATGTTCACGCTGGGGGCCTACGTCACCCACTACCGGGCCGGTAACGCCGGCAGCGTCGAGGCGACGGCGCACCGGCTCTACCTGCACCTGGCGCCTTCGCTGGCCGTCATGGCCGCTGCCGGCGCTACAGTGGCCCTCGGCATCGTGTGCGCGTGGCGCCGCGACGCAGCCGTCCACCCGCCAACGTCACCTCCGGAGTCTTCTCCATGAGCCCGCTTCGCCTTGCCGGCCTGATCACCGCCCTCGGCTTCGCGCTGATCACGATCAGGTCGTACCGGCAGGGAAAGATCGGGAACGGCGACCTGCTCGTCCGGATGCTGGTGTTCGTGCTGCCGCTGCTGGTGCTGTCGCTGGCGCCGGGGCCGATCTCCGGGGGGCTGGACACGCTGTCCTTCAAGCGCGGAGGCGGCCGCCAGATCCTGGGCGCGACCGTGCTCGCGGTGGGCGTGGTCTTTCTGCTCACGTTCTCGCTCTCGGCCCGCCAGGACCGCACCCGCCGGGACCTCACCAGGCTGATCGAGAACCTGGCCCTGGAGGAGTTCCGCAGCACCGGGCACCCCGAGCAGTTCGCCGGCGGGATCGCGGTCGTCATCCCGGCATACAACGAGTCGACCAACATCAACCACGTGATCGCTGCGCTGCCGGGGTCGGTCTGCGGCCTGATGCTGCACGCGATCGTGGTCGACGACGGGTCGATGGACGACACCACCGATGCGGCCCGGGCGGCCGGCGCGGCGGCCGTCCGCCTGCCGATGAACCGCGGGCAGGGGGCGGCGCTTCGCACCGGCTACCGGCTGGCGCTCGCCACGGGGGCCGAGATCGTCGCCACGATGGACGCCGACGGCCAGCACCAGCCGTCCGAGCTGTCGCGCCTGGTCAAGCCGATCGTGGACGGTGAGGCGGACGTGGTCGGCGGCTCGCGCGTGCTCGGCCAGGCCGATCCCAACACGGCCGCCCGGGAGCTGGGCGTCAAGGTGTTCGCCCAGCTGCTGTCACTGCTCACCTGGAGCAAGGTGACCGACCCGGCCTGCGGCTACCGGGCCGTCCGCACCGAGGCGCTTCGCGGCCTCGAGTTCCGCCAGGATCAGTTCCACAACTCCGAGTTCATCGTCGAGGCCTCCAAGAAGGGCCTGCGATCGATCGAGGTGCCGGTGACGATCACCCAGCGGATCTCGGGAACCAGCAAGAAACCGACCCACTTCCGGTACGGGCTGGGCTTCGCCAACGCGCTCGTCCGCGCCTGGCTGCGCTGAGGACCGCCCCGTGAACGTGTTGATCGTTCACTCCCATCCCGAGCCGCGCTCGTTCTGCTCGGCGCTGATGCGCGCCGCCCGGGACGAGCTGGCGGCCCTCGGCCACGCGGTCACCGTCACCGACCTCTACGCCGAGGGGTTCGACCCGGTGCTGTCGGCCGCCGACTTCACCGACCGGCTCGACCCCGCGTTCCTTCGGCCGATGGAGGAGCAGGATCACGCGGTCGCCGGCGGCACGCTCCGCGAGGACGTCGCCCGTCAGGTCGGGCGGCTGCGGGAGGCCGACCTGGTGGTGCTGACCGCGTCGATGTGGTGGTTCTCCGTGCCGGCCATGCTCAAGGGCTGGTTCGACCGGGTGCTGGTCAAGGGGTACGCCTACGGGCCCGTGCCCAGCTGGAGCGGCCCGCTGGGCGACAAGCGGGCGCTGCTGGTGATGACATCGAGCTACTCGGACGGGGCGTTCCGGGCCGAGGGCAGCATCGGCGACATCGCCACGGTGCTGCGCCCGGTCACCTACGGCACCCTCGCCTACTGCGGCATGCAGGTGCTGGAGCCGTTCATCGCCTACGGCGCCGACGAGGTCGGCGACGACACCCGCGCCGGCTACCTGGCGGCGCTGCGGGCCCGGCTTGGCGAGCTGTGAGGGCTAGGGATGGCGGACCAGCACTGAGACGTACATGAGGCATGCGCGCCGCTCTCCTGCTCGTGGTGCCTCACTGCCGCCGCAGCCGGCTGCTCGCCGGGCGCCGCTGATCGATCGGTCGGCTCCGACCGGCAGGCGTCGTCCCACGGACTCACCGTCGACCTTCCCGACGGCTGGCATCTGGCCGACCGCAATCTGAATCCGGTGCTGGCCGAGCCGTCCGAGGTGCTGGCGGTGACGAGCTTCCCGGCCGCGCCCGGCACCGGCTGGGCCTGCTTCGACGCCCCTGCGCCGGGCCGGGCGCTGCAGCAGCTCGGCGCCACCGGCGTGCTGCTCGAGCTGGAGGAGTACCACGGGCTGGAGATCGGCGGCTTCGGCGCCCGGCCGGCCAGCTTCCGGCAGCCGGCCACGCAGCTCGCCTGCCAGGGCCGGTTCGACAGCTGGTGGATCCGTTCGCCGACAACGGCCGGTACTTCTACGCCCTGCTGGCGATCGGAACCGAGGCACCGGCCGCCGACGTCGATCGGGCGTGGCGCACCTTCGACGGCCTGCGGGTCGGCCCCGAGGGCTGAACCGGGTACTTCACCCTCACGGGATCTTCTACGGTGGCAGCGGGCGGCCGCATGGGGGACAATCGGCCGATGACGACCTCGCATGCTCCTCTCAGCCCACCCGACCGGCTGCTCTGCGGCCCCGGCCCATCGAACGTCGACCCGCGCGTGCTCGAGGCCTTGCAGCGGCCGATGCTGGGACACCTCGACCCCGACTTCCATCAGATCCTCGACGATCTGGTGGCGCTGCTGAAGGAGCTCTACCGGCGCGATGACGGGCTCACCATCGCCCTCTCCGCCAGCGGCACGTCGGGCATGGAGGCCGGCCTGCAGGCGCTCAGCGAGCCGGGCGACACCGTCATCGTGGGTGTTGCGGGGTTCTTCGGCAAGCGGCTGGCGGAGATCGCCGCCCGGCACGGCCGCGCCGTGGTCGACGTCTCGGTGCCGTACGGCCGGCCGGTGCCCACGGAGCGACTGCTGGCGGCGCTGGCCGAGCACCCTCAGGCCGCGCTGATGGCGGTCGTGCATGCCGAGACGTCGACAGGCGTCGCCCAGCCGCTGAAGGAGCTGGCGGAGGCGATGCGGGGCAGCGACACGCTGCTGCTGGCGGACTGCGTCACCTCGCTGGGCGGTATGGAGCTGGACGCCGGCGGCTGGGGGATCGATTACTGCTACTCCTGCTCGCAGAAGTGCCTGGGAGCGCCCCCGGGCATGTCGCCGGTGACGCTGTCGGAACGGGCGCTAAAGCGGATCCGCACCCGGCGCGCGCCGACCACCTTCTCGTTCGACTTCGAGCAGCTGGCTCGCTACTGGATCGAGCGCCCGGTGGTCTATCACCACACGGTGCCCAGTCTCCAGTACTACGGCCTCTACGAGGGCGTCCGCCTGGCGCTCGAGGAAGGGCTGGAACAGCGCATCGCCCGCCACGCCGACGCCGGCGGCTACTTCCAGGCGCAGATGCGCGAGCGCGGCTACGAGCTGCTGGCCGAGCCGGAGGCGCAGCTGCCCCAGCTGTCGGCGGTGTCGGTACCCGACGGGGTGGATGGGAAGCAGATCCAGACCCGGCTGCTGCGCGAGCACGGCATCGAGGTGGGCGGCGGCCTGGGGCCGGACGCCCCGCCGATCTGGCGGATCGGGCTGATGGGGACGAACGCCAACCGGGAGACCGCCGACCGGCTGCTGGAGGCGTTCGACGCGGTGCTGACGCCGCCCCGGGCCAGCGTCTCCGCGGGAAGCGCCGGCTGAGCGGCGGGCGGCCCGCGCCGCCTGACTAGCGTTCCGCCGATGCGATCGGCCGAGCGGCGAATCCTGCGCGACGGGGTGGCGATCGGCGTCGCCGTGGGCGTGATCGGCGCCTCGTTCGGCGTGCTCGCCCGCACGGCCGGCATCGATCCCTTGATGGCCTGCGCGATGTCGGCCCTGATCTTCACCGGCGGGTCGCAGTTCCTGGCGGTCACCGTCGTCGCCTCCGGCGGCGGGATCCTGGCCGCCGTGATCGGCGGCCTGCTGCTGAGCGCCCGCCACATCCCCTTCGGCCTCTCGCTGGCGCCGGTGCTTCGCGGCAGCCTGGCCAAGCGGCTGCTGTCGAGCCAGCTGGTGATCGACGAGTCGACCGCGTTTGCGCTGTCCCAGCCCACTCCGGAGCTGGGCCGCCGCGCGTTCTACACCGTCGGCATCACGCTGTTCTGCTGCTGGCAGGCGGGCACCGCGCTGGGCGCGTTCGCCGGCGGCGTGATCGGCGACCCGGCCGCGATGGGCATCGATGCCGCCTTCCCGGCCGGCCTGCTGGCCCTGATGACCCCCCGCCTGCGGCACCCGGACGCCCGCGTCGCAGCGCTGACCGGCGCCGGGCTGGCCCTCGCCGCCACACCGCTGCTGCCCGCCGGCGCCCCGATCCTGCTCGCCGGCCTGGGCGTGTTCGCCGGGCTGGCGATCAGGCGGGACGGCGGCCGATGACCTGGCCGGCACTCGTCATCCTCGCTCTGGGCACCTATGCCATGAAGGCCGCCGGCCCGGTCGTACTGGGCAGCCGGACGCTGCCGGATCGCATCGTGGCGCTGTTCGGCCTGCTGGCCGTGACGCTTTTGGCCGCGCTGGTCGCCGTTTCCACGTTCGCAGACGGCCGCTCGCTGTCGCTCGACGCGCGGGCCGTGGGCGTCGCCGCCGCGGCCGTCGCCATCCGGCTGGGGGCGCCGTTCGTCGCCGTGGTCGTGCTCGCCGCGGCCACGGCCGCCGCAGTACGTGCGCTCGGCGGTTAGACCGTTGCCTCAACGGGTATCAGTTGAGGTGGCGAACGACCGAGGAGTGAACGTGACCATTCTGTGGATCATCCTGATCGTGCTGTTGGTGCTGGCCGTGCTCGGCTACTTCAGCCGCGGCCGCACAGCCCGCTAGCGGCGACAAGAGGGGCGCGGCGCC
The DNA here is from genome assembly GCA_035537595.1 of Gaiellales bacterium. Taxonomy (GTDB): domain Bacteria; phylum Actinomycetota; class Thermoleophilia; order Gaiellales; family JAICJC01; genus DATLLX01. The sequence goes on along the minus strand of DATLLX010000118.1, from coordinate 2,581 downwards.
GGCCTCGGCAGGCGGCCCGCGCCCAGCTAGTCGTGCGACAGCGCGGCGGGCTCCGAATGCTGGGCGAACCAGTCCCAGGTCAGCCGCAGGCCGGCCGCCAGGGGGACCTCCGGCTCGTATCCCAGTCTGCTGCGCGCCTTGTCGACCAGCGAGTAGTTGCGCTGGATCTCACCGGCCCGCGGCGGCTCGTGGCGCACCTCGGGACGGTGGCCGCTGACCTCCCCGAGCATGCCGATCAGATCGTTGAGGCTGGTCTCCACGCCGCTGGCCAGCTGAAAGATCTCGCCGCCGACGCCCGGCGTCTCGACCGCACGGATCAGCCCGTCGGCGAGATCGGACACGAACACGAAGTCGCGCGTCTGCGTCCCGTCCCCGTAGACGGTGATCGCCTCACCGGCCATGATCTTGCGGATGAACAGCGGGATCACGTTGGTCTTGTGCGCCGAGCGCGGCCCGTAGGCGTTCGAGAAGCGAACGGCCACGGCATCCATCCCGTAGGCGCCGTGGAATGCCGAGCAGTAGGCCTCCCCGGTCGCCTTGCCGGCCCCGTACGGTGACAGCGGCGCCACCGGCTTCTGCTCGTCGGCCGGGTAGGCGTTCGCGCCCAGCGGGGCGTTCGACGACGAGAACACCAGCCGCGGCACGCCGGCCTGGCGGGCCGCCCACAGCGCGGTCACTGTGCCGCGGGCGTTGACGTCGAAGTTGCCCAGCGGGTTCTCGATCGAGTCGACCACCCCGGCGCCGGCCGCGAGGTGGAACACCGCGTCCGCCCCCCGCGAGGCCTGCGTCAGCCGGTCCAGATCACGGACGTCGCCCTCGACCAGCTCGACGCCCAGCTCGTCCAGGTGCTCCCGGCTGCCGGTGGACAGATCGTCGTAGACGCGCACCTGGTAGCCCCGGCCGGCGAGCATCCGCACCAACGTCGCTCCGATGAAGCCGGCTCCACCGGTTACCAGGGCCTCAGGCATCGGCCGCGGAGTCTACTGAAGGCCGCTCGGGCTCCGCGCTGCCCCGTGCGCGGTCGTGCTGCCAGCAGGGTGCGCCCTCGAACGCCTCCAACCCCGCGATCGGCCGCGGCGCGTCGCGCGGCCTGCCCCGGCGTACCCGCGGGGCGGCCACCGTCGCCAGCACGCCGCCGACCACTCCCCCGAACAGGAACGATCGCAGGGCGCCGCGCTTGGGCCGGCCCTCGGTCATCCCGACACCTCGCGATAGGCGACGAAGGCCGCGATGGCCAGACCGAGCACCTGCACCGCCGCCTTGGGATCGGCGCCCAGCGAGTAGGCCACCCACACCGCGGCCACCAGGTAGGCCCATGCCGCGCCGCCGGCGGCGATCCACCCCGTGGCGGCGCTGCGGTAGTGACCGCCGGCCCTCAGCACCAGCCGGCCCATGGCCACCCCCACGCCGTAGGCGACCAGGAAGCTCAGGAATCCGATGCCCGTCGTGCCCAGGTAGGCCAGCAGGGTGCCGATCAGCCCGCCGCCCACGAACGCGGCACCGATCGCGCGCGCCGCCCGGTCGGGCCGCAGCGCCACCCGGGCCGACCGCGGGAGGCGCGCGCAGTCACGGCACTTGATCCCCACGGCCGACTGCACCATGCAGTCGGGGCAGATCGGCTTGCCGCAGTCGGAGCAGCTGATGTAGGTCTCGACCGACGGATGCCTGGCGCAGCGCAGTGGAGCGTCGGCTGGTTCGGTCCCGGCGGCGCTCGACACGCGGGCGAGTGTAGCATCCGCCCGTGGCTGCACCTCACGAGCGGGAGGCGAGGTGACCCGCGGCTTCTCGGGCCTCTTGACGCTCTCCGACGAGGTGGAGCAGGCGCTGATCCGCGGGCAGCCGGTGGTGGCGCTCGAGACCTCGCTGGTCGCCCATGGCCTGCCCTCCCCCCACGGTGTGGAGACCGCCCTGCGCTGCGAGGAGCGGGTGCGGGAAGCGGGGGCCATCCCGGCCACGGTGGCGGTGATGGAGGGCTCGGTGCGGGTTGGCATCGACCCCGAGGAGATCGCCCGGCTGGGATCGGGCGAGCTGGTGCGCAAGGTCAGCCCGCGCGACCTGGCGACGTCCGTGATCGGCGGCGGCCTGGGCGCAACCACCGTCGGCGGAACTCTGGCCGTGTGCCGGATCGCCGGCATCCACTTCATGGCGACCGGGGGGATCGGCGGCGTACACCGGGGCTGGGCCGGCAGCATGGACATCTCAGCAGACGTCGCCGAGCTTGGCATGGCAGCCGTCTGCGTGGTCTGCTCGGGAGCGAAGTCGCTGCTCGACATCCCGGCCACACTGGAGGCGCTCGAGTCGTCGGGTGTGCCCGTGATCGGCTACCGCTGCGACAGCTTCCCGCTGTTCTTCCACCGCGAGAGCCTGCACACGCTGCCTGACCGGGCCGACGACCCACTGACGGTCGCCGCCGTGGTGGCCACCCACTGGGGATTCGCGCGCACAACCGGCGTCGTGGTCGCCCAGCCTGTGGCCGGCGAGGCGGCGCTCCCCGCCGAGGACGTGGAGCCGCTGGTGGCGATCGCGCTGGACGAGGCCGCCGACGCCGGCGTGCACGGCATGGACCTGACCCCCTTCGTGC
>DATLLX010000117.1:0-12226 GCA_035537595.1 Gaiellales bacterium | reverse complement strand
CGTCTCGATCGGGCCCGTCTGGTCGAGCCCGGTGAGGCCGAGCAGGTGCCCTTCCTGGACGACGAGGGTGAGGATGCCGAAGCCGACGAAGGCCGAGAGGATCGTCGTGATCGCCGCCTTCGTCGAGATCACGATCGAGCGGAACGCCATCGCCAGCACGATGAAGGTGACGCCGATGATGTAGAGCAGGAAGATCGGCATCCGGCTGATGATCTGGTCGGCGATGTCCTTGAAGGCGGCTGTCTGGCCGCTCACGTAGGCGGCGGCGTCGCCGCCGGCGATGGCGGCCGGGACGATCTGGTTCCGCAGCTCGTCGACCAGGTTGTCCGTCGCCTGATCCTGCGGCGCCGAGGTCGGCGTCACGAAGATGATCGCGACGGTCTTCTTGTCGTTGAACTGCGGCTTGCCGACGAAGGCGACGTCCGGGAGCTTCTTGATCCGGTCGTACAGCCGCTGCGGCGCGCCGGGGTCGTTCTTCACGTCGACCACCACCGGCACCGGCCCGTTGAAGCCGGGGCCGAATCCCTCGGCCAGCAGGTCGTAGGCACGGCGGCTGGTCTGCTCCTTGGGCTGCGTGCCCTGGTCGGCGGCGCCCAGCCTGACCAGCGAGGAGGTTGTGGCCACGGCCAGCAGGCCGATCAGGACGAGCGGGAACACGATCCGCGCATTGCGGGTGACGAAGCGGCCGTAGCGGGCCATCAGCGAATCCTCGCGGCCCTCCTCCGACTCGTCGGTCTTGGGCAGGAACGGCACCTTCAACCGGTCGATCTTGTGGCCGAGCAGCGACAGCACCGCCAGCAGCAGCGAGTTCGCGATCAGCACTGTGGTCAGCACGCCGAGGGCGCTGCCGATGCCGAGCTTGGTCACGAAGTCGAGGCCGATGAAGGCCAGGCCGGTGACCGAGATGGCGACGGTCAGGCCGGCGAACAGCACCGCCCGGCCGGCTGACGCGCCCGCCTCGGCCGCCGCTGCCTGTGGCGACAGGCCCTCGTGCAGGAGCTGTCTGAAGCGGGTGACGATGAACAGCGAGTAGTCGATGCCGACGCCCAGGCCGATCATCGACACCAGGATCGGGGTGACCGTGTTGATGTCCGTCTGCCCGGCCAGGATGAACAGCAGCATGAAGGCGGTGGCCAGGGCGACGATGGCCAGCATGATCGGGATCAGCATGGCCACGAACGTCCTGAACACCACCAGCAGGACGACGATCGCCGCCAGGATGCCGAGCAGCTCGGACGTGCCCTGCTTGATCGGCGGGAACTCGGCCTCGCCGTTGTACTCCACCGTCACGCCGGCCGGCTCGACCGCCGCCCGCACCGCGTCCTCGACGGCCACCACCTGGTCGCGGTCGGCGTCCTCGATCGTCTGGTCGAACTGGGCCTCCGCGTAGGCGATCCGGCCGTTCTTGGCGAACGTGTCCTTGCTGAACGGGTCGCCGACGCTGACCAGCCCGGCCTTGCCGTCCTTGGGCTTGAACTTGTCCGAGCGGAGGGTGGCGATCGCGCTCTCGATGGCGGCCTTCCGCTCGGGCGTGTCCAGCCGCTCGCCCTCCGGCGCGGCGAACACGATGTTCAGCACCCCGCCCTGCTCGGCGGCGAACTGCGACTTGATCAGGTCGGTGGCCTTCTGGGTGTCGGAGCCGGGGATTGAAAACTCGTCCCGCAGCTGCCCGCCGATGGTGGCGACCAGCGTGACCAGGACCACGGCGATGCCCACCCAGGCCGCGACGACCCGCCACGGGTGTGTGGTGCACATTCGAGTCCATCGCGCAAGCGCGCCCGTCGACAGGCGCTCGTGTGCCGCTCGCCGTTCCATGTTGGTCCTCCTCCGGCTCCATCCAGCAGAAACGGTGAGAGTGACTTATACAGGACCTCCGTCGCCGGACGCACATCTGAAGCGTCCGAAGCAGTCGCCCCGGCCGTATGATCACGGCCGCGATGACGACCGCGGACACCTTCACGCTCGAGAGCGTGACCGGCCTGGCGGCGCTGGCCGAGCGCGCCCAGCGCGTGCTGTCGCCGGAGGCGTGGGCGTACTACCGCAGCGGGGCCTGCGACGAGCGCACGGTCGCCGCCAACGAGCGCGCCTTCCACCGCCGCGCGCTGCTGCCGCGGGTGCTGGCGGCCTCTGCCGAGCGCGACCTGGCCACCACCGCAATCGGGGCCCGGCTGGCGATGCCGGTGATGGTGGCGCCCACCGCACTCCACGCCCTGGCCGATCCCGAGGGTGAGGTGGCGACGGCCCGTGCCGCGGCCGCCGCGGGCACCGTGATGACGCTCTCGACGTTCGCCACGCGCAGCGTCGAGGACGTCTGCGCGGCCGGCGCCGCGGTGTGGTTCCAGCTCTACCCGCTCCGTGACAGGGGCGCCACGCGGGAGCTGGTGACCCGGGCCACCGCCGCCGGCGCCCGGGCGATCGTGCTGACCGCCGACATGCCGGTGCTGGGCAAGCGGGAGTCCGACATCTCCGTCCCGCTGCGGCTGCCGCCCGGTGTCCGGTACGCGCACCTTCCCGAGTCGATGGACACGGTGCACGTGCAGGACACGCTGCAGGCCCAGCTCGACCCCGAGTTCGGCTGGGGCGACCTGGAACGGCTGTGCGGCGAGTGCGGGGTGCCCGTGGCCCTCAAGGGCGTGATGCGGGCCGACGACGCCGAACGTGCGGCCGGGTCGGGCGCGGCCGCCGTGATCGTCTCGAACCACGGCGGCCGTCAGCTGGACGGCACCGCCGCCGCGCTGGACGCTCTTCCGGCCGTCGTGGAACGGCTCGACGGCGTCGCCGAGGTGTTCCTGGACGGCGGAGTCAGGCGCGGAACCGACGTGCTGATCGCCCTCGCCCTGGGCGCTCGTGCCGTGCTGCTGGGCCGTCCGGTGCTGTGGGGCCTGGCCGCCGGCGGCGAAGCCGGCGTCAGCCGCGTGTTCGCGATCCTGGCCAGTGAGCTCGACCTGGCGCTGGCGCTGACCGGGTGCCCCTCGGTGGAGCAGGTGCCGGCCGACCTGCTGGCCTGAGCGGCGCTACCAGCCCTCGGTCAGCACGCGGTCGAGGGCCTCGGCGAACAGATCCGCATCCGCCGGCGTGATGCACAGCGGCGGCTTCACCTTGAGCACGTTCATGTGGTCGCCGGTCGGCTGCACGATCACGCCCAGCTCGAGCATCCGCTCGCAGACCGCGTCTGCCTCCGCGGCCGCAGGTTCCTTGGTCGAGCGGTCGCGCACCAGCTCCACGCCCAGGTACAGGCCGGCCCCGTGCACGGCGCCGACCAGCGGATGGCGGCCCCCCAGCGCGACCAGGGCGGTGCGCAGCCGCTCGCCGGTCGCGACGGCGTTCTCCTGCAGCCGCTCGTCGCGGATCGCGTCCAGCACGGCGCTTCCCACCTCGCACGACACCGGGCCGCCCCCCACGGAGCTGAAGAAGCCGGCCTCGCCGAAGGCGTCGGCGATCTCGGCGGTGGTGATCACCGCGCCGACCGGATGCCCGTTGCCGGTCGATTTGGCGATGGTCAGGATGTCGGGCACCGCGCCCTGCTGCTCGAATGCCCAGAACCAGTGGCCCAGCCGGCCGTAGCCCACCTGCACCTCGTCGGCGATGCAGACACCGCCGGCCGCCCGCACGTGAGCGAACGCCGCCTGGAGGTAGCCGTCGGGCGCCAGCAGGCCGCCGGTGTTGCCGAGCTGCGGTTCGCAGATGAAGGCAGCCACACCGCCCCCGGCCTCCGCAGACCGGCAGGCCTCGAGCACGTGCCGGGCGTAGCGCGCGCCGGCTTCCGGGTCGCCGGCGCCGTGGGGCCCGCGGTAGGTGTTTGCCTGGGGAACGACGTGCAGCCCGGGCGGCGGGCTGGTTGCGGCCTGGGGGTTGTCGACCGGCGAGGTGCTGACCGCGAAGGTGGCCGCCGTCCAGCCGTGGTATGCACCCTCGACCGCGATCACGTCGTCGCGGCCGGTGAAGGCCCGGGCCAAGCGCAGGGCCAGATCGTTGGCCTCGCTGCCGGAGTTGACGAGGAACACGCGCTCGAGCGGCGCCGGAACCCGGGCGGTCAGCCGCTCGGCGAAGGCGGCCATGCTCTCGTACAGGAACCGGCTGTTGGTGTTCAACAGCCGCATCTGCCGGTGCGCCGCCTCGGCCACCGCCGGATGGCTGTGCCCGAGGATGGCGACGTTGTTGACCATGTCGAGGTACGCGCGGCCGTCGGCGTCGTACAGGTGCTGCCGCCAGCCGCGCACGATCTCGGGCGGGCGGCGGTAGTAGAGGTGCTGGGCGCCGGCCACGACCAGGTCGCGGCGCCGCCGAAGCTCGGACGCGTGGCGCCGGCCGGCCGCCACGGCCTGCCCCAGCAGCGGCGACGGATCGGGGCACAGCGCCAGCCAGGCGTCCGCCAGCGAGCCCGGCGCCGTGCCCGGCAATCGCTCGACCGGCGCCGTGCACAGCTGCACATGCGCGTGCGGCGGCAGCGCGGCGGCCGCGGCCACGGTGCCGACCTGCTGGCCGGCGAGCAGCTCAGCGCCCTGCTCGACCGCGGGATCGACGGCGGCGATCCGGATCCAGATCGGCCCGTCATCGAGCTCGTGGCGGAGCACCAGCTCACGGTCGCCCGTGCGCTCGACCGTGCCGCCAAGCGGCGTGGACACGGCCGTGCCGGCCGGGCAGAACACGTCGGCGCCCAGGTGCACCGTGGCCGGCTCCCGCATGCCGGCCCCCTCGCCATGCGTCGGCCGGCCCTCGCCCCAGCGGCCCAGGCGGATCCCGCCCGGAAACACTGCCGCGATCCCCTCCGCCGTCCGCCACTCGCCGTGAGCGAACCGGCCGCTGGCCGCGCCCAGGTCGACCATCCCGGCGGCGGCCGACCCGTCGATGGGCGGTGAAGCGCCGCGCAGCAGCTCGGTCACTCGGCGGCCCCGCGGGTGCGGGTCGCGTCCGCAGGCCGCGCGCACGGCGGCCTCCGCGAGCGCCGGCGGGATGGCGGCCACCGTGTCCAGGGTCGCCCAGTCGACGTCGATCAGCGCCGTCGCGTAGTCGTTGTCGGGGTCGAGGCCGGCCTGCTGGTCGGTGCTGACCGCGCTCGCCGCCTGCCGGCCCAGCACCAGCGGGAACAGCGCGGCCAGCTCCTCGTCGGTCAGGGCCAGCACGGCGTCGAACCCGCGGGCCACGTCGCAGATCGCCGCCAGCGCGGCGGCGGGCTCGCGGCCGGCCACGGCTGCGGCCGTCACCGCGGCCTCGCCCACCAGATACGTGCGGGTCATGTCGCCGAAGTCGATCAGCCCGGCCGGCTGCAGGCGGCCGGCGGCGTCACGTCTGCCGATCACGTTGTAGTCGGTGACGTCGCCGTGGATCACCTGCCGCCGCAGGCTGCCGGCGAGCCGGCCGAGGGCCAGGTCGTGGGCCGCCATCGCCGTCTCGGCCAGCGCCCTGCGGTCGGGGTCGCCGACGTGGCGCAGCAGCCCGTCGACCACCGCCCGTGCATGCTGCACGTCCCACTGCAGCACCCTGCCGGCCGCCGGATGGTCGAACCCTGCCAGCGCGGCGGCCGCCGCGGCGGCCGTCCGGCCCAGCCGCTCGCGCACAGGTGCTGACAGATGCTGGGCGGCCGTGAACGGCTCTCCCTCGATGTAGGTGACGAGCCGCACGTCGTAGACCACGCCGTCGCGGTCGACGGCCTCGATCTCCGCGCCGGCCAGGCTGGCCAGGGGCAGCGGCGTCTCGAACGGCAGCGCCGCGGTCGCCAGATGGTGCATGGCGGCGTTCTGCATCTCCAGCGACGGCCGGCCGAAGTGCGGGTTTCCGATCTTGAGCACGGCCCGGGCGCCGTCGCCGCCGATGATCAGGAAGTTGCGGTCCTGATGGCTGCCCAGCTCGACCGCCTCGCCGCCGCGGCCGTACAGCCGCTCGGCCAGCGTCCGGCCGTCGGCTGCCGTGAACGGGGGCGAATGGAGCTCGTAGTCGTCGAACTGCCTCGCCTCCGCGGTCATCGCGGACGAGGATACCGGCTCACGCCGGTGCTGCCGGTTCGTCGTCCTCGCCGTAGCGCCAGAAGTCCGGGAAGGCGGCGACCACCGGAACGATGCCGAGCATGCACAGGAGGCCGCCTGACACGACCGAGGCCTGGACGCCGAAGGCGGCGGCGACGGAGCCCGACTCGACGTCGCCCAGACGGGGGCCGCCGGCCACCACCAGCGTGAAGATCGAGCCCATCCGGCCGCGCATCGCGTCGGGCGTCGCGGTCTGCATGATGGTCGAGCGGCAGACGGCGCTGACGCTGTCGGCCGCCCCCGCCGCCAGCAGGCAGACCATCGCCACCGCCAGCTTCCCGGTCAGCCCGAGCAGCGCGATCGACGCGCCCCACACCGCCACCGCCCCGACGACGATCCGGCCCAGCCGGCGGACATGGCCCAGCCAGCCGGTGGTCAGCGCCGCCACCACGGCGCCGGCCGAGACCGCCGCGTAGAGCAGGCCGACACCCTCCGGCCCGGCGTTGTAGACGGTCAGGGCGAGCGCCGGGAACAGCGCGCGCGGCATGCCGAAGGTCATCGCCACCAGATCGATCGCGAAGCTGCCCATCAGCTCTCCGTGGCGCGCCGCGAACGACAGTCCGCTCCGCACCGACCGCAGGAACGGCTCAGGCTGGCCGGCCTGCGGCGCCGGCTGTGGCCGCATCAGCCCGACCATCGCCAGCATGACCAGAAAGCTGGCCGCGTCGAGGCCGTAGGCGGCTCGCAGGCCCAGGGTGCCGATGATGATCCCGGCCAGCGCCGGCCCGACCACCATGGTCAGCTGGAACAGGCCGTAGTTGAACGAGATCGCCGCCCGCAGCCGCTCCGGGCCGACCACGTTGGGCAGCATCGCCGAGCGGGCCGGGCGGTCGACCGCCGAGGCCGCCGCCGCCAGCCCCGCCAGCACGAACAGCGCCGCGGTCGGCGGCGATCCTGCGATCGCCCCCAGCGCCAGCAGCAGCGAGCAGACCAGCATCGCCGCCTGCGAGAGCATCAGCAGCCGGCGGCGGTCGCCGCGGTCGGCCAGCGCGCCGCCGATCAGCGACAGCGCCACCAGCGGGATCAGCTCCGCCAGCCCGATCAGGCCGACCAGCAGCGATGACCCGGTCTGCACGTACACCTGGTAGGGCAGGGCGACCAGCGTCAGCTGGGTGCCCAGCCCGGACACGAAGCCGCCCAGCACCAGCAGCCGGTAGTCGCGGGAGTCTCGGAGCGCACTGGTGTCGACGGCAACCGCGCGGAACGCCCGCCCCACCGATCGCCGGCCTGCCGCCATCGCCGGAACCTAGACCATCACCGGGAGAGGGCGGCCGGCTGAGCCGGTGGACAGGATGTCCGCCCACCGGCTCGGCGGGCGCATCGCTACGGAGTCAGGCGGATTACCTGTCCGCGGGCGTTGCCGAACGGGCTGCCGGCCTGCGGGAAGGCGGGCAGCACGCTCCAGTTGGACACGAAGATGGAGCCGCCGGCTCCGATCTCCATGCCGCCCGGGTAGTGCAGCACGTCCCGGCCGATCACCGAGCGGGTGCCGTTGGGCTTGACCCGGACGATCGCGCCGGTGGGCCCGAACGTGCTGGGGTCGGTGGTCAGCTCGAGGACGTACAGGCTCCCGTCCCTGCCGAAGGCGACGTCGGTGATGGCGCTGAACCCGCCCCGGAACACCGTCGGCCTCTGGCCCGGCACGACGCGCCATACGCGCGACCCGCCGGCCGGTGTGCCGTCGCCACCCAGCTCGCCGACGTAGAACGCGCCGTCCGGCCCGCGGGTGATCGACGTCGGCACCGACTGGCTGCCGAACCGGTTGTTGGGGAACACGGCGACCACCCGCACCTTGCCGTCGCGGACGAGCAGCAGGGAGTTGCCGGCCGCGTCGGCGACCAGCTGCCGGTGGTTCGAGACGGCGAACACCGAGTAGGGATCCGAGTCCTTGCCCTGATGGTCGGGGTCGTGTGCAAACTCGAAGTCGTCGATGTCGGCGACCTTCACGATGTTCTGGCCCGGCTGCTTGGAGAGCAGGTGCCCGAGCAGGCCGAACCGGGGCGGCGCGCCGGGCGGCAGGCTCTCGCCGGCGGACGTCTCGATGAAGAACACCTTCCCCTTCGGGCTCACCGAGACATCGTCGACGCCGACGGTGAACGAGCCGTCCTGGCCGCCAAGTGACGGCAGGCCGCCGGCGATCCGGCGGGTCTCGCCGTTGGAGCGGCGCAGCACGTAGCTGGTCAGCCCGCCGCAGCTGTCGGGAGCTGGGCAGAAGCTGCCGGCCTTGCCGGCTGCGGCTACGTACAGCTGCCCGCCGGGCCGCAGGGCCAGGCCGCGCGGGTTGTCGACGTGGTCGATCACGACCTTGACGCCGGTGCTGGCGGTGGCCTTGCCGGTGCCGGCGGTGAGAGCGGCCGCGGCGAGCAGCGTCGCAGCGGCCAGCGTGCGCAGGGTGCGCTTGGGCATTCAAATCCCCCTGTTGTCGGGTCTGTGCTGGGAGCCGGGTGATCGCGACCCGGCGGGTAGTGTGGGGCGCGTCGTGGGGCCTGTCAAATCGGAGCCGTCGGCGGGCTCCCTGGTAGGCTCAGGGCCCCCAGTTCGAGGAGGTTTTCGTGCCACAGGTCGGCGACGCGGCGCCCGAGTTCTCCCTCCCGGAGACGGGCGACGCGCGCGTTTCCCTGACCGGGTTTCGCGGCCGCCGGAACGTGCTGGTGGTGTTCCACCCGTTCAGCTTCAACGGTACCTGCGAGAGCGAGATGTGTGAGCTTCGTGACAATGCCGAGAGCTACGACGACCATGACACGGAGATCGTCTCGATCTCGTGTGACGCATGGCGGATCCGCCAGGCATGGAAGCGGCAGATCGAAGGGCACGGCCGCTTCCTCTCCGACTTCTGGCCGCACGGCGAGGCATCGAGGGCATACGGCGTGTTCGACGAGCGGTGGGGTGCGCCGCGGCGGGCGACGTTCCTGGTCGACAAGCAGGGGATCGTCCGCTACACGGTGTCGCTCGACCTCGACGCCCGGCGCGACCAGCTGGAATACCTGAGCGCGGTGGCGGCTCTGGGATGAGCCGGGACAGCCTGTTCGACACGATCTCCGAGCTCGTCGGCTGTCACTCGCCCAGCGGGAACGAGGCCGAGATCGATCGCCTGCTGCTCGAGCGTCTGGAGAGGCTGGGCGAGCCGATCGTTGACGGCGGGGGCAACATCGTGCTGCGTCGGGCGGGCCGCGAGCCGGGACCGCTGCGCGCCGTGCTCGCGCACAAGGACGAGATCGGGGCGCTGGTCAAGCGGGTCGAGGAGGGCGGCAGGCTGGCCGCCGTGGCGGTCGGTGACGCCCACCCCTGGATCTGGGGCGAGGGCCCGGTCGACGTGATCGGCCGCCACCGCACCGTCACCGGGGTGCTGTCGTTCGGCGCCCGCCATGTGTCGAAGGAGTCTCCGCAGCGCGCGCAGCTGGACGACAGCCCGGTGCGCTGGCAGGACGCCTGGATCGAGACCAAGCTCGACCCTGCCGCCCTGGAGGAGGCGGGCGTGACCGCCGGCAGCCGCATCGTGCCCGCGCGCTCGCGCAAGCGGCCGGTCCGGCTGGGCGCCGGCGGCGAGTACATCGCCTCCTACGCGCTCGACGACAAGGCGTCCGTGGCCGCCCTCCTGCTGCTGGCCGAGCGTCTCGAATCGCCCCGGCACGACGTCGACCTGGTGTTCACCGCTCGCGAGGAGATCGGCTGCCATGGCGCCCAGTGGTACGCCAGGCGCACCGAGGCGGTCGCCGTGGTCGCGCTGGAGGTCGTGCCCGTGGCCAAGGAGTACGGCCTCGACCCCGGGCCCGCGCCGGTGCTGATCCGGGCCGACGGCTACGGGCCGCTGGACGATGCGGTCGCGGCCGAGCTCGAGGACGCCGCCTCGGCCGCCGGCCACCCGGTGCGCCACGTCGCCGTCTCCCGCTATGGCTCGGACGCTTCCAAGGCGCTCTCCACGGGCCGGGTCGCGCGCTCCGCGTGCCTCGGCGTTGCGACCGAGAACACCCACGGATTCGAGATCGCGAACCTCGATGCGCTCGACGCCTGCGTGGCCGTTCTCGCCGCCTGGCTGGGGTAGACTTCGCCCCTCGTTCGGCGGAGTAGCTCAGTCGGTTAGAGCAGCGGAATCATAATCCGCGTGTCGGGGGTTCGAGTCCCTCCTCCGCTACTCGGGTTGTTCTCCTAACCGTTCACGGTTCGGCCATGAAAGGCCCCGAAGGGTCATGCGGGTTCTCACCGGCGAGCTCCACATGAGCACCCCGCTCAGCGGGGAGTCCTACATCCACTCCCCGTTGAGCGGGGTATCGGGCGGGCACTGGATCGACGACGATGGCGCGCCCAACAGGTCGGTGTCGGCGTGCATACACTTGGCCGGTGCGTACCTGTGCTGCCTGCAACGAGCAGAATCCCGATAGGGCCAACTTCTGCCTGGCCTGCGGGGCAGCGCTGGGTCGGGTAACGGCCGCGGATCACGAGACGCGACGGATCGTGACCGTCGTGTTCTGCGATGTGGTTGGTTCGACGCCGCTTGGCGAGCGGCTGGACCCGGAGGCGCTTCGCGGTGTGCTGACCGGCTTCGCATCCGAGATCGAGCGCGTGGCCGAGCGTCATGGCGGCCGGGCGGGCGACCTGATGGGCGATGGCTTGATGTGCGTGTTCGGTGTGCCTGTGGCGCACGAGGACGACGCGTTGCGTGCGGTGCGTGCGGCGGCTGAGATGGTGGTCGCGGTGGAGCGGTTGAATGAGCGGCTGCGGGCCGATCTAGGTGTCGAGTTGGCGGTCCGGATCGGGGTGAACACGGGTGAGGTGGTGGCCTCCGACGGGTCGCCGGTGCTGGGCGATGCGATCAACATCGCTGCCCGGCTTGAGCAGGCTGGCACGCCCGGGGAGATCCTGATCGGCGAGGCCACCCACCGGCTCGTTCGCGACGCCGTCGAGGCCGAGCCGGTGGCGTCTGTCGCGGCCAAGGGTAAGGACCAGCCGGTGCCGGCCTGGCGGCTGGTGCGAGTGCTGCCGGGTGCGCCCGGGCTGGCGCGCCGGCTGGACGCGCCGCTGCTCGAGCGGGAGCGGGAGCTGGCCGCGATCCTCCAGGCGTTCGAGCGGGCCGCCGGGGAGCGCACCTGCCACCTGGTCACCGTGCTGGGCGACGCCGGCATCGGCAAGTCGCGCCTGGGCCTGGAGGTGGCTGCGCGGCTTGAGGGCCGCGCGCGGGTGGTCACAGGGCACTGCTACTCCTACGGCGAGGGCATCACCTTCCTACCGTTGGCCGAGGTCGTGCGGGAACTCTCCGGTGGCGCGGACAGTCCGGCGTCAGTGCTGGCTGGCGCGGAGGGCGCTGAGGCAATCGCCGCGGGTATCGCCGGTATGCTGGGCGCGGCGCCGTCCGTAGGCGAGGCCGCGTTCGCCGCCGTGCGAAGGTTGCTCGAGCTGGCCGCGCGCGAGCCGCTGGTCGTCGTCTTCGAGGACATCCACTGGGCAGAACCGACCATGCTCGACCTGCTCGAGTACCTGGCCGAGTGGACGCGGGACACGCCGCTGCTGCTGCTCTGCCTGGCCCGCCCCGAGCTGCTCGAGCTGCGCCCCGGCTGGGGCGGCGGCAAGGTCAACGCAACCACCATGCTACTGGAGCCGCTCTCGCTCGACGCGTGCCGGGCGCTGGCCGAAGGGCTGGGACTGCCGCACCGCGGCGCGCTCGAGCGGGTGGTAGAGGTGTCCGGCGGCAACCCGCTGTTCGTCGAGCAGCTGCTGGCCTTCGCGGCGGAGGAGTGGGACGGCCTGGAGATCCCGCCGGCCATCCAGGCTCTCCTGGCCGCACGGCTTGACCGGCTGGCCGTCGCCGAGCGAGCGGCGATCGAGGCGGCCGCCGTGATCGGCGTCAGCGCCGCCGCGGAGGACGTAGCGATGCTGTGCGAGCAGCCGGTCGAGCTCGCCGCTGGCCTGCTCATGGCCCTGGCACGCAAAGAGCTGCTGCGCCCATTGCACGGCGATCGGACATTCGCCTTCCGGCACGCGCTGATCCGCGAGGCGGCGTATGCCGCGCTGACCAAGCAGGCGCGCGCCGACCTTCACGAACGCTACTTCGACTGGTTAGAAGCACAGCCCGGCGAAGACGAGCCGGGCCGCGAGGAGATCCTCGGCTACCACCTCGAGCGTGCCTGCCTGGAACGGGCCCAAGTGAGGCCGCCAGGCGATCGCGACCGCGACCTCGCCAGGCGCGCCGCCGTGCTGCTGGCCAGCAG
>DATLLX010000116.1:0-2721 GCA_035537595.1 Gaiellales bacterium | reverse complement strand
AGCAGCACCGCGCGGAGCGTCCTCACTGGCTCACCTCGTCCAGCACCCGGCCGCGCTCGTCGAGGAAGCTGTACCGCACCCGGCCGCCGGCGACGTCGACCCGCAGCGCGCCGTAGTCGAGCAGCGACACCTCCGAGCCAGCCGTCCGCTTGGTGAACTCCAGGCCTCCCGGTCCCTGGCCGCTGGTACCCACCGTCAGATTGAGCACGCCGTCCACGGTGCGCCGCTCGTACCGGTGCAGATGGCCGGCGAAGACGGCCGACACGTGTTCGGCCTTCAGCATCCGCAACACCGGGCTGCCGGACTGCAGCGGCCGGTGGACGACCGCGAACTCGAACGGCGCGGTGCTCCGCTGCAGCTCGGCGCGCGCCCAGCGCACGGTGGCCGGGCTCGGATCGTGCCCCATCAAGACGACGGTCACCGGGCCGTAGTGGACCGCGTAGTGGCCGTCCTCGCCGGGCAGGTCGAGCGCCTGCTCGACGTCGTCGCCGCCCCGCCAGAACAGATCGTGGTCGCCCAGCGTGGCGAACAGCGGCGCGTTTCGCATCACCGCCCGCAGGGGCCCGAAGATGTTGCGGTCGAGCAGGAACGACGCGCCGAACAGGTAGCTGTTGTCGCCCGCCGTGAGCACGAAGTCGGGCAGTTGAGCGGCCAGCAGCCTGCCGATCGCGTACTCGTGGTCGTTGCCCGACCCGTAATCGCCGATCACGTCGAAGCTGACCGGCGCGTCGCGGCTGACGGGGGCGGTGTGGAACGACCCCGACGCCCGCACCACCCTGCCCACCGCGGCCGTCCAGGCGTAGCGGGTGCCGGGGGTCAGTCCGGAGAAGCGGCCGTCGCCGGCGCTGGCCCGGCTGCCGTCGGCGCCGACGGCCCGCAGCTCGACCGGGGCGTCGTCCTGCACCCGCCACCGCAGCTGGGCCGAATCCGTCGTCAGCCGGGTGATGAAGGGGCCGCGGGTGAACGGATCGCCGCGCGCCTCCAGCAGGTAGGTCTTCCAGTAGAAGGCGATGCCGGCGATCGCCAGCACCAGGAGGGCGCACAGCATGCTGACCACCACCAGCGCGATGCGCAGCCGGCGAAACGTCCGGGGATCGGCCTCCACGCAGGTAGCCTAGGCGGATGGAGTCCTACGACGTCGTGATCGCGGGGGGCGGCCCGGCCGGTCTGGCGATGGCCGAGCCACTGGCCCACCGCGGCTTCTCGGTGCTGGTCTGCGAGCGCAACCGCGAGATCGGCGTGCCGGTGCGCACCTCGGGTGGCTCATGGCCCGCCGACCTGCGCCGGCTGGGCCTTCCCGACCATCTGTGGCATCCGATCAGCCGGCTCTCGTTCCGCTCCCAGAACGCCCAGGCCACCGTCGAATGGGGCGGCCCGGTGGGCTGTTCGCTCGACGTCACCGCCACCTGGCGGCACCTGGCCGAGCGCGCCCGGCGGGCGGGGGCGGCGATCGAGACCGGCACCATGGTGCGGGTCAGGCGCACCGGGCTGCTTGCGCTGCGCACCGGCGCCACGACCCGCGAGGTGCGGTGCCGGCTGGCGGTCGACGCCACCGGCACCACGTCGCTGCTGGCCCGCGAGGGCGGCGTTCACGAGGGCTTCACGCGGGTCGGCGTCGGCTACGAGGAGGAGCTGTCGGCGCCCCGGTTCCCTCAGGACGAGGCGATGATCCTGGTCGGCGGTGTTGCCCCGGCCGGCTACGCCTGGGCGTTTCCCCGCGGCGGCACCCGCGTGCGGGTGGGCGTGGGCGTCATCCAGCCCGACATCGAGGACAGCCCGCGGCGCTTCTACGCCCCCCTGGAGCGGGCACTGGCGGGCGAGCTTGCCGGCTCCCGGGTGCTCGAGCTCCATGCCGGCCGGATCCCCAGCCAGCAGGCGCCGGAGCGGCTGACCGCCGATGCGCTGCTGGTGATCGGCGACGCCGCCGCCCAGTCCAACCCGCTGCTCGGCGAGGGGATCAGGCACGTGATCGCGGCCGCCCGCCGGGCCGCCCCGATCGCCGCCCGAGCCCTGGATCGTCCGGGGGTGGTGCCGCGGGAGCGGCTGGCCCGCTGGGAACGCTCCGGCCGCCGCCAGCGGGGCGTGTCGTGGGGGCTCACGCTGCGCGCCAATCAGTATGTTGCCCGGATGGGCGACGAGGACTGGGACCGGGCGGTCGAGCTGATCGGGCGGCTGCCTGCCGAGGTGGTGACGCCGCTGCTGCGGGGCGACGTGCTGACGCCCGCGTTCCTGGCCGCCACCGCCCGCCGCGGGCCGCGGGCGGCCTGGCGTGTCGTTCGCCCCTTCGTCAGGCCGGGACCGGCCTAGACTGCCAGCCGATGGACGACGACCGCCAGATCGATGTCTCCGCGATGGCCGTCCGCCAGGCCCTGGCCAAGTCGTTCACCAGCGTCGAGCGGGGCGACCACGCCTGGCGGGGCACGGTCGGCCTGGGCGACGTGGTGGTCACCGCCGACGTCCGGCTGGGAGGCGGCAGGCCGTATGTGCAGGTCTCGGCCGACTGCTGCCCTGCCGGACCGCTGGACGGCGATCTCGCCCGGCTGCTTGTGATCGAGAGCGCGGAGACGGTGATGGGCCGGTTCGCGCTCTCCGGGGGCACAATCCGGGTGGAGCACGCGATCCTGGCCGGCACCACCATGGCGTCGGTGGAGGTGCAGGCGACGGTGTGGACGGTCGGCTGGACCGCGCACGCCTTCGCCCCCCGGCTGCTGGCGCTGATGG
>DATLLX010000115.1:0-3166 GCA_035537595.1 Gaiellales bacterium | reverse complement strand
TGCCCTGCCACTCGCGGTGAGGATGGTGCCGCGGCTGACCAGAAGCGCGGTCTGCCGCCACTCGGTGGGGCGGGCGGTGTTCCAGGCCGCGATGCAGGAGGCCAGCGAGACCTGCTCGGCGGAGAAGCTGGCCGGCTGGTCGGTGGCACCTACCTGGTCGGCCGCAGGATGCCGGAGGGAACGCGGCGGACGATCGTCGGCGCCTTCCGCTGCGGCGCGTCGTGGCGCGGCATCCGCTGCGTCGACCTGACCGGCAGCGGCGAGGGGTTCATCATCGGCGACCGGATCGTGATCCTCACGGCCGCCGGCCAGAAGGTGTCACGCCACTAGACCTCGCGCGAACAGACCTACGCCGCGGCGGCGGTGGAGCGCTCCTCGAGGTGCTGGTGCGAGGGGCAGTAGTCGCGGTTGGGAAGCGGGGTGCGCTGGCACGGCTTGCCCTTGCGGGTGGTCGCCTTGCAGACCGCCATGCCCTCGCCGTTCCGCTCGATCTCCTCGAGGATGAAGGTGACGGCATTCGAGATGTGGCAGTCGATGATGCCGTACACCCGCGCCTGGTTGCTGATCGAGAACAGGTGCCGGATCTCCTGGAACAGACTCTGGCTAGGCTTCGCGAAGTAGTGGGGATCGCGGGCCAGACGCTCGATGGTCGCCTCGCAGCACTGCAGCACGCGTCGCTTCGCCTCGGCGACGGGGATCGTCTCCGGATGGGGATCGACGAGATCCTTGATATCGACGAACATGGCACGGCTGAAGCGGTACATATTGGCGACTCCTGACTGTTACAAGCTCGGGGACGACTTGTGACTATTATGCCTGGCGGGGCCGTGAATTCGCAGCCCGAAATATTAAGCGCCCGTTAAATCACCACGTTTCTCCGGCGAATCTCGCCGTTGACCGGGGATTTCGATGGCACTGAATCCGTCACAAGCCCACCGGCCGGTCTGTTACATGCACGACCTGTTCGGCGCGCACGATCCGGGTCCCGGGCACCCCGAGCGCCCGCAGCGCTACGCCGCGGTGGAGGCTGCGGTGGCGGGCTCCGGGCTGCCCGTGCAGGAGGCTCCGACGGCATCTCGGGAGGCGCTGGAGCGGGTTCACCCGCCGGCTTACCTGGATCTGCTGCGATCGGTTGCGGAAACGGGCGGTGGCAGCCTCGATCCGGACACCTCGCTGAACGGCGTCAGCTTCGAGGCTGCTGTCCATGCCTCGGGCGCCGCCGTCGCCGCGGTCGAGGAGGTGCTCGGCGGGCGTCTGCGGGATGCGTTCTGCGCCGGCCGGCCGCCCGGGCACCATGCCGAGCACGCTCGGGCGATGGGCTTCTGCCTGCTCAACCATGCCGCGGTCGCGGCCGCCCACGCGCGGGCGTGCGGCGCCCGGCGGGTCGCCATTCTGGACTGGGATGCCCACCACGGGAACGGGACGCAGGCAATCTTCGCCGCAGACCCTGACGTGCTCTACGTCTCGGTGCACCAGTGGCCTCATTACCCAGGAACCGGAGCCGCAAACGAACGCGGCGTGGGCGCGGGGGAGGGGGCGACCCTGAATCTCCCCGTTCCGGCGGGCACCGGAGACGCCGAATACCGCGACCTGTTCTTCGGGAAGGCGCTGCCGGCGGTCGTCGATCACCGGCCCGACCTGCTGATCGTGTCTGCCGGATTCGACGGCCATATGGCCGACCCGCTGTGCTCGCTTGCGCTCTCGGCGGCTGCCTTCGGCGACATGGCCGCCGCGCTGGGCGGGCTCGACGCCGGCCGGGTCTACGTGCTGGAGGGCGGCTACGACCTGGCGGCGCTGCAGGAGAGCGTGGGTGCCGTGCTGGCAGCGCTCCGCTGAGGCGGTACGCTGGGCGTTCCGGCGAGCGAGAGGGGAGCACGATGCCGATCACCGTGGAACACGTGGACTTCCTGTCCGTGCCCAGCAGGGATATCGAGCGGGCGCGGGCGTTCTACGTCGACACCCTGGGCCTGCCGCTGGAGCGGGACACGCCGGCCGGCATCGAGGTCACGGCCGGCCAGGTCACGCTCGGCATCTGGGAGCCGGAGAAGATGGGCGTGCCGTTCGAGCCCGCGCCCAATCACATCGCGCTGCGGGTGCCCGACGTCGGGGCCGCCCGCGCCGGCCTCGAGGCCGCCGGCGTGGAGTTCGACGGCGACACGCTCGACACCGGCGTCTGTCACATGGCCTTCTTCCGCGACCCCGACGGCAACGCCCTGATGCTCCACCGCCGCTACGCGCCGGCCTGACCCCACGGGTGCCCGGGCACCCAGCACGGCTTGACGGCCGCTACAGCTGGATCACGACCATCCGCGGCTCGGTCATCTCCTGCACGGCGAACCGTGGCCCCTCGCGCGTGTTTCCCGACTCCTTGACGCCGCCGTAGGGCATCTGGTCGGCACGGAACGTGGGCGCCTCGTTCAGGGTGACACCGCCGAACTCGAGCTCGCGGGCGGCCCGCATCGCCGCCGGCAGGTTGGTGGTGAAGACCCCAGCCTGCAGGCCGTAGATCGTGCCGTTGGCCATCTCGATCGCCTGATCGAGGCCCGACACGCGCGCGACGGTGACGACCGGCCCGAACACCTCGTTGCACGAGACCTTCATGTCCAGGCTCACCTCGTCCAGCAGCGTGGGGCGGAGCAGGCCGCCATCGTCGAGCTCACCGCCGGCCGCGAGCTTGGCGCCCTGGCTGACGGCCTCGTCGATCCAGGCCTTGATCCGGTCGCGGTTCTCGGCGTCGATCACCGGCCCGACCTGGGTGTCGGGATCCAGCGGATCGCCGACCTTCAGCGCCTCCACCTTGGGCACCAGCCGCTCCATCAGCGCGTCGTGGACGGAATCCTCGACGTACACCCGCTGCACCGAGATGCAGCTCTGCCCCGCGAACGCGTAGCCGTTGAGCGCGATCGCCCCCGCCGCCCGATCAAGGTCGGCGTCGGCCAGCACGATCACCGGCGTCGAGTTGCCCAGCTCGAGCGACACCTTCTTCTTGTTGGCCCGCTGGCGGATGCCCCAGCCGACCTCGGACGAGCCGGTGAAGGTGATCATCCGGACGCGCTCGTCCCCGGTCAGTACGTCGCCGATGTCGCGCGACTTGCCGACGATCACGTTCAGCCAGCCGGCGGGCTGGCCGGCGTCCTCGAACGCCTGGGCCAGCAGCAGCGCGGAC
>DATLLX010000114.1:0-12473 GCA_035537595.1 Gaiellales bacterium | reverse complement strand
GTCGCCGAGCGGCTGCGGGCCGCGATCGCCGACCTCACGCCGGCGCCGGAATCGCGCCACGATTTCTCACCCGGCGTCAGCGCCAGCGCCGGCATCGCCACCTTCCCGGTGGACGCCCGCGACACCAAGGAGCTGTTCGAGCTGGCCGACAGGGCCCTGTACGACGCCAAGCGCCAGGGTCGCGATCAGTCGGTGACGGCGGCGGAGCTGGTGGCGCCGCCGCTTCGGATCGCCCGCTAGAGGCTGTCGCGCTCGCGGTCGAAGCCCGCCGACCACAGCTCGGAGTGGAAGCGCTCGGCCGTCAGGTCGCGGCCGTCGCCGAACGGCCGCTCTATCACCCGCACCACGTCGTCGTGGTAGAAGGGGACGTCCAGATGCTGCTGGGTGACCACGTTCAGCGACGTCTCGCCGCAGGACGGGCAGCTCATGGCGACGCCGACCAGGTCGGCCTGCGAGGGAACGACGCGGATCAGGCACGACGGGAACACCGGCTTCAGCGTCGCCTCCGTGCAGCAGTACAGCCGCCATGGCCAGTTGCCGCGCTGCACCTGGATCCGGGCCAGGTCGAGCAGCTCGTCTCGCACCGGCTCCAGCCTGCCGGTGAGCAGGTTCCGGAACTCGAGCTCCGTGCTGCCGCCGATCGGCCGGTAGTCGAGGTCGTCGTGGGACACCAGCCCGACGTGGTCGGAGCCGCAGGAGCAGCGGTAGGTGACCCGGTAGACGGCGGGATGCGCGGCTCCCAGCAGCCGCTCGATCGACCGGAAGCTCGACAGCGGCACCGATCGGGTCTCCCCCGTCGAGCTCGCCGGGCAGTGGAACCGGTAGCTTGCTCGTAGCACGTCGTACATACTCACCCCTGTTATCGACCGGTCAAGCGCCTGAGATGAGGGCTCGGCATTCCCGCTAAGATCGCTCGCCGTGGCTGACGTCGACCTGCGCGAGAAGATTCGCGACATCCCCGACTTTCCGAAGCCGGGCATCGTGTTCAAGGACATGATGCCCCTTCTGGCGGACGCCGACGCCCTGCGGGCCGCGGTCGACCAGCTGGCGGAGTGGGCGCAGCCGCTCCGCGCCGACTACGTCGTCGGCGCCGAGGCCCGGGGGTTCATCCTCGGCGCCGCCCTCGCCTACCGGCTCGGCTGCGGCTTCGTGGCGGCGCGGAAGCCGGGCAAGCTGCCGTTCGAGACGGTCGATGCCCAGTATGCCCTGGAGTACGGCGTCGACTCGCTCGAGATGCACGTCGACGCCCTCCGCAAGGGCGCCCGCGTCCTGATTCATGACGACCTGCTCGCCACCGGCGGCACCGCCAAGGCCAAGGTCGACCTGGTCGAGCGGCTGGGCGGCGAGGTGGTCGGGCTGCTGTTCGTGGTCGAGCTGACGTTCCTGAACGGCCGCGAGAAGCTCGCCGGCCACAACGTCCACTCGCTGATCGAATACGACTCCCCGTAACCGAGGGCTGAACCGGGTATCGAACCCGGTACCCAACCGGGTTCGATACCCGGTTCGATGGCGGCCGTGCCGCATGGTTGGGCGATCGGCGGCCGTGGGAACCCGGTTCGGTACCCGGTTCGAATACGGCGGATTTGACGCTTCCGGCGCGGGTTCGTGACTAGCGGGCGAGCTCGCGCAGGTCGCGCACGAGCAGGATGTGGGTCAGCTCGCTGGTCAGCTCGGCCAGCACGTCGAGCTCCTCGAGGCCGGCCTCGCGGCGGTCGGGGTTCGACGAGCGGAGCGCCGGCGCCAGGATCTGCTCCAGTAGGCCGGCCTCCCGGCCGACGGCAGAGCGGAACGCCTTCAGATGGCGGGCGGCCACGCCGTAGCGGGCCAGCCGCTGGCACAGCTGCACGATCTCGGCGTCGGCCCGGGTGTAGCCGCGCTCGCCGCCGCGGTGCAGCAGCTGGTACTCCTCCAGCTCACGCACGAACTTGGGGTCGGCGTCGGTCTCGGCCACCAGCTCGTCCATCGTCATCCGCGTCTCCTGGCCGCCCACCAGCCGCGGCCGGCGGCGCCTGGTCTGGCGCGGAATGCCCTGGTTGAGCACGTCGCGGATGATCGCCAGGGGCAGGAACTCGTCGCGCTGCATGCGCAGGATCGTGCGCAGCCGCTCGACGTCGTCCTGCGAGTAAAGCCGGTAGCCCCCGGTCGTCCGCTGGGGCGAGATCAGACGCTGATCCTCGAGGAACCGGATCTTGGAGATCGAGATGTCGTCGAACTCCTCGGCCAGCAGCTTGCAGACCTGGCCGATGGTCAGGGTCTGGCGCGGCGAGGCTGTGCGGGCGGGGTCTGCTGCCATGTCAACGGTCGATGTAGGTCAGCCGGTACTTGCCGATCTGCAGCTCGTCACCGTCGGCGAGCCGGGCCTCGTCCACGCGCTGGCGGTTGACATAGGTGCCGTTCAGGCTGTCGAGGTCGCGCACGTGGGTGCCGTCTGCCTGCCGTTCCAGGAGCGCGTGCTCGCGGGAGACGGTGACGTCGTCGAGGAAGACGTCGCTGTCGGGGGCGCGGCCGATGCTCGTTCGCTCGCTGCCCACCGAGAAGTGCTCACCGCTTCGGCCTCCGCCCAGCCGGATCACCAGCGTCGGGCCCTCGGCCACGGCCTCCATCACGCCGGTGTCGGCGCCCGCCTCGGCCGGCGGCGCGAACGTCATCGTCTTCTCGCCGTCACCGCCCTCGATCACACCCTCGATCAGGCTGGCGCCACACCGGCCGCAGAACCGCGCGGCCTCGGGGTTGTGATGCCCGCACTCGGGACAGTACACGTGTCGCCTACTCGCTCTCGGACTCGTCCCTGAGCCCAGGGGGCGGCCCCTTGTGGGCCAGGATCTCGGTCAGGCGGTCGATGTCGACCGCAAGCTGGGACTCGTCGCCGCCGTGGCGCCGCTTGATCCGGTCGACCAGCTCCGCCCGGAGGATGTCGATCCGGCCGTGCAGCAGCCGCCTGCGGTAGGAGATCTCCTCCTCCTCACGCACATGCTCGTCGATCAGCTTACGAAGCTCGTCGTCCGACAGGCTTGCAAAGTCAGGTAGCACGTCCATGCGTCTTGTCCAATCAGCCGAAGTTGTGGTCCAGTGTAGCCCTGACGGGCCGATTCCTCAAGCTCTAGTTGAGGGTTTGTGGCTCGGCGTCGGCGTGGGCCACGATGTCCTCGAGCATGAGCCGGTACTTCGCCTCGAGCGCCTCCGACTCCTCCACGGTGCGGCCTTCGGCGTAGAGGTGGAAAACGGGGTCGTCCGGGTCGGGAAGGGCCTGCACCCAGCCCCCGTCGTCCTCCACGCGGATGCCGTCCGTGTGATCGGTGGGCATGTCCTTGAGCGCCTCGATCAGCATCCTCATCACTGCGCCCTTGCGGTTCCACGGGCAGTGGACGACCTGGTGCGTGAGCGTGCTCGCCGGCAGCCCGGCGGCCAGCTCCGACAGCGAGCGGCCGGAGCGGGCGATCAGCTCCAGCACCTTGCAGGTCGACATCACGGCGTCGTAGGCCGGGAGGAAGTCGGGGAACACGTAGCCGCCGCGCGACGCCCCGGCGAACAGCACGTCGTCCTTCGCGGCCGCGGCCAGCAGCTCCGACAGCGAGGCCTTGGTCCTCCCCACCCGGCCGCCGGCGCCGTTCACGATCTCGTCCACGTGGCTGGTCTCGGTGATCGGCACCAGCAGCATCCCCTGCTCGGACTGGGCCGAGATCTCGCGCAGAAGCAGCAGCAGCGTCGCCTCGGGCTCGATCGCCCGGGCCTGCTCGTCGACCAGCCAGATCCGCTCCGCGGCGACGTCCATCATCACGCCCAGGTCAGCCCCCACGGCCTCGACCAGCCGCCGGGTGGCCTCCAGGGCGGCCGCCGGATCGGAGCTGAGCCTGCCGGCGCCGGTGTCGCGGAAGGCGTCCAGGCCGACCAGCTCCACCCCCAGCTCGGCGATCAGCGTGGGCACGATCAGCGAGGCGGCGGAGTTGCCGTAGTTGAGGACGAGCCGGAAGCCGCGATCGCGGATCGCTTCGGCGTCGATCTTGTCCAGCAGGTCGGCGACGTAGCTCTCGGCGGCCCGTGAGGGATAGCTGACGCCGCCGATCTCGGCCGTGGTCACCCGCCGGTAGTCCTGGCGCGAGAACGTCCGCTCGAGCGCCTTCAGCACGCTCTCCGACGCGACGATGCCCGGCGACTGGAAGAACCGCACCTGCACCACCTCGGGGTCGTCGGGGGCCATCCGGATGTGCAGGCCGCCCGCCCGCTCGTCGATCTTCAGCTGGTGGCGGGCCACGGCCGGCATCGCCACCCGCAGGTCTGACACGTCGACGCCCGTGGCCACCAGCCCCGAAATCATCGCCCGCTTGATCATCCGCGAGGCCGAGTGGGCGTCGCGGCTGACCACCACCCGCGACCCGCGGGGCAGGGTCGTGCCGTAGGCCATGCCCACCCGGGCCGCCACGTCGGGGGTCATGTCGACGTTGACCAGCGCGTTCACGCCGTCGCGGCCGAACAGGGTGCTGAGGCCCCGCGACTCCCAGATCAGGTTGGTCTGGAGCACCGCGCCGGCCTCCACCGTCTTGAACGGGTAGACCTTCACGCCCGGCGCCACCACTGCCTCGGCGCCGATCGTGCACTCGTCGCCGACCGCCACCTGCTCGTTGATCACCGCGTGGCTGCGGACGTCGACCCGCTTGCCCAGGATGGCGCCCTCGACGCGGGCGCTGCGGCCGATATAGCTGCCGGCATCGAGCACGCTGCGGCTGATCGTTGCGCCTTCCTTGACGACGGTGTTCGATCCCAGCACCGAGTACGCGCCGATCCGCACGCCGTCCTCGATCTTGCAGAAGTTGCCGATGTAGGCCGGCCCCTCGACCTGCGACAGGTCGAGCAGCTGCACACCGTCGCCGAGGTAGACGTTCTCGCGCAGCCGGATTCCGGGCAGCTCGAGGGCCACCCGGCCGTCCAGCGCGTCCTCATTGGCCTGCCGGTACTGGTCGAGGTTGCCGATGTCCTGCCAGTAGCCCTCCATGGCGTACCCGAACAGCGGTTTGCCCCGGGCCAGCAGGTCGGGGAACAGCTGCTTCGAGAAGTCGTAGGGCTCGGCGGGCGGGATCGCCCGCAGCACCTCCGGTTCCAGCACGTAGACACCGGTGTTGATGGTGTCGGAGAACACCTGGCCCCAGGACGGCTTCTCGAGGAACCGTTCGATCCGGCCCTCCTCGTCGGTGATCACGACGCCGAACTCGAGCGGATTCTCGACCGACTTCAGCGCCAGCGTGGCCGCCGCGCCCTGCTCCTGGTGGACCCTGATCAGCTCGTGCAGGTCGAAGTCGCACAGCGCGTCGCCGGAGATCACGATGAACGGCTCGGTGAGCAGCGTCTCGGCGTTCTTGACGCTGCCGGCGGTGCCCAGCGGAGTCTCCTCGACCGAGTACTGGAGGTTCACGCCCAGCTCGTCGCCGTCCCCGAAGTACCCGCGGATCACCTGCGGCAGGTAGGCGACTGTGATGATGATGTCGACGATCTCGTGCCGGCGCAGCAACTCGATGATGTGCTGCATGCACGGCTTCCCGGCGATCGGCACCATCGGCTTGGGCTGGTTCGAGGTCAGCGGGCGAAGGCGCGTGCCCTCGCCGCCTGCCATCAGGACGGCTTTGATGCGGGGCCTCCTTCGGGAGAGCGGTAGTAGAGAATGGCTGCTGAGACCGAGATACCCACTCCGACCACATACAGCGCCTTGGGCCAGGGCTCCGCGGTGAGCATGAGCAGGGTCATGGCGAGCATGATCATCGCCGTGGCGGTCTTGCCGGCCAGATTGACCTGCACGTCGCCCTCGATGTGGCGGGCCCGGAACAGGGCCGCCAGCAGCACATCTCGCATCAGCACCGGCACCGCCAGCCACCACTCCAGCCGCTGATGCCAGACCAGCAGTACCAGCGCCACGTCGATCAGGAGCCGGTCGGCCAGCGGGTCGGCGATCCTCCCGAACCGGGAGTTCGAGCCCAGTCGTCGGGCCAGGTAGCCGTCCAGGAAATCGGTGAACGCCGCCGCCGCGAACAGCGCCGCCGCGCCCACGCTGACCGCGTCGTCGGCCCGCGCCAAAAGCACGGCGAACGGGGCAACAGCCGCCAGGCGGGCGGCCGTCAGGACGTTGGGCAGCCAGGCCACACGGTCAGTGTACAGCCCCCGGATCGGCCTCAATGCCCGTTTGCAAGCCGGTCAGCGGAGGATCAGGAAGGCATCCAGGTCGACCCGTGGGTGCCCCGCGGTGCCCTCGACCGTGACCGAGATCCTGTGTGAGCCGGTCGTCGCCCACGAGCGCGCGAACATCAGCCGCTGTGGCTGGACGGCGCCGGCCTGCAGGTCGACGGTGGCCACGTACTGGCCGTCGATCGCCACCCTGGCCGACCCCGAGCCGGGCCGGCGCGGCGCCTCCCAGGCCACCGCCCTGCCGGTGAACGACAGCGTGGCCCGTGCTCCGGCGGCGACCGCGAACCGGGTCGCGCCGCCGTCGGCATTGGCGTCGGGATCGCGAGTCCAGTCGCCGCGGTAGTCGAGTGCCGCCGCCGACTCCTGCACCGCGGCCAGGGTGAACGGGCTGCCCCAGCCCCAGGCGCCGGTCACCCCGTCGCAGCCGGCACCGCGCACACGCAGCTGGTGGCTCGAGCCGTCGCGGGCCAGATCCAGGCGCAGCGAGGAGGCGCCCGGCGCCACCGCCAGCGGCCCTCCGGGCGCGCCGTCCACCCACTGCTCGACGGTGGTCGCGCAGGACTGGGCGCCGTCCAGCGTCCACTCCGCCACCACCGGCACCGTGACCTGTGCGCCGGCGCCAACGGCGAACCCCGGCTGGGCGGGAGTCGTCACCTGCGGCCGGGGCGGGCCGAACGAGCGGTCGTACACGCCGCGGACGGTGGCCAGGTGCACGCTGCCGTCCGCCCCGACGCTGACGCTGCGCAGACCACCCGCCCGCGGAAGGCCCGCTCCCAGGTCGACCCATTCGCCGCCGGTCAGCCGGGAGACGCGGCGGATGCCGGCGGCAATTACGGGGTCTCCGGTGCCCGGATCGGCGGTCACCTCGATGGGGGCGAACGGCGGCTCGGGCAGGGGCTGCCAGTTGTCTCCGCCGTCGGCCGAGACATGCAGGCGGCCGCCGGCGACGGCGTACAGGCGGCCGGTGGTCGACGGGTCGAGCGCGAAGGCGGCGACCGGGCCGGCGAGCCCGGCACTCGCGGCCGCCCAGCTGTCGTGGCCATCCCCCAGCCGCCGCAGCTCGCCGCCGACCAGCGTGTACACGGTGTGCAGGGCGTCGGTGTCGATCGCCGCGGCCGCCGTGTCGCCGGTGCCGATCTGGATCCAGGTCTGGCCCTCGTCATCGCTTCGCCACGTGCCGCCCTCGGTGAACACGCCGTCTCCGGTTCCCGTCTCGATCACCACGGAGGGCTGGGCCGGATCGACGGCGAGCGAGGTCGGCGAGGTCGGCGGCGCCGAGGGAAGCTGGGCCCACGACCGGCCGCCGTCGCTCGACCGGTAGGCCGTCTCGTCGGCCGCCGCATAGGCGTCGCGGGGGTTGTCGGGCTCGTAGGCGACCGCGCCCAGGGTGCCGCCGGTCGAGGTCTCGGCGGCGCGCGTCCAGGTGGCTCCGCCGTCGGTGGTTCGGTAGGCCGCGCTGGTGGCCGCAAGCATGCGCGCCGGCGCCCGCGGATGCACGGCGACCGCGTTCACGAACCGCAGGTCGATGCCGGTGTCTCCGGGGGCGAAGGACGTTCCCTCGTCGGCGCTTCGGAAGAGATCGACCTCGGTGCCGACCAGTAGCGCGGGCGCGGCGGCGAACGCCTGCGGGCTGCCGTCGAGCGGCGTCAGCCCGGTCGCCCCCGAGATCGTCCACGATCGCCCGCCGTCGATGCTGACCCTGATGGTGCCGGCGCCGTCCAAGGCATGGATCGTGCCCGACGGCCCCTCGGCCAGCCAGGTGCCGACCGGGCTCTGCTCGGACCAGGTCTCGCCGCCGTCATCGCTGACGGCCAGGCTGCCCTCGCGGGCGGCCAGCAGGCTGCCCGGATCGTCAGCAGGCCGCAGCAGGTCGGTCGCGCCGCTCTGCACCGGCGACCAGGTGGCGCCACCGTCGGCCGACCGGAGCACCTGACCGTCCACCGTGCGGGCAGCGAGCCGGTCGGACGACCGCGGGTCGACGGACAGCTGGGCGATCGATGCGCCGGCCGCGCCCCCGTTTGCGGGCGTCCAGCTGCCGCCGTCGGCGCCGATCCGCCAGACACCGTGCTCGATCGTCCCCGCGTACAGCACCCGGCCGTCGGCTGACGGCCCGATGGCGTAGCGGAAGCTGGTCGGCAGGCCGGTGCCGACCGGCTGCCAGTTTGCCCCGCCGTCAACCGAACGGCGGATGCCGGCGTAGGAGACACCCGCGTAGATCACGTGGTCGCGATCCACGGCGACCGTCAGCGGAACATCGGAGAATGTCGCCGTTCGCTCCCAGCTGGCGCCGCCGTCCGGGGAGCGGAACAGCGCCCGGCCGGCTCCGGCATAGACCACCCCGGCCGCGGCCGGGTCGGCCGCCAGCGCCGAGATCTCGCCGCCCCATGGACCGCCCCGCGTCCAGCCGTCGGTGCCGGCAGCCGCGGGGCCGGACAGCGTGAGCAGGGCCCCCGCGGCCAGCGCGGCGCCCGCCTGGGCGAGTCGAAGGTGCATCCTGCCCAGTACACCGCGGCCGCAGGGTGTCCTTCCCTGGTCGCAGGACATCGGTACCTCATATCACGAACCGACCTCAGCCAAGACCCGCGGAACCCCGTGACGAAGCTAGATGGTCGGTGCCGGCGGGTCGGGCTCGGGGAGCGGCTGTGGCACCGGGTCGCCGGGAGGCGGGTCGGTCGGGCTGGGGTGCGGTGCCGGCGGCGCCGGCGGCGGCGTCTCGGGATCGGGCGGCGAGAGCGGGCCGGTCATCAGTGTCAGGTTGAGAAGCATGAGAGGCGGCGTGCCCGGCCGCCGCCGCCGACAAACACGGCGGGTGGAGTTTTCTTCGTCCGAGGGGTTTCGCACCCGCCTCCGATCGGCTACCGTAATGGGTGCAAATGCGCAGGTTCTTCCTTCTCACCGCGTGCCTGTTCGGCGCCGGGCTGTTCGTCCTCTATCTGCTCGGCCGCCAGCGCGACGCCAGCCTCGCGCCGGAGTGGCCGGCCGATGCGGAGTGGGACGATCCGGCCGAGCGCGAGCCGGCTTCCGACCCGACCGAGTTCTCCGTGGCAGCACCGCCGCCCGCCGCTCCGACGTCGGTGCGGCCTGCCGAGCCCGTGGATCAGCCCGAGCCGGCTGACGAGGACACGCCCGAGCAGGCGGAGGCGGCCGCACCGCCGCCGCTGGAAGCCGTCCCGGAGCCGGAAGTCGCCCCGGTCGAGGCGAGCGCGCCCCGGGAGCAGGAGCCGGCTCCCGCGGGGGGCGTCGGCAGCACGTCGGAGTCGCTCTCCGATCATCTCCGCCGCGAGCTGCGCGCCGAGCTCGAGAAGCTGCCTCGCCAGCCGCTGTTCGAGCGCGCCAACGCCTGCGGCGTGCCGACCAGCCGCACGATCCTGATGAGCCGCGAAGAGCTGATCGTCGCCATCGAGGAGATGGAGCTGCGGGGCCGCGTGAGCGGCTCCTCCGCGTAGTCAGGGCCGTCCGGCCTCGACCTCCTCGAACCGGTCGATGCGGCGCAGCGATGGGAATCGCCACGCCCACAGCGCCGCGACGACGATCGACGCCGCGCCGCCGATGACCACGGCGGGAACCGCTCCGATCAGAGCTGCCGCCACTCCAGATTCGAACGCACCCAGCTCGTTCGACGCGCCGATGAACACACGCTCGACCGCCCCCACCCTGCCTCGCAGTGCGGGAGGCGTGAGCAACGGCCCCAGCGTGGCCCGAAGCAGCATGCTGACCATGTCGGCGGCGGCCAGCCCGGCCAGGGCGACCAGCGACAGCGCGAAGCTGGTGGACAGGCCGAACACCACCGTGCACGCCCCGTAGATGGCGACGACCACGAACAGTGTGGGGCCCGCCCGCCTGCGCAGCGGCCGCACCGAGAGCAGCAGCCCCACCAGCACCGCGCCGACGGCCGGGGCGGCGCGCAGCAGCCCATTTCCGGCGGCGCCGACATGCAGGATGTCGCTGGCGAAGATCGGCAGCAGCGCCGTCACCCCGCCGAACAGCACCGCCATCAGGTCCATCGAGATGGCTCCCAGGAGTGCCGGCACCGAGAAGATGAAGCGCACGCCGGCCAATGCGTCGGAGAACGTGGCATCCTCATCGCCGACGTGGGCCGACCCCACCGCCGCCGGCACCCCCAGCAGCATCCCGGCCGCCAGCGCGGCGGACGCGGCGGCCAGCAGGTAGGGCAGCGGCGCGCCCGCGCTCTGCAGGATCCCGCCCAGGGCGGGCCCGGCGATCATCGCGCCCTGGCCGGCGGAGAACGTCATCGCGATCGCCCGGGAGAGCGACGCGGCCGGCACCGCCGCCACCAGCAGCGGGTTCACCGCCGGGCCGACGAACGCGTTCGCCGAGCCGCCGGCGAACGCCAGCAGATACAGCGGCCAGACGGCGGTGTCGCCGCTGGCAGCGTCGGCGGCCAGCACCAGGGCCACGACCACCGTGGCGGCGAGCCCTGCGCAGCCGATCAATCGCCGGTCGAAGCGGTCGGCCATGTGCCCGGCCGGCAGCGCCAGCAGCGCCGCCGGTACGAACTCGGCAAGCCCCAACAGGCCGAGCACCAGCGGATCGTGGGAACGCTGGTAGGCCTGCCAGCCCAGCGCTGTGACCGTCGCCCCGAGTCCAAGCCCCGTCAGCAGCTCGACGGCGAACAGGGCGGCCACCGTTCGATCCCGCAGCAGCTCCCAGGTGGTGGCGTGGTGGTCGGGCGGGGGCGCCGGCATCGGGGCAGCCTACGCCGCCCTCCCGACACCGGACTAAGGTCGCCGCCGGCCGCTGCCGATATCGGCCGGATGAAGAAGATGCTGCTCGTTCGGGCGCTGACGCTTGTGGCGTGCATCGCCGTCGGGCTCGGGATCACGCTGGTGGCCGGCAATCTGGATCAGAGCACCGCGGTCCTCCTGGGAACCGGGGTCGGTCTGGCGCTGTTCGCGGTGACGCTGATCCTCGAGGCCACCGTGAAGCTGCCCCAGCTGCCTCACCGGAAATAACCCCAGGGTTCAGGATCGCCGCGGCCGGCATCGTGTGCCCGCCGGGCACGTCCCCGGCACGCCGATCCTGACCGGGCGACGGCGGAGGGGCCGCCGCCCGGTCGCTATCGCTACACCGATGCGATCTCACGCACCTGCGTCAGCCGCAGGTTGTTGCCCGAGGGGTCGCGGAACGACGAGTCGATGCCGTAGGGCTGCTCGAACGGCTCGTCCACGAACTCCACCCCGCGGCCCTTCAGCTCGCGGAACGAGGCGTGCACGTCGTCGGTGGTGAGGAAGATGGTGCCGGCGAAGCCCTTCCCCATCAGCTCGCGCACCTGGCCGGCGGTCTCGCTGTCCATCACGGGCTGGCCGGGGATGGCCATCAGCACCACCGCGATGTCCGGCTGGCCGGCCGGGCCCACCGTCAGCCAGCGGAAGTTGCCCATCTCCGGCACCGTCACGTCGGAGCGCACCTCCCAGCCGACCTTCTCGGTGTAGAACCTGAGGGCCTCGTCCTGGTCGTGCACCCACAGTTGGGTGGTCGAGATCTTGATCATGGTCGCTCTCCTCGTCGTCGTTGGTGGAACGAGGCTGATGCTAGGCGGGTCGCTTGCCGCTGTCTTCTCGAAACGTGCGGCGTTGGGGGCGGCCGTAGACCTGCAGCACGCACATGGGGATGCGCGCGGCGTTCGACGCCGGCGGGTGCCCGGCCCGGTAGGCGGTGGGCGACATCCCGAAGGTGCGTGTGAAGCTGGTCGTGAACGACCCGACGCTGACCAGGCCGACCGCCATGCAGATCTCGGCCACCGACCGGTCGGTCGTCCGCAGCAGGGCCGCCGCCCGCTCCAGCCGCCGCGTCAGCAGGTAGGCGTAGGGCGACTCGCCGAAGGTGCGCCGGAACTGGCGGCTGAAGTGGGCGCGCGACAGCCCGGCCGCACGTGCCATGTCATCGACGCCGAGCGGCTCGAAGTAGCGGGCGTCGGCGAGATCGCGGGCCCGCAGGAGGTGGCGTGCGGGAGGCGGATATGCCATCCCGGCAGTATCGCTGCACCGGCCCCGGGTCGGGTCGGCCGGCCGGAGAGCCGGTACGATGCCCGGGTCGTGTCGGAGTCGAGGCACATCAGCCAGTCGATCGCCCGGTCTGCCGACGACGTGTACGAGTACGCCTCGGATCCGACCAATCTGCCGGAGTGGGCGTCGGGCCTCGGCAGCTCCGTGGAACATCTCGACGGCCGGTGGTTCGTGGAGTCGCCGGGCGGCAGGCTCACGGTCGCCTTTGCGGCGCGAAACGACTTCGGAATCCTCGATCACGAGGTCACCCTGCCGTCGGGCGAGACGGTGTACAAC
>DATLLX010000113.1:0-10619 GCA_035537595.1 Gaiellales bacterium | reverse complement strand
GGCGGATGCTGCGGCATCGGCCCACGGCACATAGCCGAGCTCACGAGTGTGGTCGGGGCGCGCGGGTGACTGTGATGCCGCGACCTGGCCGCCCGCAGTCACTCGCGAGGCATCTGAAGCAGGAACTGGTTGTCGTCGAGCGATACCACGGTGGCACCACCTGATGCGACGAACTCGTCGACGGCTCGGGTGACGCCGTCCTCCCACCAGCCGCGGACGCCATAATCGTCGCCCGCGAGGTACCCACCGGGCCTCAGCTTTGGGGCGTAGCACTCCAGATCCGCCTTGACGAACTCGTAGGTGTGATTGCCGTCGATGTAGACGAAATCGAGCTCGCCGTCGGGGAGCCCCGCCGCCGCCTCGACCGAGGGTAGCCGGTGAACGGTGACGATTCCCTTGGCGCGCTGGCGTGCGAACCGTTTCAGCACGCTTTCGTAGATCGCGTCCATGTCCGCCTGCCCGCTCTGCAACTGACCGCCGTAGCGGCTGCTCTCGTATTCCTCCGACTCATAGGCGATCCAGGGGTCGACGAGGTGCAGGTGGCGCGGTCGGGCGACCTCGAGCAGCTTGGACGAGAAATCGCCTTTCCACACCCCGATCTCGGCACACACAGCGCCGCGTGGCAGCCGATTGAGCAGACTCTGCCTCCGGGGCCCGGGATGCGAGGGGTGGAGCATGCGGTAGACACGCTGCTTGAGACGCTTGATCATCGACATGATCCTGGAACGGAGAATGCCAGGACGGCGCCTCGCGTGCATCCGCGGGCTCAGATCATGCTCGGCGCCGAGCTCGGCAGCGAGGTGCTCTCACGGATCCTGGAGCAGTCCCAGGACGTTGCCGTCGAGGTCGGTGACAGTGGCCACCAGGCGGCCGCCGCCGACGTCGTGCGCCGACTCCTGCACGGCCGCGCCGGCAGCGGTCATCTCGGCCAGCTTCGCCTCGATGTCCGCCACCTGCCGGTAGGCCACCGGCGAGGTCATGCCCTGTGGCCCACCGCCGGGCACCAGCCCGATGTGCTGACCCTCGGCTTCGAAGCCGACGTAGTAGGAGCTGTCGTGCTGCGGCGGGAAGCCCAGCAGGGCGGTGTACACCGTCTTTTGCCGCCGCCAGGTCGGACACCGGATGCAGCACGGTCTTGATTCCCTGGGTGGAAGAGGCTGCCATGGTCACTCCTCGCGTCGCGGGTCGCAGAGACCCGGTCTGTCCTGTCGAGAGCTATGACAAACGGGAAGCCTGGAAATCGACCTCCCGGCCCGCTCTCACTCTAGTTGCCGCCTGCGAATCGGAGGCGCTCTGTCCGCCCACGGGCCCTCCGCGACCCACGTGCGTGCGCCTGGCTAAGTTTGGCGGATGTCTGCCACGGAGCGTGAGATCGAGCATGGGGATGAGCATCAGGTCACCCCGCTCGAGCTGTTCTTCGACCTGGTCTTCGTGTTCGCGATCACGCAGGTCACGAGCCTGCTCACCCATGACCCGACGTGGGGCGGAGTGCTTCGGGGGACGCTCGTGCTGGCGGCTATCTGGTGGGCGTGGACCGGCTATGCCTGGCTGACCAGCACGCTGAACGTCGATGAGGGCGGCGTCCGGCTGGTCATGCTCGCCGCCATGGGGACGATGCTCGGCGTCGCCCTGGCGGTGCCCGGCGCGTTCGGAGACGACGCGGCCTTGTTCGGGTTCGCGTTCCTCGTCGTCCGCGTGCTCCACCTCGTCCTCTACGCCAACGTTGCTCGCAGCGACCCCGACCTGCTGGCGGCTCTCCTGCGGGTAGTGCCGACCGAACTGCTCGGCGCCGTGCTGCTCGTGGTGGCCGCCTTCGTCGGGGGCGACGCGCGGATCGCGATCTGGATGCTGGCGCTTGCGATCGACTACGTGGGCCCGGCGGTGGTCGCGCTGCGCGGATGGCGGATCGCGCCCGAGCACTTCGCCGAGCGGCACGGGCTGATCGTCCTGATCGCCCTCGGCGAGTCGATCATCGCGATCGGCGTCGGGGCCGGCTTCGACCTCGGAGCCGGCGTGATCTCGGCCGCGGCGCTCGGGATCGTGGTCGTCTCGGCCCTCTGGTGGCTCTACTTCGACGTGGCGGCGATCTTCGCCCGCCGGCGACTGACTCAAGCCAGCGGCGTCGAGCAGGCACAGCTCGCGAGAGACGCGTACAGCTACCTCCACCTGCCGATGGTCGCCGGCATCGCCCTGTTCGCCTTCGGCCTCGAGACGACCCTCCACCACGTCGGCGACGCGCTCCACACCGTGCCCGGCGTGGCGCTCTGTGGCGGCGCGGCGCTCTACCTGCTCGCGCATGTGGCGTTCCTGGTCCGGACCACCGGCCGGGTGTTTCGCCGGCGCACCCTGGGAGCGATTGTCCTGATCGCTCTCATCCCGGCCGCGCTTGTGATCCCGGCCCTCGCTGCGCTCAGCCTCGTGGCTGCCGTCTGCTCGCTGGTGGTGGCATACGAGGCGATCGGCCGCCGCGAGTCCCGCTACCGGATCCGGCACCCGGAGCATGCCGGCTAAGCGCGACCACGTCCCTTCGCGTCAACGGGGCACGGCTCGACCGCCCCACGCCCCGCCGCCATGGGATGATCGACAGGCAATGGTCAGATGCTCCGACTGCGGCGCGCAGAACGGGATGACGTTCGCGTGAGCGATTCCGGCGCGGTCGAGATCCGGGCTGCTGTCTGCGCCGCCTTCGGCGCGCCGCTGGAGGTCACCCCGGTGCTGCTCGACCACCCGGCGGAGGGCGAGGTGCGGATCCGGCTCGAGGCGTTCGCGATCTGCCACAGCGACGTCGCCTATGCCGCCGGCGCGTGGGGTGGAGCACTGCCGGCGGTGTACGGCCATGAGGCTTGCGGCATCGTCGAGGAGGTGGGCGCCGGTGTGAGCTCGCCGGCCGCCGGCCAGCGAGTGGTGGTCGGCCTCGCCAGGTACTGCGGCAGCTGCGCCCCCTGCCGTGCCGGCGAGCCGGCGCTGTGCGCGGGCAGCTTCCGGCTCGACCGGGACTCGCCGATCACCTCGCTCGCCGGCGATGCCATCGCGCAGGGCTTGCGCTGCGGCGCGTTTGCCGAGCAGGTGACGGTGCACGCGTCGCAGGCGGTGCCGCTGCCCGACGGGATCGTCCCGGCCAGCGCGTGCCTGATCGCCTGCGCGGTGATGACCGGGCTGGGAGCGGTGGAGAACACCGCCCGGGTGGCGGCGGGCTCCTCGGTGGCCGTGATCGGCGCCGGCGGGGTGGGGCTGAACGTGCTTCAGGGCGCCGTGATCGCGGGCGCGGATCCGGTGGTGGCGATCGACGTCTCGGCCGGCAAGCTGGCCGCCGCCCGCAGCTTCGGCGCCACACACACCATCGACGCCACCGAGAGCGATCCGGTGGCGGAGGTGCTGGCGCTGACCGGCGGCGGCGCGGATGTGGTGATCTCGACGGCCGGCAGCTCATCGGCGGTGGAGCAAGGGCTCGCCTGCGCTCGCCGCGGCGGGTCGCTGGTGGTCGTCGGCATGCCTCCCGGCGGACACCTTGCGAGCTTCGATCCGGGGGCGCTCGCACATGACGGGAAGCGGATCCTGGGCAGCAAGCTGGGGTCGTCGCGGCCGCACGAGTCGGTGCCGCGGATCGCCGCCCTCTACTCGGCGGGCGCGCTCCGGCTGGACGAGCTGGTCACCGCCACCTATCCGCTGGACAGGATCAACGACGCCATCGCCGCCATGAGCGGTGGCAGC
Organism: Gaiellales bacterium; assembly: GCA_035537595.1. GTDB lineage: Bacteria > Actinomycetota > Thermoleophilia > Gaiellales > JAICJC01 > DATLLX01. The sequence continues at coordinate 6,908 of DATLLX010000113.1, read as the reverse complement.
GCGATCCGAAACGTCGTGGTGCTCTGACCGGTGCGGATCTCCGCCATCGACACCTGGGCAAACGAGTGGGTGGCGTTCGTGCGCGTCCGTACCGACGACGGCGGCGAGGGATGGGGACAGATCGCTCCCTACAACGCCGACATCGCCGCGCAGGTGCTGCACCGGCAGGTCGCTCCGCATCTGACCGGCACCGCCGTGGAGGACTTCGACGGGCTGGGCACGGCGGTGCTGGAGGCCGAGCACAAGTTCCCCGGCTCGTACCTGTGCCGCGCATTCGGCGGCGTCGACACGGCGATCTGGGATCTGCGCGCCCGGCGGGCCGGCCTTCCGGTATGCGAGCTGGCCGGCGGGACGAGCCGACCGACGCGCGTCTACGCCTCCAGCATGCGTCGCGACATCGACCCGGCCGACGAGGCGGCCCGGCTGGCCGACCTGCGCAGCAGGCACGGCTTCGACGCCTTCAAGGTGCGGGTGGGGCGCGAGGTCGGCCACGACCGGGACGAGTGGCCGGGACGCACCGAGGCGCTGATCCCCGAGATCCGCCGCGCGCTGGGCGACGAGGTGGATCTGCTCGCCGACGGCAACAGCTGCTACTCGCCGGCCAGGGCGATCGAGGTCGGCCGCCTGCTCGAGGAGCACGGCTACCGGCACTTCGAGGAACCCTGCCCGTACTGGCAGATCGAGCAGACCGCGGAGGTGCGCGCCGCGCTCGACCTCGACGTGGCGGGCGGCGAGCAGGACTGCTTCCTGTGGCAGTGGCAGCGGATCGTCGACCTGCCGGCGGTCGACATCGTGCAGCCGGACGTCTGCTACGTGGGCGGCTTCACGCGCGCGCTCGAGGTCGCGGGGATGGCGGCCGCGGCCGGCCTGCCGTGCGTACCCCACTCGGCCAACCTGTCCCTGGTCACCCACTTCGCCCAGCACCTCATGTGCGCCATCCCCAACCCGGGCTCCTACGTCGAGCTGTCGATCGAGGGGCCCGAGTACTACCCGTGGCAGGACGGCCTCTACGATCCACCCCTGGCCGTGACGGGTGGGGTGCTGGCCGCGCCCTCACGGCCCGGCTGGGGAGTCGAGGTCAACCCCCGCTGGCTGGCCGCCGCGGAGCGCCTGACCACCACGGCCGGCTGAGGCGGCTCAGCCGTCCCCGATCCGATGCTCCTCGAGCCAGGCCTTGGCGACCCGCTTCTGCGCCCTGGTCAGCCAGGCCTCGGCGACCATGTCACGCAGCTCCTCGCGGTCGAGCCGGCCCAGGTCGGGGATCCGCATCAGCACCGCCGGATAGCCGTTGAAGTGCGGGGTGGTGAAGTACACGCCGCGGGCGTCCGACAGCAACAGCTCCTTGACCCCCAGGTCGGCGACCCGGAACATGAGCACGTCTCCGAGCCGCTCCCCAGCGGCGTCGACGGCATCGGGCCGGCGGCCGCGGTGAAAGCAGTACAGCTTGCCGTGGACGTGGTAGGACGGCCGGCCGTCCTCGGACACCTCCTTCGTGGTCTGGGGCATCGCCAGCGCCAGCGCGTCGAGGTCGGCCATCGTCGCCATCGCCCCTACTCTGCCACGCCGGCGGCCGGGGATGTCACGACCGCTCAGAACGGATAGGCGGCCAGTTCGAGCGCTCCCATCACATACCAGCAGCCGAACAACAGGCTGCCGACACCGATCGCCGGTGCCATCCGCTCGAACGCCTGCCGGGCCCAGCGACCCGTGGTGACGACTCCCAGACCGGTCGACAGGATCGTCATCGAGATCGCCGTCAGGCCGGCGAACAGGGCGAGTGCCAGGACGGCGACCCTCCGGTCCGTGATCGATGGCCAGTAGCAGGACGCCGACCCCGGCGGAGCCCCCGGCGCCGTGCACCAGCCCGATGGCGAAGGCCTGCCAGGGGCTGCGGGCCACCCGGTGGCGGTGCACCGCCCGGGTGGTGTGGCCGTGGGTGTGGACGACCTGCTCGCCGTCGACCACATGCGAGTGGTCGTGCGCGTGGAAGGCACCCTGCTGCGCCCGCCACAGCAGGCGAAGCGCCAGGCCGATGATCGTCACCCCGACCACCGCTTCGGCAGCCCGCTGCACCCCGTCGGGCAGGTAGCCGTGGAACAGCACGATCGGCAGGCCGAACAGGAGCAGCGTCAGGGCGTGGCCCATTCCCCAGGCCGCACCCAGCCGTGCACAGGCGGTGCGGCCGCGGGTCTCGCCGGCCACGGCCAGGGTGGCGATCGCGGCCAGGTGGTCAGGGTCGGTGGCGTGACGGAGTCCAAGCAGCATCGCGACGGCGGCCACCAGCACGATGCTGTGATTGCCGCCGAATCCTGCCAGCGAGCCGTCGAGCCGGCCGAAGATGCCAGTGGCGCCGGGGAGGGAGTCGAGCGCGCGGACGGTGAGCACGCCGCCCAGCACGCTGATCAGGAATGCGCTCACAGCCGGCAGCACGACCAGCAGCCGCCCGGTAGCCCCCACGCGCTCCACGAGCCGGCGGGCGTGGATCACCAGCAGGCCGACGCCGGTCAACGTGATCGCCAGCCCGAGGCTGAACGCGACAACCAGCAGCAACCCGAAGGCGACCCGCCCGAGCGCGATCGACCCCAGCATCACGACCAGTGCCGACGGGCAGGGCAGGATGCCGCCCGAGACGCCCAGCGCCAGCAGCCCGCGGGCGGTGATCGGCCCCCCGTCCGACCCCGGCGGCAGATGGCTGTGACCGCCAGGGCCGTGGCTGTGCCCGTCATGGTGATGATGGTGGTGGCCGTGGCTCCCGGCCGCCGCGCCCAGCCGCCTGGTCAGCATCGCCGCCCCCAGTGAGAGCACCATCACGCCCGACACCAGCGAGAGCCATGGATAGAGCGTCTCGGGGACGATGTACCGGGACAGGTAGAGGGTGGCGACGCCCAGGGCGAGCACGCCGGCGGTGTGCGTGACGGTGACGGTGGCGCCCAGGAACGCGGCGTGCCGCGCGGTGGCGCGCGACCCCAGCAGGTAGGCCGCCACGATCGTCTTCCCGTGCCCCGGGCTGAGCGCGTGAAGGGAGCCCCAGAACATCGCGATCGCGATCGCCAGCAGGACGAAACCCGGCGTCAGCTGCCGCCGCTCGACCAGCGAGGTGAAGCCCCGGCCCCAGGTGCCGGCGTCCACCCCGCCTGTGGTGGGGGCGCGGGAGGCGACATCGATCGACGCCCCCTCGCCGTAGCGGAACGAGACGCTCGCGCGACGGATGTCGAGCGGCGTGGCGAGCAGGCCGCTCGGATAGCTGCGCAGCATGTGCGACACGTCGTGAGTGGGCACGGTCGAGCCGGACAGCACCACCCCGGGGCCGGCGCGAACGACGATCTCCTTCCAGCCGGCACGACCTCCGAAGCTGTCGTCCCGGTAGTCGAGCTGGTAGCGGCCGGCCGCCGGCAGGCGGCCGCTCAGCGTCAGCTCGATGCGGGTCACTGGAAGGCCTCCCTGGCCGGGCCGCAGGCTGACCCTGGCCCCGGACAGGTCGGGCACCAGTGGCACCACCGACTCGTTCACGGTGAGCCGCAGGCGGCGGGCGAGGTCCGGTCCCTGGCGGAGGATGTACGTTCGCGCCGAGGCGGCGTCGGCGCTGCCGCCGAACGTCTGGAACGTGGGGATCTCGGCCATGTCGAGCACGAAGGTGACCCGCACGCTGCCCCGGTCGACCTGAAGCAGCGAGTAGCGGTTGATCGTGAAGTTGCCCAGCGGGTGGGCGGCCGCGCCGGGCGGTGACAGGAGCGGTGCGATCAGCACGATCAGGAGCAGGCACAGACGTCTCATCGGGTGACCTCCTCGAGCAGGCGGCGAGCCTGTGCCTCGTGCAGGATGGAGAAGTGCGGGTTGAGCGTCAGCGCCGCCCGCAGGTCGCGGGCGGCCTCCGGGCGGCGGCCGAGCGCCGCTTCGATGGCGCCGCGGTGAAACAGGAACGTCGCATCGCGGGTGCCCAGCCGCAGCGCGCGCTGCGCGAAGACCAGCGCCTGACGCGGCGCTCCGGCCCGCAGCAGCGCCCAGCCGAGGGCGTCGGCGACGACCACGCTTCGCTGGGTGCGGCGCAGCTCGCGCAGACGGGCGACGGCCGCGCGGGCATCGCCGCCGTGGTCGACCTCGAAGGTCGCCAGCTCCACGTCGACGTTGACGCCGTTGGCAATGTAGAGCTGCTCCTGCAGGCGAGCCAGCGAGTACTGCTTCCGCGCCGCGGCGGGACGCCCGGCGGCGGACAGCATGTCGCCCAGCGCGATCACATAGGCCGGCAGCGGGATCTGGGCCACCACTGGCCGCAGCAGCCGGATGCCCGCCTCGACGTCGCCGCGGGCGGCGGCCAGCCTTGCCATCGCCGCGCGGGCGTGAACGAACCCGGGGTCGACCCGCTCGGCCATCCGGTAGGCGCGGCCCGCCGCCGCGTACCGGCCGCGGCCGAACTCCAGGTTGCCGAGGTAGAGGTAGGCCCAGGCGGTATTCTCCGCCACCGGCGCGCCGGACAGGATGGCCTGCCGGAGCGCCCGCCGCGCCAGGGCTGTGCGCCCGTCGAGCTCGAGGATGTAGGAGGCTCGCGAGTACGAGCTGAGGTCGGGCCGGCGGTCGAGCATCCGCTGCAGAGCCGCCCGCGCCTGCGGGTAACGGCCCAGCTCCACCAGCGCGTCGACGGCGACGCCTCCGGCGTAGGCATTGCCGGGGGCCATCCGCAGCGACCGCCGGGCCAGGCCGAGCGCGCGTACGAAGTCGTGCCGGGCGGCGGCGATCGACCCCAGAGCGGCGACGGCCGTGGGATTGCCCGGGTCAAGCGTCCGCGCCTTGCGCAGCAGCGCTTCCGCCCTCGTGTACCAGGAAGGGTTCGCGTCCTCGCGAGCCATCTGCAGCTCGGCCAGCGCCAGCTTGACATAGGCGTCGGCGCTCGGATGAGCCCGGGCCTCTGCGGCGTAGTGCTTCACCTGGTCGGCCGTGGAGGCCGACGGATCGATCGGCCGCAACACGGCGGCAGGCGCCGGGGCATGGCGGTCCGCCCTGCGGGCGCTTCCGCCGCCGCCCAGGGCAACCGTCACGGCCAGCAGCAGGGCGGCGGCCACGGCGGCGACGGCGATGAGGATTGACCGGGTGGGGTGGGCTGCCATTTCGAGGAAGACATCCTCCGGGGGCCCGCCGCGGCGGGCCCCCGGGACGGGTGCTACATGACGATCCTGCTCGCCGAGGCGGGCAGATGGTGGGTGTGCTCGAAGCCCTGATGAGCCAGAGCCATGTAGGGGAAGCCCGCCATGAACGGGCGGTCGTTCCGCTGGACGTTGTCGCTGACGTCGTTCGGGCTGCCGATCAGCTCGCCCGCGACGACCTGGAGCTCGATGTCGACGACGTCGTCCGCCAGCCGCCTCCCGTTGGGGAAGCCGGCCAGGTCTCCGGCCAGCACGCCGAGATGCTTCTCGGTCCCCGCGGCGGGGATGCTGGTGTTCAGCCGCAGCAGGTCGGCGTGCGGCCCGCCGGTCTGGTTCAGACCCTTGATGCCCGTATGGAACGCCGCCAGGATGTCAGTGCGGTTTTGGTCGGGGGCACCGAGGACGGTGGCCAGCACCGGGTTCAGCAGGTAGTGGTCGAACACGGCGTCGCCGCGCGGACCCCGCTGTGCCCAGCGGTCCTTGTCATCGAGGCCGATCAGCACCTCGTTGGTCAACGGCATCCCCAGGCGCTCGATCTGGGTCAGGGCACCGCTGCCCTTGCCAGTGAGCACGTTGACGTTGGTCTGCCGCTCGGTGTCCGACCAGATGCCGACGACCGGATGGCCCGGGCGGACGATCGCCGTCTTGGGCACCTGCAGCGCGATCGCCTGGACGTTGAAGCCGCCCAGCGTGTCGGTGGCCGCGCCCTTGGGCTGGACGTTGACCAGATCTCCGATCTGTGACAGGCCCATGAAGAACGGGTCGTCCGACTGGCCGGCCCATGACCGCGAGCCGGAGCCCACACTCCGCACGCCCTGGGTGACCAGACCGTGGAAGTTGGGAGTCGACCGGGGACCGATGTTGTTGGGCACCACCGGCAGATCGTTCCCGATCCGGGTCGACTTCCTCATCGCCCCACCGGCCGTCCAGCTGATCCGCCACACGTCGTAGGTCTGGCGGACGTTCAGGTCGGCGTCGTTCAGCGACGTGACCGGGCCGGTGTTGTAGAGGAAGATGTCGCCGTTTCGCACATGCGTCCGGAACCGGAACCGGTACGTCACATCCGGGCGGGCGTCCCCGTTGTTGTCGATGTTGATGTCATAGGCGACGTTGTCGCCGAACTTGTAGTAGTTGGGTGCGTCCCCCGGCTCCTCCAGCGGCACCGCCGCCGTGATCAGGTTGACCTTCCCAGGGCTGGCACGGTCGACGAAGGCGTACAGATCGGTCAGGTCCGCCTCCGGGTCTCCCGAGATCAGCGGGGCTTCGCGGTGACTCGACCCGAATGCCGGGCCCGCCGCCAACGCCCCCACCGTGAGTGCCGCCGCCAGCAGCGACAACGTTCGCTTGACCATCAGAGCACTCCATTCGCGCGGGTTACAGGGCTGGGACGTCCCGGCATCTGCCGGTGGCAAAGGCCTGCTCCTCCTCCAGAGGCAGGCGGTCCGGGGACGGGATCGCACGGGTCAGATGCAGTTCGTGGCTTCGGGAACATCCGCGCGCTATTCGTTGCGACAGGTGCGACCGGTTCCCCGCCATCCGGTGACGCCGGTCACATCCCGGTCGCCGGCGGCACCGCCCGCCGGCGGAACTATCGTCCCCGCGATGCGCCGCAGGATCCCCGAGCCGGTGTGGGCGGACATCGTCCGCTTCCTCGACAGCTACGCCAGCCTGCTGGCCCTGCTCCTGATCAACTTCTTCCTGCTCGAGCTGGTGCACGACCGCCGCTGGGGCGCGTTCGGGAGCACGCTGCTGTCCGCCGCCGCGCTGGTG
>DATLLX010000112.1:0-3152 GCA_035537595.1 Gaiellales bacterium | reverse complement strand
GTGCCCGGGTGCGGCCGTCGCCGCCGATCAGGCGGCTGTGCTCACGGCCGCACCCGGGCACCGAGAAGCCATCGGTCAGGCAGACGTCGGGGGCGGGGTCGAGCGACTCGAGCGCCTGGCCGAGCGCCCGCAGGTTCGACTTGTGCAGTCCGCGGCGATCGATCTCGGCCGCGGGCACCGCGATCACCACCACCTGCAGCGCCATCTGCATGATGGCGGTGAACAGCTCCTCCCGCAGCTCCGGCGGGACGCGCTTGGAGTCGTCGAGCTGGGCCAGCCGGCGGCGGTCGACCCGCTCCACGTCGTAACACACCGAGGCCACGACCAGCGGCCCGGCCAGGCAGCCGCGGCCAACCTCGTCTGCACCGGCAACACGCCGGGCGCCCAGCTTCCGGTCGTGTGAGAGGAGCCGGTAGCCTGGCGGTCGAGGTGCCACGGGCGCACACTACCCGGGCCGACGGACACGAGTCACCCGGCACCCGTGCCGGACGTGCTCCGAACCCGTTACAGCAGCCGCAGGCGGTCGAGCGGCCAGTAGGTCGAGAAGGCCTCGCCGATGATGTAGCTACGGGGAAGCACGCCCCAGTCGCGGCTGTCGTCGGAGACGGCGCGGTTGTCGCCCATCATGAAGTAGCAGCCGGCCGGCACCGGTATCGGCCCGAACGTCCCGGTCGACCGCTGCTTCGCCAGGTACGGCTCCTTGAGCGTCCGGCAGTCGACGCCAGGCGCCTGGCACACCTGCACCCGTCCGGCCACCGACTGGACGGTCTCGCCGGGCAGCCCGATCACCCGCTTGATGAAGTAGACGCTGGCCGGGTGGTCGGCGCCGGCACGGGCGATGTCGCCGTCGCCCGGCGGGTGGAAGACAACGATGTCGCCCCGCCGCGGGTCGTGCAGGTGGTAGACGAACCGGGATACCAGCACCCGGTCGCCGGCCGTCAGCGTCGGCTCCATGGAGGCCGAGGGGATCCGGTAGGGCTTCACCACCCAGCCGTTGACCACGTACCACAGCCCGAAGGCCGCAGCCAGGATCAGCACCAGTTCGAGCAGCGGGTTGACGTGCCGCTTCGCCTTCGGCGGCTCGCCGGGCGGCGGCTGCTCCGGAGGCGGCCCCAGCGGGGTTGCCGGTTCCGCCGCGCGCACCGGCTGCTCGCTCAGCGGGACTTCTCGCGGACGCGGGCGGCCTTGCCGACCTTGTCGCGCAGGTAGTACAGCTTCGCCCGGCTGACGTCGCCGATGCTGGCGACCTCGATCTTCTCGATGCGCGGCGAGTGGACGGGGAACGTGCGCTCCACGAACACCTCGTTGAACGACTTCTTGCGCACCGTGAACGTCTCGCGCACGCCGGCGCCCTGACGCTTGATGCAGATCCCCTCGAACACCTGCACACGGCTGCGGGTGCCCTCGATCACCTTGAAATGCACCTTGACGGTGTCGCCGGCCTTGAACACGGGCACCTCGCGGCGCTGGCGATCTTCGATGTCCTGAATCACGTTCACGGTCATATCCTTACCTCGACGAAGCCGGGGAATGGTAGCGGATGACTCATCGTCCGGGCGTCCGGTGCTGCGACCTCTGCTGCCGCCATCGCTCCACCTCCGCGTGGTGCCCCGACAGCAGCACGTCGGGCACCCGCCAGCCGCGGAACTCCTCGGGGCGGGTGTAGTGCGGGTACTCGAGGGCGCCGCCCAGCGCCTGTGAGAACGACTCCACCACATGGCTCTCCTCGCGGCCCAGAGCGCCCGGCAGCTTGCGGGTGACGGCGTCGATGACGACCATCGCCGCCGGCTCGCCGCCCGACAGCACGTAGGGGCCGATCGAGATCTCGTCGGTCGCGACGTGGTCGTGCACCCGCTGGTCGAAGCCTTCGTAGCGGCCGCACAGCAGGGTCAGCCGCTCGTCGGCGGCAAGCTCGCCGGCGACCGCGTCGGTCAACTGGCGGCCGACCGGGGCCATGACCGCGATCCGGCGGTCGTGGCGGATCTGCTCCAGCGGCCGGCCATAGGTCTCCTCCAGCGCGCGGACGATCACGTCGACCCGGATCACCATCCCTGCGCCGCCGCCGTAGGGCGCGTCGTCGATCTGCCGGTAGCCGCCCAGCCCGAAGTCGCGCAGGTCGACCGTACGCAGCGACAGCTGGCCGGCGTCCAGCACGTTTCGCACCGGCCGCGACTCGCGCAGCCAGTCGAGGTAGGACGGAAACAGCGTGAACACGTCGATCTCGAGCATCGCCGGCCGATCGTACTGGCGCGCCGGGCGGGACGGTGATACTCGTACCTGGGCGAATGCAGCTCGACGGAATCCACCACGTGACATGCGTCACGGGCGATGCCCCCGGCAACGTCCATTTCTACACCGCGGTGATGGGCCTGCGCCTGGTGGCGAAGTCGGTCAACCAGGACGATCCCACCGTCTACCACCTGTTCTACGCCGACGAGCACGGAGACCCCGGCTCCGACATCACCTTCTTCGAGTACCCCGGCGCCGCCCGCGGCCGGGCCGGCCAGGGGATGGTGCATCGGGTGGTGTGGCGGGTCGCGTCGCCCGAGGCCATCGACTTCTGGGAGCAGCGGCTGGCCGACCTGCGGGTGGAGTCCCGCCGCGACGGCGACGTGCTGATCTTCGCCGATCCCGAGGGGCTGGAGCACGAGCTGATCGTCTCCACCGTCGATGCGCCGCTGATCGCGGAGCATCCGGAGATCCCGCCGGGGCTGGCCCTGCACGGGTTCGAGGGCGTCCGCGCCTACAACCGCGACCCCGAGCGCAGCCGCCGTGTGCTGGAGGACGTGATGAGCGCCGTGCCCGCGGGCGCCGGGTGCTGGGAGCTCCGCGGCACCCGCCGGGGCGGCTGGATCCGTTACGAGGATCCGCCCGCCGAGACGCCGGTACCAGGCGCCGGCACCGTCCACCACGTGGCCTGGGCAACCAGCGTCGAGGAGCACCCGAAGTGGGTCGAGCGCCTGCGCTCGAACGGCGTCCAGTCGACGCCCGTGATCGACCGCCACTACTTCCACTCGATCTACTTCCGGGAGCCGTCCGGCGTGCTCTTCGAGATCGCCGACCAGGGCCCGGGGTTCACGATCGACGACCCGGTCGAGGATCTCGGCCGGCGGATCATCCTCCCGCCCCGCTTCGAGCCGCAGCGCGAGCGG
>DATLLX010000111.1:0-3963 GCA_035537595.1 Gaiellales bacterium | reverse complement strand
GCGCTCGCGCTGGCCCGGCTCCCGCGGCGGGGCCGTTGATGGCGGCGATCACCGGCTTTCGCAGGCCGCGCAGCGCGCGGATGGCGGGGTTGAAGTGCTGCCGCAGCAGCTCCCCCACCGCGGCCGCGTCGCGTGGAAACTCGCCGACATCCTGGCCGACGCAGAACCCGCGTCCGGCGCCCGTGATCACCAGCGTCCGCACGTCCGGCTGGGCGGCCCGGTCGAGCGCCGCGGCCAGCCGCTCGTGCATGGCCAGGTCGAGCGCGTTCAGCACCGCCGGGCGGTTCAGCGTGATCGTCTGCACCGCGCCGTCGTGGGTGACCAGCAGCTCGCTCGAGGACTCGGACATCGGCCGAGTCTATTGGCTGGCTGAGCCCGGCGGCCGTGCCACGGTGACCAGGTGCTGGATCGGCCGGCGGAACCCGTCGGCCAGATCGAAGGCCAGCTCGACGGCCATCGCCTCCGGCAGCAGCGGGCCGGGCTGCTCGCCGGGCCGGTGCCACTCGTGCATGCGCGGATCGCTGGGCGTGCCGTGCGGGCCGCCGCGCACCGCCGCCAGCCGGTAGAGGATCAGCTCGTGGCGGTAGTCGCCGCTCTCGACGTAGATGTTCTCGCTCAGGTACAGCACCCGCCCCACCTCGATCTCGAGCGCCGCCTCCTCCGTCAGCTCGCGCTGCAGGCACTGCTCCGACGTCTCCCCCGGCTCGAGGCCGCCTCCGGGCAGCCAGTAGAAGCGCTCGCGGTCCTCGTGGTGGGTGCGGTCCATCAGCACCGTCCCCTCCTGCACGATCACCGCCCGAACCCGCAGCGAGAGCTCGGGCAGCTCAGGCAAGCGCGCGTTCCGCCTCGTACACGGGCAGCACGCGCCGCAGGTACTCGCCGGTGGCGCTGCCGGGCGTCTCGGCCACCTCCTCGGGCGTGCCCTGGGCGATGATCTCGCCGCCCTTGTCTCCGCCCTCAGGCCCCAGGTCCAGCACCCAGTCGGCCTGCTTGATCACGTCCAGGTTGTGCTCGATCACGAGCACGGTGTTCCCGGCATCGGCCAGCCGCTGCAGCACCAGCAGCAGCTTCTCAATGTCGTACGTGTGCAATCCCGTGGTGGGCTCGTCGAGGATGTAGAGCGTGCGGCCCGTGGCCACCTTCGAGAGCTCAGTCGCCAGCTTCACGCGCTGCGCCTCCCCGCCCGACAGGGTCGTGGCCGGCTGCCCGAGGCGCATGTAGTCGAGGCCGACGTCGTGCAGCGTCTGCAGCCGGCGGCGGAGCTTGGGGATCTTGGCGAAGAACTCCAGCGCCTCCTCGACCGGCATCTCCAGCACGTCGGCGATCGACTTGCCTTTGAACCGCACCTCCAGCGTCTCCCGGTTGTACCGGCGGCCGTGACACACCTCGCAGTTGATGTACACGTCGGGCAGGAAGTGCATCTCGATCTTGATCGTGCCGTCGCCGCGGCAGGTCTCGCAGCGCCCGCCCTTGACGTTGAACGAGAAGCGCCCCGGTTTGTAGCCCCGGGCCTTGGACTCCGGCGTCTGGGCGTAGAGGTCACGGATGTGGTCGAACAGGCCGGTGTAGGTGGCCGGGTTGGACCTCGGCGTGCGGCCGATCGGCGACTGGTCGATGTCGATCACCTTGTCGAACGCCTCGAAGCCGAACACCTCGCGATGGGCGCCGGGCTTGACCCGGGTGCGCTGCACGCGGTTGGCCAGCGACTTGAAGATCACCTCGTTGACCAGCGTGCTCTTGCCGGATCCCGACACGCCGGTCACGCAGATGAACTTGCCCACCGGCAGCTCGACGTCGATGCCCTTGAGGTTGTGCTCGGACGCGCCCCGCACTCCGAACCAGCCGACGTCGTGGATCCGCCGGTCGGGCACCGGGATCGACCGCCGGCCCGACAGGTAGGCGCCGGTGATCGACCGCTTCGACCGCATCACCTGCTTGGCGGTGCCCTCGGCCACCACCCGGCCGCCGTGCTCGCCCGCTCCCGGCCCCATGTCGATGATGTGGTCGGCAGCCCGCATCGTGTCCTCGTCGTGCTCGACCACGATCACCGTGTTGCCCAGCCCGCGAAGCCGCTCGAGGGTCGCCAGCAGCCGCGCGTTGTCGCGCTGGTGAAGGCCGATCGACGGCTCGTCGAGGATGTACAGCACGCCCATCAGGCTGGATCCGATCTGTGTGGCCAGGCGGATCCGCTGCGCCTCGCCGCCGGACAGGCTGGCCGCAGCCCGGTCGAGCGTCAGATAGCCGACGCCGACGTTCTCGAGGAAGCTCAGCCGCTCGCGGATCTCCTTCAGGATGCGTGCGCCGATCGCCGTCTCGGTCTCGGTCAGCTGCAGCCCGTCGACGAACTGGATCGCCCGCTCGACCGACAGCCGCGTCAGCTCCGCGATGTTGCGGTCGCCCACCGTGACCGCCAGGCTGGTCGGCTTCAGCCGCGCGCCGTGGCATTCCGGGCACGGCCGCAGCGTCATGTACTCCTCGATCCGCTCCTTCTGGTACGCCGAGTCGGTCTCGCGATAGCGGCGCTCGAGGCTGGGCACGATGCCCTCGAAGGCCAGCATGTAGCTGCGCCGCCGGCCCATCCGGTTGCGGTAGGCGACGTACAGCTTCTCCTCGCCGGTGCCGGCCATGAACAGGTCGCGCTGGTCGGCGGGCAGGTCGCGCCAGGGAGTGTCCAGGTCGATCTCGTAGCGGTCGGCGATCGCCTGGATCACCTGCTCGTAGAAGTTGGAGTTGATCACCGTCCACGGCACCAATGCCCCTTCGGCGATCGAGATCGAGTCGTCGGGGACGACCAGCTCGGGGTCGATCTCCGGCTGCATGCCCAGCCCCGTGCAGCGCGGGCAGGCGCCGTGCGGGGAGTTGAAGGAGAAGATCCGCGGCGCCAGCTCGGGCATCGACACGTGGCCGTCGGGGCAGGCGAACTTCTCGGAGTAGGTCGTGGTCTGGCCGTCGACGACGCTGATCTCGACCAGGCCGTCGGCGAGCCGCAGCGCGGTCTCGATCGAGTCGGTCAGCCTGGCCCGCAGACCCTCCTTCATCACCAGCCGGTCGACGATCACCTGGATCGTGTGGCGGATCTGCTTGTCGAGCTCGACCGGCTCCTCCAGCAGCAGCTGCTCGCCGTCGATCCGGGCGCGGGTGAAGCCGTCGGCCCGCAGGTCTTCCAGCAGGTCCTTGAACTCGCCCTTGCGGCCGCGCACCAGCGGCGCGTCGACCGTGAACCGGGTGCCCTCCGGCAGGGTCAGCACGTGGTCGACGATCTGCTCCGCCGACTGGCCCGCGATCGGCTTGCCGCATACCGGGCAGTGCGGATGGCCGACCCGCGCGTACAGCAGGCGGAGATAGTCGTAGATCTCCGTCACCGTGCCGACCGTCGAGCGCGGGTTGCGGCTGGTCGTCTTCTGGTCGATCGAGATCGCGGGCGACAGGCCCTCGATCGAGTCGACGTCGGGCTTGTCCATCTGGCCCAGGAACTGGCGCGCGTAGGCGGACAGCGATTCCACGTACCGGCGCTGGCCCTCGGCGTACAGCGTGTCGAAGGCGAGGCTGGATTTGCCCGATCCGGAGAGACCGGTGATCACGACCAGCCTGTCGCGCGGGATCGCAACCGTGACGTCCTTGAGATTGTGTTCCCGGGCGCCCCGGATCACGATCTGTTCGTGCAGCGCAGACTCCCCAACGTCGCTTCGCGGATCGGAGAACGAGTCTAGCAGCGGGTCATCGGTCGAACGCATGTTCGATCATGCTAGCACCCCCGCCCGACGGCATCAAAGCGGCGTCAGTGCGCGGTTGCGCGGCGGCCGCAGGGGCCTGCCGGGCGGCGCCGGGGGCGGCGCGTCCGGCTCACCCCGGCGGCCGTCGAGCAGCTCGGCGATCAGCCCCACCAGGCGATCCGGATGCGGCAGCCGGCGCATGGCGAACAGCGTCCCGCGGCGGCCGCATCCGGATCGCCTGGTGGGGCTG
>DATLLX010000110.1:0-4920 GCA_035537595.1 Gaiellales bacterium | reverse complement strand
GGCGTGGGGATCTCGATCTCGCTGCCCATCGAGGCCTCGGAGAAGGTCACCGGCACGTCGACGATCATGTCGTCGCCGCGCCATTTGAAGACCGGGCTCTCATCCACCTGCGTGACCACGTACAGGTCGCCGGGATCGCCGCCCCGGGGAGCCGCCTCGCCCTTGCCCCGCACCTTGATGCGGGTGCCGTTGCGGACGCCGGCGGGGATCCGCACCTTGTAGGTGCTGGTCGAGCGGACGCGGCCGCTGCCGCCGCAGACACCGCAGGCGTTCTCGATCACGGTGCCCGCCCCGCCGCAGCGGCGGCAGGTGTGGCTGAGCGAGAACAGGCCCTGGCTGTCGGACGTCACGCCGCGGCCCTTGCAGTCCGGGCAGATGGTGGGCGACGTGCCGGGCGCCGCGCCGGTGCCGTGGCAGGCATCGCAGGCGTTGGCCTTGACCACGGGCACCTTCAGCGTCACGCCGCGCAGGGCGTCGGCGAACGACACCCGCACCTGCACCTCGACATCGCTGCCGCGGGGCGGGCGCTGCTCGCGCGGCCGGCCGCCGGCGCCGCGGTTGAACAGGCCGCCGAACAGGTCGCCGAGGTCGAAGCCGGCGGCGTCGCGGAAGTCGAAGCCGCCCTGGAAGCCGTCGCCGGGCGCCTGGCCGGGCCGGAACGTCTGGCCGAAGGTGTCGTACTGCTTGCGCTTGTCGGGATCGGACAGCACGTCGTACGCCTCGGTCGCCTCCTTGAACCGCGTCTCCGCTGCGTTGTCGCCGGGGTTGCGGTCAGGGTGGTACTGGCGGGCCAGCTTGCGGTACGCCTTCTTGATCTCGTCGTCGGACGCCCCCTTGCCGACGCCCAGCGTCTCGTAATGGCTCCTGCCGGCCACTATTCGTGCTCCGAAGGCCCGCTCGAGACCACCACGCGGGCGGCGCGGACGACGCGGTCGCCGAGCCGGTAGCCCCGCTGCCAGACGGCCGAGATGGCCCCCTCAGGGTGGTCGGAGGGCTGGTGCGAGATCGCCTCGTGCACGTGCGGGTCGAACGTGGCCCCGGGCTCGGCCTCGATCTCGGCCAGGCCGCGGCGCTCGAGCAGGCCGACCAGCTGCTGGCGGACGAGCTGCACGCCCTCCGCCACCTTGGCCTCCTCGTGATGCTCGGACGCGTCGAGCGCCCGCTCGAGGTTGTCGAGCACGGGCAGCAGCTCGCCGACCAGCGATTCGCCGGCACGGGCCGACTGCATCTCGGCGTCGCGCGCAACCCGCTTGCGGTAGTTGTCGAAGTCGGCCGCCAGCCGGCGGAGGTCGGACAGGTACTCCTCGGCGTGCCGCCGGGCCTCGGCCAGCTCCGCCTCGAGGCCCTCCGCGGGCTCCGCGTCGACAGCCCCCTCCTCGGGGCCCGGGCCTGCCGGCTCGGGCCCCGTGGGGGTGGTTCGCGGCTGCTCGCTCACGCGCGGTCTCCGGCCTCGTCCACGACCTCGGCGTCGACGATCTCCTCGTCGCCCGCAGCCGCGGCATCGCCGTCACCGTCAGGCTGTCCCTGCGGCTGGGCCTGGGCCTGAGCGGCCTGGTAGACCAGCTCGCCGAGCTTGAACGAGGCCTCGCGCAGCGCCTCCAGCCGGCTGCGGATCTCGGCCGCGTCGTCGCCCTCCAGGGCCTGCTTGACGGCGTCGATCTTGGACTGGATGTCGGAGCGGGTCTCCTCGTCGAGCTTGTCGGAGTGCTCGGACAGCGACTTCTCGGTCGAGTAGATCACCTGCTCCGCCGTGTTCCGGGCCTCCGCCAGCTCCTTCAGCCGGCGGTCGTCGTCGGCGTGCGACTCGGCGTCGCGCACCATCCGGCTGACCTCGTCGTCCGACAGGCCCGAGCCTCCCTGGATCTGGATCTTCTGCTCGTTGCCGGTGCCCATGTCCTTGGCCGACACGTGGATGATGCCGTTGGCGTCGATGTCGAACGCGACCTCGATCTGGGGAACGCCGCGGGGCGCCGGCGCGATGCCGACCAGCTGGAACTTGCCCAGCGTCTTGTTGTATGCGGCCATCTCCCGCTCACCCTGCAGCACGTGGATCTCGACCGACGGCTGCCCGTCCTCCGCGGTGGAGAAGATCTCCGACTTGCGGGTGGGGATGGTGGTGTTGCGGTCGATCAGGCGGGTCATCACGCCGCCCTTCGTCTCGATGCCCAGCGACAGCGGGGTGACGTCCAGCAGCAGCACGTCCTTGACCTCGCCCTTCAGCACACCGGCCTGGATGGCAGCGCCGATCGCGACCACCTCGTCGGGGTTGACGCCGCGGTGCGGCTCCTTGCCGATCAGCTCCTTGACCTTGTCCTGCACGGCCGGCATCCGGGTCATGCCGCCGACCAGGATCACCTGCTCGATCTGCGACGCGGACAGGCCGGCGTCGGACAGGGCCTGCTTGGTCGGGGCCACCGTCCGCTCGACCAGGTCGTGCGTCAGCTCGGACAGCTTGGCCCGGGTGAGCGTGGTGTCGAGGTGCTTGGGGCCGTCGGCGTCCGCCGTGATGAACGGCAGGTTGATGTTGGTCGACTGGGTCGTCGACAGCTCGATCTTGGCCTTCTCGGCGGCCTCGTACAACCGCTGCAGGGCCATCGGGTCCTTGGACAGGTCGATGCCCTGGTCGCGCTTGAACTCGGCGACCAGCCAGTCGACGACGGCCTTGTCGAAGTTGTCTCCGCCCAGGTGGTTGTCACCGGCCGTCGACTTGACCTCGAACACGCCGTCGCCCAGCTCGAGCACCGACACGTCGAAGGTGCCGCCGCCCAGGTCGAAGACCAGGATCGTCTGGTCGCTCTCCTTGTCCAGCCCGTAGGCGAGCGAGGCGGCGGTCGGCTCGTTGATGATCCGCAGCACCTCGAGGCCGGCGATCTTGCCGGCGTCCTTGGTGGCGTTGCGCTGCGCGTCGTTGAAGTAGGCGGGGACGGTGATCACCGCTTCGGTGACCGGCTCGCCCAGGTACGACTCCGCATCCGCCTTCAGCTTCTGCAGGATCATGGCCGAGATCTCCTGCGGCGGATACACCTTGTCGCCGGCCTGAACGCGGGCGTCGCCGTTGGGCCCCGAGACCACCTCGTAGGGAACGATCGTCTGCTCCTCGCTCACCTCGGCGGCCTTGCGGCCCATGAACCGCTTGATCGAGAAGACGGTGTTCTTGGGATTCGTGACCGCCTGCCGCTTGGCCGGCGTGCCGACCAGTCGCTGGCCGTCCTTGGTGAACGCGACGACGGACGGCGTGGTGCGGCCGCCCTCGGCGTTGGGGATGACGGTGGGCTCTCCGCCCTCCATCACGGCCATACACGAGTTCGTGGTGCCGAGATCGATTCCGATAACCTTGCTCATCAGGGGATGTTCCTCCTTGTTGGATCCATGTGGCGCAGAAAACCTTAGTCGAGTTGTAGCAGGTTCCTGGACGCCGTGCCAGGGCCTTCCTTGGCTTGACATTCAGGCGTTTGATACCTAGCATTGCGAGGTATGAAGCCCGACCTGTTGAAGGGGCATCTCGACCTGCTGCTGCTGGCCGTGCTGGCCGAAGCTCCCGCTCACGGCTACCTGGTCATCGACCGGCTCCGGCAGGCCAGCGGCGGCACGTTCGACCTGCCGGAGGGGACGGTCTACCCGGCCCTTCACCGGCTGGAACGGGCCGGGCTGCTTGACAGCAGCTGGGACGAGGCGTCGGCCCGGCGGCGGCGGGTGTACGACCTGACGGCCCGGGGAAGGGCTGCGCTGGCCGAGCGGCGGGCCGAGTGGCGCGGGTTCGCGGCGGCCGTCGGCCGGGTGGCGGGAGTCGGCCTTGCCTGACGGCGTCGACCGTTACCTCGACCAGGTGGCCGCCCTGCTCCGCGTCCATCCTCGGCGCCGCGGCCGCGTGCTGGACGAGCTG
Organism: Gaiellales bacterium; assembly: GCA_035537595.1. Lineage (GTDB taxonomy): Bacteria > Actinomycetota > Thermoleophilia > Gaiellales > JAICJC01 > DATLLX01. The sequence continues at coordinate 1,037 of DATLLX010000110.1, read as the reverse complement.
GCCGCCCACCTCTACGAGTCGGCCGAGGTGCACGGTGAGGACGAGGCCCTGCGGCGGATCGGCGACCCGGCCGCCGTTGCCCGCGCGTTCGCGCCGCGGCGGCGCGACCGGCTGTGGGAGGAGCGCGACCGGCTGGCGGCGGCGTCGATGCTGCTGGCCATGCTGCTGTCGCTGCCGATGGCGGCCGACCTGGTGGCGCTGAACGACCGCGTCGGCCACAGCATCCGCTGGCCGGCGCTGGCGCTCGCCCCCAGTGCGCTGGTTGCGGTCGCGTCCTGCGTCCTCGTCCTGGCGCGCCGGCCGCTCGGCGCGCGGCTCGCCCTGCCGCTGGCGGTGCTCGTCGGTTCGACCGCTGTGGCAACCCTGCTGGGAGCCGGCCCGACGGGCGATCTGCTGAACGGCTACCAGCAGGGCATCCGCCACGGCTACGAGACGGCCGGCTGCTCGGGCCGCACGCTTGCCGCCTGCGCCTCAGACCACACCGGCGAGGTGCGTCTCAACTTCAGCCTCGGCGCCCTCGCGCTGGCGCTGGGATACCTCGCCGCCGTGACCGGCTGGGTGCCGCGCCGGCCGCGGGGCCGGCGCGCCCACGTGGCATAGCGACGACCGCCTGGTGGGTCACGGCGAGCGCACCGACCGCCGTGACACTCCCCGAATCGCCGTGACACCGCGATCAGCACGATTTGCAGGCAGAACGCGTGACGACCAAATGACATTCACTCGCACCGCCAAGGTGGCAGACCGCCCGCCAGCCCGACACCGTGACACCTGGGCCGCCCGCCGTCCACCCGACGCTCGTCAGGGTCGCGACCGAGCCGTCAGGTGAGCGGCTTTCGGAGGTAGTGCATGGCGCCGCCGGCGGGGTAGCCGTCGAGCTGTCCGACCTGCTCGTAGCCGTGGCGCGCGTAGAAGTCCGGCGCCTGGAAGGAGTGCGTCTCCAGCGCGACCTGGGCGCAGCCGTGAGCGCGGGCGGCTGATTCGGCGGCGGCCAGCAGGCGGGCGCCCAGCCCCTGGCGGCGGTGGCGCTCGGCCACCCA
>DATLLX010000109.1:0-5908 GCA_035537595.1 Gaiellales bacterium | reverse complement strand
TGGACGCCCGCCTGGCCGAGGCGGCGGTGCTCGGCGTTGAATGCGGCGCGGGCGTCGGTCAGCAGCGAGACCGCGAGCTCGTCGTCGCCGGCCCGGCCGGCCAGCCGTCCCAGATTCCCGATCGCGAACGGCACGCCCTGGCCGAACCCGCACGACTGCCAGACGCGCAGCGCTTCGCGCAGCTGATCCTCGGCTTCGATCACCCTGCCCTGATCCGACAGCACCTCGCCGCAGTTGTTGGCGGCGAACGCGGCGTTGACCATGTCGCCGGTTGCTTCCATCCCGGCCTGGGCCCGGTGCCAGAGGTCGATCGCGTCCTCCCAGCGGCCCTCGTAGTAGGCCGATGATCCGAGGTTGTTGAGCGCCAGCGACTGGCCGGTGAGATCGCCGATCTGGCGGTACAGGCGAAGCGCGGAGGTGGTGTGGGCGGCAGCCACGGGCCGTCCCAGCTCCATCGCAGCCCAGCCCATCACAAGGTACGCCAGCGCCCGCGTGGCGCGCGTGCTGCGGGCGTCGTCGAGCGCGGGCCGGGCGGAGGCGATCGCCTCGCGATGGCGCCCCTGCTCCGTGCGGATGCCGGCCCGGGCGACGAGCAGCTCGGCGCGAAGCTGGGCTGCGCGGCGCCCGGACGCCTGCTCCAGCCGGCGGAGGCCGCGGGAGATCCGGCGCAGGGCGTCCGGGTAGCGGCCGGCACGCTCTCTGACCCACGCCTCGTGCAGGTGGGCGGAGGCCTCCAGCAGCGGGTCGCCGCCGGTCAGCCGCCGCACCGCGGCCAGCTCGTCCATCGCCCGGTCGTACTCGCCCAGCCGTTCATAGATCCTGGCCAGCGTCTCGTGCGCCGCCCGCAGCTGCCGCAGCGGCGGGTTGCCCGGCATCCGGCCGGCCGAGGCCAGGGCTCGCTCGTAGAGGCCCGCGGCCTCCACGTTTGCGTACCTGGCGCACGCATTCTCGGCGGCCCGTGTGCCGTGCTTCCAGGCCAGCTCGAACAGGCCGGCATGGAAGTAGTGCATCGAGAGCACCGTCGCCCGCTCGTCGGTGCGGCCGTCCTCGCTGCCCTCGAGGATCAGGCCGGCGGTGCCGTGCAGGGCGCGGCGGCGCGTGTAGGAAAGGCCGTTGTAGGCGGCGTCGCGGATCAGGGCGTGGCGGAATCTGCAGGTGTCGCCGTCGACGGTCACGAACGGCGCCAGCCGCGACCAGGCGGCGGCGTCTCGGCGGCCGCCCCGCTGCTCGACAATGGCGTCGAACAGGCCGATGTCGAAGCTCATGCCCAGCACCGAGGCGTAGCGCAGCAGCGTTCGATCGGCCGGGTCGAGGGTATCGATCTGGGTGGCGACGATGCCCTCGACGGTCGGCGGCAGCTCGTCGACGGGCTCGCCCAGCTGGGTGGCCCGCACCAGCTCGCGCAGGAACAGCGGGTTGCCGCCCGATCGGGCGGCAACGGCGGCTGCTTCGTGCGGTCGCAGCGGCGCTGCGCCGGCCGCGGCCTCGACCAGCGCCGTCGCCTCGCCGGCGCCCAGCGGGGAGAGCCGGATCGTGTCGGCGGACGGGCCGGGCGGCGCCACGAACCCGGAGTCGGCGTCGCGGCGGGTGACGGCGATCATCCAGGGCCGTGTGGCCGCTGTCCGGCAGATCCGCTCGAGCAGGCTGGCCGACGCCTCGTCCATCCAGTGCACGTCCTCGATCAGCAGCAGGGTGGGACGGGCGACCACCCGCTCTAGCAGCTGCACCATCACCTCGTTCAGCTTGGCCCGGCGGAAACTCTCCGACATCCGGTCGACCTCCGGCGTCGGCTCCGTCTCGATGTCCAGCGGCGCCCCGATCAGCGGCAGCCAGGCGACGAGCTCGGGCGCCGCGAGGTTCACGACATGGGCCAGCTGCGACGCGTCCGCGTCCGCCCCCAGATCGAGCAGCGAGCGGAGCAGCGGCCGCAGCGCCGCGTACGGGGTGAGCCGGTCGTACAGCTCGCAGGCGGCCGAACGGACGGCGAACGTCCCGGCCAGCGACCGCACCTCGTCGAGCATCCGCGACTTGCCGATCCCGGCATCGCCGACGATCTCGAGCACCCCGCCGTCGCCTTTGGCCGCCGCCGAGAGCCGGCCCGCCGCCGTCGCCAGCTCGTCCAGCCGGCCGACGCGAGGCGGCATCGATAGATCTGCCGATCGTCGGCCGAGCACCCCCTCCAGGGCCACGGCCCGCACCGGCGCCTTCTTGCCCTTGACGTGGAACGGCTCCAGCGGCCGGATCCGGAACGCCACCGGCGAGGCCTCGACCACGTGGGGAGCCACGATCGCCTGTCCCGGCTCGGCCCGGGCCATCAGCCTGGCGGCCAGGTTGACCGTGTCGCCCATCACGGTGTAGGTGCGGCGGTAGTGCGGGCCGACCTCTCCGGCGAACACGTGCCCCGCGTTGACGCCGATGCGGACCGGCATCGGCAGCGGCTGGTCGAGCAGCGCCCGCACCGTCACCAGCATCCGTTCCTCGTCGTCGCCCAGCATGTCGGGCGCCCCGGCGACCAGGATCAGCTTGCCGCCGTCGTGATCGATGTCGGACGAGAGGAAGCTGACCCCGTTCTTGTCGGCCAGCGCCTGGGTCTGGCCGATCAGCGACAGCAGGTCGGCGGCCATCGCCTCGATGCCGTGCTCGACGATCGCCGCGTCCGTGCCGTCGAAATGGATGAAGGCAACGGTCACCGGCCGATGCTCCGGCTCGATCTGCCCGGCGAGCAGCGAGCGGCGCACCGCCAGTGGCACGCAGGAGAGGACGAGGTCGCCCGGCGGCGGAGGGGGCGGTCCCGGCTCCTGCACGACGTTCGCCGGTGGCTCCGACCGCAGCAGCAGCCCCGCGCCGATCGGCTGGCCGACCGAGCCGGGCGGCAGGTGCTCGGCGGTCGCCCGGCTGACCACGATCTGGCCGGCGCCGGCGGTGCCCTCCATCTGCACGGCGGTCGACACCGCGGGGCCGGTCATCATCAGCTCCCGGTGCGAGCTGCCGACCAGGAACACGTCGAACCGACCGGAGTGGATGCCCACCGACATCCGCAGGCGCACGGAGCCTGCCGAGCTGGACACCGATCCCACCGCGCGCAGCTCGCGGCGCATGCCGTAGGCGGCCCGTGCGCCACGCCTGGCATGGTCGTCGCCCTCGAACAGCAGCAGCAGGGCGTCGCCGCCGAACTTGATCAGCATCCCGCCGTTGCCGTAGGCGACTGCGAGCAGCCGGGTGAACAGCTGGCCGAGGATCTCCGTGATCTCCTCGGCGCCGACCCTGCCGTTTCGGGCCAGCCGCTCGGAGAGCGCTGTGAAGCCGGAGATGTCGACGAACACGACGGTGCCGTCGATCGACCGCGCGGTGCGCTCGGGCTCCTCGTTCAGCCACCGCAGCACCAGCCGCGGCATGTGCGGCGTCAGCAGCCCCGTCTCAGCGGTCGTCACCGTCGGCATGCGGGGCACGAGATCAGTCGGAGACGCGCGCGTTGGCGGACCGCAGGCGCTCCGCCATCGTCCTCAGCATCTGCGCGGCCACCGAGCCCTCTTTCTCGAGCATCGTCTGGAAGGGAGCGCGGCCGATCCGCAATGCCAGCAGCTGGGTCTTCGCCTCCACGATCGCGCTGCGCGGGCCGCCGTCCAGCAGCGCCATCTCTCCGAAGAAGTCGCCGGATCCCATCTCGACTCCCTTGTGGCCCGGCTGCCGGGCCTCCGCCTGGCCGTCGATGATCACGTAGAAGGCATCGCCGGGCTCTCCCGCCCGGACGATCTGGGTGTGAGGGGCGACCTCCTGCAGCGTCGCCATGCCGGCGATCCGTGACAGGTGACGTCGGGAAAGGCCCTGGAAGATGGGGACGTCTGCCAGCACGTCCACCCACTCCTTGTCGATCGACTTGGTCGGCATGGCTACTCCTGGTCTCGCTGATGGGTGATCATGCGGGCGTCTCCGCCGCGTGCTCGTGCGCCGCATAGGCGTCGTTCAGCATGCGGGCAAGCGTGGTGGCGAGGGCGAATCCGAGCGAGGCGTGCTCCTTGACCAGAGCCAGGAACGTCCAGCTCGACCAGGCCAGCATCGTGACCGGCGTCTCGGCGATCACCGACGCGCTGCGGCGGTTTCCGCGATCGTCGAGCAGCGCCACCTCGCCGAAGCTGGCCCCGGGGTTGAGATGGGCCAGCACCTCGCCGTCGCGCTCGACGCGGGCCTTGCCCTCGGCGACGACGAAGAACCCGACGCCTCCCTCACCCTCCGCGGCGATCGTCTCGCCGGCCTCGACCGATCGCTCCTTTGCGCCACCGGCGATCGCCTGGAGCTCCTTGGGGGTCAACCCCTCGAAGATCCGGCAACGGGCGAGCACAGCCATCCGGTCCATGGTCCCTCCTTCGCTTTGCGTTGATGATCCCGGTCACGGGCAGCCAAGTCAAATGCCACGCCGCACTTGTAGTCTTGGCAGATGGCGCTCGATCAGCCGATCTTCGACCTCCGTGAGCTGCAGCTGGCGGCGCGCAACCACGGGGTGCCGCTGGAGGCGCTGCGCTATCCGATCACGCCGGTGGGCCTGCACTACCTGCTGATCCACTTCGACATCCCGGCGGTCGACCCCGGCAGCTGGCGGCTCGACGTGGGAGGCGCGGTCGGCTCGCCGCTGTCCTTGAGCCTGGAGGAGGTGCGCGCCCGGCCGCAGATCAGCGTCCCGGTGACGATGGAATGCGCCGGGAACGGGCGGGCCGGCGTCTCGCCGCACGTGGTCAGCCAGCCCTGGGTGCTGGAGGCGGTGGGCACGGCGGAGTGGACGGGCATCCCGCTGCGGGGGCTGCTCGAGGAGGCCGGGCTGACCGACGAGGCAGTGGAGCTGGTGTTCGAGGGCCTGGACTCGGGCATCGACGGCGGCGTCGAGCAGCACTATGCGCGGAGCCTGACCATCGAGCAGGCGATGGCCGACGACGTCCTGCTTGCCCACACGGTCAACGGCGATCCGCTGCCGGCCCAGCACGGCTTCCCGCTGCGCCTGGTCGTCCCCGGCTGGTACGGCATGACCAGCGTCAAGTGGCTGCGCTCGATCACCGCCGTCCGCGAGCCGTTCGCGGGCTATCAGCAGGCACAGGCCTACCGGATGCGGCGGTCGGAGGACGAGGAGGGAGAGCCGGTCAGCCTGATCGCGCCCCGGGCGCTGATGATCCCGCCGGGTATCCCCGACTTCCTGACCCGTGCCCGGCTGGTCGATCGCGGGCCGGTCAGGATCGAGGGCCGCGCCTGGTCGGGCCGCGGCGACATCGCCGGCGTCGAGTTCTCGGTCGACGGCGGCGGGTCATGGGCCGAGGCGGAGCTGGGTGAGAGCGCCGGCCGGCATGCCTGGCGCGGCTGGTCTTATCTGTGGGAGCCGGCTGACGCCGGCGCCCACGAGCTGTGTTGCAGGGCCCGTGACGCCGCCGGCAACCGCCAGCCGCTGCACGCCGCCTGGAACGTCGGCGGATACGCCAACAACGCTGTCCAGCGGGTGGCCGTGGCCGTGCGCTAGAACGCCGACCAACGCTCGCGGGACAGGAAGAACCCGTGTCCCTCGGCGTTGGCGCAGCGCAGGCCGGCCGTTCGCGAGACGCAGCGCAGGCCGTACCGGTTCCACACCGTGTCGTATCCGAGCACCGGGATGTCCACGCCGGCGGTGGGCAGCGCGTCGCTCCCGCAGGTGGGTTCGGCCTTGCCCGCGGCCGGCGCCGACATCCCCAGCCAGTCGAACTCGCAGCTGCCGGTGGGGAGCGGGTTCAGCCCGCTGGCGATGTCGCAGCGGATGTAGCCGCCGCCGTCCGAGGTCACGAAGCAGGAGATGTTTCGGCTCGGCGTCTGGAAGGCTGAACAGGGCGCCATCAGGTCGACGGGGCAGCGGTCGATGTCCGGAGATGCGCTGGTCAATGCCGGGGTCGAGCCG
>DATLLX010000108.1:0-7560 GCA_035537595.1 Gaiellales bacterium | reverse complement strand
ACGTTTATCCAGTCCCATCAGCCTTTCCTCCTCGCAAGTGGTTTGACCTTGACGATCGCGACAACGAGTCTCTCCCAAGCGCGATAGCAGTATTTACCACCTGAGCACAGTGGCCACAAGAGAATCTGACACCCGGATCGGACGGCAGCGGTGACCAAAAGCGCGTTCGCCGGCCGGTTGGCGCTCCCCCTGGCGATCGCGATACTCGGCTTTGGATGCGGGGATGACGGCCCTCCCGCGGCCGGCGCGCCCTCCTCTCAGTCGCCTGCCGTGGCGACATGCCCGGCGGCCTGGGCGGATGACTGGCAGGCCTGGGCCGACCGGATCGGCGCGAAGGTGTTCTGCCCCAGCTTCCTCCCCAGCCCGATCACCGGCGAGATCGACGGCCAGTGGAACACGGCCAAGGCGCCGGGCAAGGTCTGGCAGCTGGGCTACGCGTGGCTCGAGCACGACGACCTGGTGCACGTCGTCTTCGAGGGCTATCCCGACAAGCGCTGGCCGCCCGACTGCGAGGGCGTCCCCTGCTTCGCCGACAAGGTCGGCACCGAGCGGATCGGCAGCCACGAAGTGACCTGGTACGACCGCAACGAGGCCTCCCACAGCGGGCACGTGGCGGCGGTGTTCCACGACAGCGGCTACGTCTACGTGGTCAGCATGCACGTCTACCGGCCCTACGACTCGCGCCAGCAGGTGACCGGGCTGGTGCGGCGGATGGTTGCCGGCCTGGTGCCCCTGGAACCCCGGTAAGCTCTCCCGCCGATGAGCGAGATCACCGTCTTCTGGCACGAGGATGCGCTGCTTCACGACACCGGCGAGGGGGTGTTCGAGCATCCGCCGTCGCCCCTGATCGAGGTGTCCGAGCTGCATCCCGAGAACGACGTGCGGATCCGCAACATCCGCTCGGCGCTCAGGCACGGCCCGATCGCGCCCCGGCTCCGCTGGCGAGACGGCCGTCACGCCACGGTCGAGGAGCTGGAGATGCTGCACGATCCGGCCTACGTCCGCCAGGTGCGGGAGTTCTGCGAGGCGGGCGGCGGCGTCGTGGCCTGGAGCACCGTGGTGGTGCCCGGCAGCTGGCCGGCGGCGCTGGCCGCTGCCGGAACCGCGCTGGCCGCCTGCCAGGCGGTGATCGACGGCGAATGCCCGATCTCCTACGCGCTGGTGCGGCCCCCCGGCCACCACGCGCAGCCGGCGATGACCGACGGCTACTGCCTGTTCTCCAACACCGCACTGGCGGCCGAGCTGGCCGTCCGCCGCGGCTGTCAGCGAGTTGCCATCATCGACTGGGACGTCCACCACGGAAACGGCACGCAGGAGTGCTTCTACCGGCGCCCCGACGTGCTCACGGTCTCGCTCCACATGCCGCACGGCGCCTGGTCCGACGCCCACCCGCAGACCGGCTCGCCGCTCGAGGCCGGCCTGGGCGACGGGATGGGCTTCAACCTGAACGTCGAGATGCCCTACGGCTCCGGCGACCTGGCCCACCAGGCGGCCATGGAGCGGGTGGTCGAGCCGGTCGTCGACCTGTTCCGCCCCGACCTGCTGCTGGTCGCGGCCGGGCAGGATGCCAACCAGTTCGACCCCAACGGCCGCCAGGCCGTCACGATGGGCGGGTTTCGGGCGCTGGGGGCGATCGCCAGACGGATCGCCGACCGCCACTGCGACGGCCGGATGGTGCTCGTGCAGGAGGGCGGCTATGCCCGCTCCTACTCCGCGCTGTGCATGCACGCGACGCTGGAGGGCGTACTCGGGGTGACCGACGGCCTGCTCGCCGACCCGATGGCGTTTCTGCCGGACGACACCACGCGCGCCGATCGCTCGATCGAGGCCTCTCGCGGCTCGATGAAGCGCTACTGGCCGCTCTGACCGACGGCGGTCACTCGGCCGGCAGCAGCAGCTCCAGCTCCAGCTCGTCGCGAAGGGGGATGCCGTGGTACCCGGTGTCGGGGATCGACGGCTTCAGCTCGCGGGCCCGGGCCAGGCTGTCGCGATGCAGCGCCGCCAGCCGCATGCCGCGGCGCTGGTAGAAGCGCAGCGCGCGTAGGTTGTCGTTGGTCGTGATCAGCCACACACGCCGGCAGCCATGCCGGCGGGCGGCCCCGGCAGCCGCCTCAAGCAGGGCCGATCCGACGCCGCGCCCCTCGATCAGGCTGTCGATCGACACCACCTCCAGCTGGCCGGCCTCGACGCGGTAGGTGAGCAGGCCGACCACCCGCTCGGACTCGATCGCCGCGAAGCCCGGCAGGTCGGTCAGCATCCACACGCGGCCCCGCGACACAACCGCCTCCCCGCCCCATCGCTCGGCCGCCAGCGCCGACACCCAGCCGCGGTCGGACGCCCCGAGTGGGCGGATCTCGAAGCTCACCGGCGTACGGCCAGCGAGAGCGAGAAGTCGCCGGCCGGGTCGGTCCACCAGCGGGTCAGCTCGAGGCCGGCGGCGGCCAGCTCGCGCTCGATCCCCTCGCGGCGGAACTTGGTGCTGATCTCGGTGTGCAGCTTCTCCCCGCGGGCGAAGCGCAGGGTCATGCCCAGCTCGCGGACGGAGACGGTCTGGGCCCGCAGCGAGACCAGCCCCAGCTCCATCCACTCCCGTTCGGGGTTCCAGCGGGCGTCGTGGCGGAAGCCGGCGAGGTCGAAGTCGGCCCCCAGCTCGCGGTTCATGACCGCCAGCACGTTCTTGCTGAACGCCGCGGTGACGCCGCCGGGATCGTCGTAGGCCCGCTGCAGCCGCTGCGGGTGCTTGACCAGGTCGGCGCCGACCAGGAAGCTCCCGCCGGGGCCCAGAGCGGCCGCCACCTCCGCCAGCAGAGCGGCACGGCCCTCGGGCTCCAGATTCCCGATCGTGCTGCCCAGAAAGGCGATCATCCGCCGCTCCCCACCGGGCAGATCGTGCAGGCCGCGCTCGAAATCGGCGACGATCGCCCGCACGACGACGCCCGGATAGGCTGCGGCGATCCGCCCGCCCGCCACCCGCAGGGCTTCCTCGGACACGTCGATGGGCACGAAACAGGCCAGCGTGCCGGCCTGGCGGAGCGCATCCAGCAGCAACCGCGTCTTCTCCGAGAATCCCGAGCCCAGCTCGATCAGGGTGTCGGCCTCCGACACCCTCGCGATCTCGCCCGCTCTGGCCTCCAGGATCTCGCGCTCCCGCCGGGTCGGGTAGTAGTCCTCGAGCCGGGTGATGCGCGCGAACAGCGTGGAGCCGAGATCGTCGTAGTGCCACTTAGCGGACAGCGACCGCGGGGTCTGAGACAGACCTTCCCGGGCCTCCCGGCGGAGCTCCGCAGCCATCTCCTGCGGCGTCAGCCGCACCTCGATCCCGACGGCGTCCGCGAGCTCCGACATGCCGCCAGTGTACGTGTGGTCGGGCTCTCGAAGTCCCCGACCGGCTCGACTACTCTGAGAATGATGCCGACCAGGGCCCCCAACTCCCAGGACTGCGTGCGCGCGCTCTGGCTGCTCGGCCTGGAGCCGCCGGTGTCGGCAGACGATCTGACCCGGGCGTGGCGGGGCCGGGTGGCGCGCACCCACCCCGACCGCCACATCGCGTCGGAATCGCGCTCCGCGGCGGCCACGCTGCTGACCACGGCCCTGAACGACGCCCGCAAGGTGGTCTCCGAGTGGATCGAGAGCGGCCGCGAATGGCCCGCGACCGGGCGAGCCGGAGGCCCCGGCATCCGTAGGCAGGCCCGGCAGGCGGCGCCCGAGCCCCGCGTGCGGCCGATCTGCACGCGCACCGGGCTTCGGGCCGGGGACGTCGTCCGCACCTGGCCCTATGACGGCGAGCCGGTGACCGTCGCCGGCACGGAGGTCGAGGCCGGGCCGGGCGGTGTCTGGGTGACCTTCGGCGAGGGCGGCGCCGAGCGCGCCGAGCGTGTGCGGCTGGCCGCCTACAGCTGCCCGGTCTGCGGCCAGTGCGCGGGCCCTGAGCGGGAGCGGTATGTCGTCCGGCCGTGCCCTGAGTGCCTTCGCGACCTGCGCAGGCTCGAACAGCGGCCGGCCGAGGCAGCCCGCGTACGAACCGCGATCGAGGCGCGGGCCGAGGTCGGTCGCTCGGTGGCCGCGGCACTCGATGCCGACGACCTCCGCCAGCGCGCCCTCGATCGGCGCCGCTGGGCCCGCAGGCTGCGCCAGGCCGGCTCCGACGACCTGCATGCAGCCCTGCTCGGTGCCTTCACGCGAGCGTACGAGCGCTGGGCGGCGCCGCACCAGGGCTGAACGCGTCCGACCGGCCGAGCAGCGCCTGGTCGACCGACAGGTGGCGAGCGGGCCAGATCGCCAGCACCACCCCCGGCGCGGCCAGCGCCAGGTCTCGCAGGATCGTGTCCCCGCCCGCCCGCTGCAGGTCGAGGCTGCCGAAGCACCCGCAGTCGATCACGAGGCCGCGTGCCCAGGCCTGGGCCTGGGCGGCCACGAAGATCGCCATCAGCACGGTCGACACGATGGCGGCCGGCCGCACCAGGGCGCCCACGAGCAGGTACATGCCGAGCACGATCTCGGCCAGCGGCAGCAGGTATCCGACCGGGGTGACGAGGCCGGACGGGAGCAGGTCGTAGCCCTGCAGCTGTGCCTGGAAGGCCGTGAAGTCGAGCGCCTTGGCCACGCCGGCGACCAGCCAGATGCCCGCAGCTATCAGCCGCACTGCCAGCCCCAGCCAGGGGTTCCGCAGCCGGTCAGGCATTCGCCGCCCGCTGGAGCTCCTGGCGAAGCTTGGCGGTCGGCTGCTCGCCGTCACCCGCCCATCTGACCGTGCCGTCGGGGCCGATCACGTAGAAGGTGGGGAACACGCCCAACCGGTATGACCTGGACACCGGTCCGGCCGGCCCGGGTTGGGTGAAGCTGCCCGGTGTGCCGCTGGGATCCAGCAGCGCCGGGTAGGTGAGCCCGAAGTAGCGGTGAAAGGCGTACACGCTGGCCGCATCTGCGGACGAGCCGTCGATGGCGACGATCGCCGCCTTCGCCGGATCGAGCTGGTCGGACAGCCGCTCGAGGTGCGGCGCCTCCGCCTGGCAGTGCGGGCACCAGGTGGCGAACAGCTCGAGCAGCACGGCCTTGCCGCGGTAGTCGGCGAGGCTGACGGTATCGCCCTCCGGTGTCCGCAGGCTGAACGGCGGCGCCTGGGTGCCCGGTGCCAGCAGGTCGGGGTTCGATGCCTCCCGCGCTGCGCTGGCCGGCTTGTCCTCCATCAGACCGACCCCGGGCTCCGTGTGCGGTCTGAAGTCGAGGGCCTTGGCCGCGGCCACCAGCTCCGGCGGCGCCTGCGCGTCGGCGCTGGTGGGATCGGCCGCCGACGGCACCGGCGCCGAGTCCGTGCGGTTGGACAGGATGCCCGCCGTCGCGGCCAGCGCAACGGCCACCACGCCGGTCGCGATCCAGATGGCGATCGCCCGCCTGCGCCGTGCCTCCTCGTGCTCCCTGCGCTCCCGTTCCCGCCGGGCTTTGCCCATCTGCTGCCTCCCTGTCGATCAACCGCCTGGACTCACGGTAGATGCCCACCGTGGGAGCCGCGTTGGGTGGCCACCGGCCCTCGACCGCCGGGGTGCTTTGGGGACGAAACGGGAGGTGCGCATGATCTGCGCCTTCATGGGCGGTACTGGGCTCGAACCAGTGACCCCCAGCTTGTCGAGCTGGTGCTCTCCCAACTGAGCTAACCGCCCTTGTGACACGGACCTCGCCGGGAACGAAGCCGCCTCCACCGGCTGGCCGGCTCGGGCACAGGAGAGAATACCGCGTGGGTCGGCACGCTGCGACGGCTATGACGCGGCGGCTGCCGGCGGCCGTGCAGCCCGTCCCGTCCCGTGGCCGGCGATCCGACGGCTTGTGGGACGGCCGCGCGGACCGGGTTCCACGGGACGAGGACGACTCCGCTCGATGACGGCTGCCCGAGGCGCCGCGCCTCAATCGAGCTGTCTGACACTACGCTGCCCGTGAGCGGATTTCACCTCACCATCGGGCCAGGATGGACACCCCCGACCGAGATCGGCTCAGAGAGCCTCGACCTGCGGCTCCATCGTGATCGGCGGCGCGGGCTTCTCGAGCACCACGGCGTGCAGCGGCGGCCGTCGTCCCCGCTCATCACTGGCTGCCGTCCGCTCAGTCTCCTCGGCCAGGGCGAGCAGACGGGCGGCCGCCTCCGGCAGCTCACCGGCGAGCGCGCTGGCGCCCTCGCGTAAATGTTCCCGGGCCAGCAGCAGGTGGTCGTACGCATCGAGCCGCGCCTGCGCCGACTGCATACCGTCCGCCCCACGCGACCATGCGTCGTGCCGGGCGAGGGCCGCGCGCTGGCGGGTGACCTCGGACTGAAGCTGTCGGATGCGGTCGCAGGCAGCGGCGTACTCGATGTGGATTCTTGCCATCGGATCCCTGCTACCGGAGCTCGCTCATCATGAGTCGTTCTCGGACACCGGTGTTCCCAGGCTTCCCGCCAGTGCCGCCATCGTCGTCATGGTGGCCGGGTTGGCCGGGTGTGCACCGCCAACCTCGGCCGGAGCAGCGTGGGTTGCATGGAGATGCGAACGCACGTCGACATCCGCCGGCCGGCGCCGAAGCGAGGTCCCGCCGGTGGCCCGGTGCACCGCCACGTCGCGCCGTAGCATGACGGCGACTGCGGTCCACAGCAGGATCCTGGCGTCCATCCACAGCGTTCGGCGCGTGGCATAGAGCGTGTCGATGGCGATCTTCTGCGGGAAGATCCGTTTCAGGTAGTCCGCCTCGGGGTCGGCCTGGTCGAGAATGTCGCTCTCCTTCGCGAACGCCAACTGGCAGAGACCGGTGACACCCGGCCGGACCGACAGGATGCGCTGGTACTCGGCCGCGCGGGTCTTCACGAAGCGGGCGTCCTCCGGCCGAGGCCCGACCATGCTCATCTGACCGCGGACGACGTTCCACAGCTGTGGCAGCTCGTCCAGCTTCGACCTGGCCAGGAATCGTCCCACCCGAGTGAAACGCCGGTCAGCACGGACGGTGAGCGCTGGCCCGACGGCGTCGTCTCGCATCTTGCGGAACTTGAGCATGTCGAACTCGTCGCGGCGGCCGACCCGGCGGCACCGGTAGAAGACGGGGCCGGGACTGTCGAGCTTGATCAGGCAGGCGACCACGGCGATCAGCGGCAAGCAGATCAGCAGCAGGCCTACCGCGGCCACCACATCCACCAGACGTTTCGCGGCGCCGTCGAGACGACGGGCCAACCCGGGGCCACCGTCATGGCCGGCAAGCGGCGCAGGCGTCGCCGTCATCCCGGCCACCGTCCCAGGCCGCCGGATGCCGCCCGAGTGCTCGACGGCGCGCCGCCGTCCGCGCGTTCGTCTGCTGCTCTTTGCCGCCGTACGTACACGTGCACATCTTCCGCTGCCGCCGCCTGCGCCGACAACTGGCCGTCGGTATGGTTCTCAGCCGGCCCGGGGCTTCACCAGAGCCGGCGGCCCCGTGCGGTGAACCTGCTGACGGCATCGCGGGTCGGCCAAGAGAAGTACGACCCCTCGTGAAGGTCGAGCGGCCGACGCGCCACGGTCCCCTGCTCAATCTGGGCGAGCACCTCCAGGAGCAGATCGGCGGCAACGC
>DATLLX010000107.1:0-12276 GCA_035537595.1 Gaiellales bacterium | reverse complement strand
GTCTGGCTTCAGCCTGACCGCGCGCTCCCCTGTGCGCGGTCAGGCTGAAGCCAGACCGCCGTGCGCTGTATAACAGCGCGGTGCCCGTGAAGCGCCGCCAAGCCGGGGGTCTGCACCGAGTCCTCGGGACGGCGGCGCTGTTCTCGACGGCCTACGGCAACGTCGGCTCGTCGATCTACTACGCGCTGGGCCTGGTCACCGCCTACGCGCTGGGCCTGACGCCGGTCGCGTTCGCCATCTCCGGGGTGATCTTCTTCTTCACCGCGGTGACGTATGCCGAGGCGACCGCCAGGTTCCCGGAGGCCGGCGGCTCGTCGTCGTTCACGCGGCATGCCTTCAACGAGGGCGTCTCGTTCTTCGCCGGCTGGGCGCAGATGCTGAACTACACGGTGACCATCGCCATCTCGGCGATCTTCGTGCCTCACTACCTGGGCGTGTTCTGGGAGGGGGCGCACCTGAACCGCCATCCCAACGACATCGTCGGCGGCGCGGTGGTGGTGCTGTTCCTGGTGGTGCTGAACGTGGTCGGCGTCAAGGAAGCCGCCGGGCTGAACATCTTCCTCGCCCTGGCCGACCTGGCGACGCAGGCGCTGCTGGTCGTGATCGGCATGATCGTGGTCTTCTCGCCCGACGTGCTGACCTCCAACGTCGACCTGGGGGTCGCTCCCACCTGGCGCGACTTCATCATCGCGGTGCCGGTGGCCATGGTTGCCTACACAGGCATCGAGACCATCTCCAACATGGCCGAGGAGGCGATCGATCCGCCCCGGCACGTGCCGCGCGCGATCATGTACGTGGTGCTGGCGGTGTTCGCGATCTATGCGTTCCTGCCGTCCGTCGCGCTGTCGGCGCTGCCGGTCAACCCGGCCACCGCGCAGCAGGTGCAGGACGTCGACACGTACCAGTGCACCGCCCAGGAGGGCCTGAAGGTCGGCGACCCCACCTCCGACCTGGCCTGCCGGTACGCCTCCGACCCGGTGGCCGGCCTGGTGCAGAACCTCGGCCTGCCCGAGGCGATCACCTCCGGCCTGGCCTACTACGTCGCCATCCTGGCGGCGACGATCCTGATCATCGCCACCAACGCCGGGATCATCGGGGTGTCCCGGCTGACCTACTCGATGGGCCAGCACCGGCAGCTGCCCGAGGCGATCCGCCGCACCCACCCGCGGTTCAACACCCCCTACGTGGCGATCCTGCTGTACAGCGCGATCGCGATCGCGCTGATGGTGCCCGACGGGGCGACCGCCTTCCTGGGCAACCTGTACGCGTTCGGGGCGATGCTCTCGTTCACGCTGGCGCACGCCTCCGTGATCTGGATGCGGCGGACGATGCCCAGCCAGGACATGCCCTGGCGGGGGCCGACCTCGTTCCGGGTCGGCTCCTACGACGTGCCGACCTTCGCCATCCTCGGCGGGCTGGGCACGCTGGTGTCCTGGCTGGTCACCATCGTGCTCAACCAGACGGTGGCGGTGGTCGGCCTGGGCTGGCTGCTGGCGGGGATGGTCATCTATGTCGCCTACCGCTCGTCGCAGGGGCTGCCGCTGAGGCGGACGGTGATCCTGCAGGCGGGTGCGGGCGGCCCGGAGCTCGAGGTGGAGTACCGCTCGATCCTGATGCCGATCGCCACCGGCCGCGTCGACGACGAGATGACCATCACCGCCTGCGGGCTGCTGGCTGAATCGGGCGGCAGCCTGGTGGTGATCTATCCGATCGAGGTGCCGCTCTCGATGCCGATGTCGGCCCCGATGGAGGAGGAGACCGCGATCGCCGAGCGGGAGCTGCTGGAGGCCGCGGCGCTGGGCCGGGAGTACGGCATCACCGTGGTCACCCGGATCGTCCGCACGCGGGCGGGCGGCAGGGCGGTGGTCGAGGAGGCAGAGCGGCGAGGGTCGGAGATCATCGTGATCGGCGCCCGTGAACGAGCCAAGCCGGGGCAGCGGCTGTTCGGCCCCAGGGTCGACTACGTGCTGCGAAACGCGCCCTGCCGGGTGATGGTCGGCGTGCTGCCGCCGGGCTCGGGAGCGTAGGCGTGCTCGCCGCCAACCGGCTGTTCGCCGGCCTGTTCCTGATCCTCGGCGCCGCCATCCTGATCCGCACGATCGCCGCCGGCGGCGGCCAGGTCGGCCTGCTTGCCGGAGTGGTCTTTCTCGCCCTCGGCGTCCTGCGGCTTCGGGCCGTGCGATGAGGTCGTCCGCCTGTGCGAAGCTATCGGCGATGACGTGGGAGAGCGTCACCGCGTCCGACCCGGGCCGGAGGCTCTAGGTGGCCCGGCGGATCCCCGTGCTGGGACGGGTGCTGGGCACGCCCGCGCTGTACGCCATGGCGTACGGCGAGATCGGCAGCTCGCTGTACTACGCGCTCGGCATCACGGCCGTGTACGCGCTGTCGACAACGCCGGCCGTGTTCATCGCCGCCGGCTTCCTGTTCGCGCTGGCGGCCGCGTCCTACGCCGAGGCCGGGGCGACGATCCCCGACCGGGGCGGGGCATCCGCCTACGCGCGCCGGGCATTCAACGACATGGCGGGGTTCGTCGCCGGCTGGGCGACCGTGCTCGATTACGTGATCTCGATCTCGCTGGCGGCGCTGTTCATCCCCCATTACATGGCGGCCGCGTTGGGCAAGCCCGGCTACTTCTCCTCCCGGCAGGCGCTGGGCATCGCCATCGCGATCGTGGCCGGGATCACCGCCTTCCGGCTGGTGCGCCGCACCAACGCCTACGCCGCCGGCGTCGCGCTGTCGCTGCTCGACCTGGTCGTGCAGGCCGCCCTCGCGCTGTTCGGGCTGGTGCTGCTGTTCGACTGGCACGCCCTTCGCAGCGACATCGACCTGGGTACCAAGCCGACCTGGAGCGCGCTGGCGTTCGCGCTGCCGCTGGCGATGGTCGCATTCACCGGCCTCGAGAAGGTGTCGGGGCTGGCCGGGATGGCCAAGCACCCGGAGCGCACGGTGCCCGACGCGATCCGTACCTCGGTGTTCACCGTGGTCATCGTGTACACGGCGATGGCGACCGCCGCCACCTCGGCCTATCCCTTCCACGCCGATCCCTCCGCGCCGGCCGGCTACTCCAGCGAGCTGACCAGCACCTGGCTGAACGCCCCCCTGGTCGGGCTGGCATCCGCGGTCGGCGGCGAGATCGCCGAGCCGGTCAAGGTCGCCCTGCGGATGATCGTCGGCCTGACGGCGACCGGCATCCTGCTGCTCGCCATCACCACCAGCTTCTCGGGCTGTGCGCGACTGGCCGACGCGATGGCGGAACGATCGCAGCTGCCGGCGCTGTTCGGCGTCCGCGGGCGGCGGGCGCTGCTGCCCACCTGGGCGTTCGTCGGCGTCGGCAGCCTGGCGACCGGGTTCCTGCTGGTGGGAGCCGCCTTCGAGCAGGAGGAGGTGCTGACGCTGGCCTCGCTGTACAGCTTCGGCATCCTGATCGCCCTCGGCCTGACCCAGGCATCGATCTTCTGGCTGCGGATCGCCGAGCCCGACATGCCGCGGCCGTTCACGATGCGGGGGAACCTTCCGATCGCCGGCAGGTCGATCCCGTTGCCGGCGGTGCTGGGTGCGTTCGGCGCCTTCGCCGTGTGGGTGGTCGCCCTGGGCACCCATCCCGGGGCGCGGGTGGTCGGCCCACTGTGGATGATGGCCGGCCTGCTCATGTACACGGCCGTGCGGGTGCAGCGAAAGCTGCCGCTGATGGCGCGCTACGAGGTGGTGGAGGCGCCCGAGGAGGTGGTGCAGCTGCGCCACTCGACCATCGTGGTGCCGCTGGAGCGCGTCGACCTGGCCAACGAGGAGATCGCGGCCATCGCCTGCCGCATCGCCCTCGAGCAGGGCGGCCGGATCGTCGGCGTGACCGCGATCCCGATCCCGATGCGCGACCCCCTCTCCGAGCCGGCGCCGGAGGCCGAGGCCGACGCGGCCGCCGCCCAGGCGATGGCGCTGCGCCTGGCGCTGGACTACGGCATCAAGTACGTGCCGGTGGTGCAGCGCACGCGAAACCCCGGCCGCACCATCGTCGACGTGGCCGGGGAATACGACGCCGACCTGATCGTGGTCGGATCGCCGGCCAAGGAGCGCGTTGCCCGGACGCGCGAGGAGGCGTTCTTCGGGCGCACGGTCGACTTCATCCTGCGAAAGGCGCCCTGCCGCGTGATCGTCACCCACCTGCCGGCGGAGTCGGCGACCGAGGCCGGCACGAATGTCGCGTCGCCGGCCTGACGGCGGCGGCCCGTGGGCGGCCGCCGAGACGACGCCCTGGCTGCCCCGTGCGCCGGCGGTCGTGCCCCGGCTGGCCGCCGCCACGGCGCTCTGCGCGGGAGCGGTGGAGGCCGCCGCAGTCGCGCTGGCCGTGATCGTGTTCGACCGCACCGGCAGCACCGCCTGGGTGTCTGTGGCGCTGGTCGGATCGCTGGGCGTGAGCGCGCTGCTGGGGCCGCTGGGAGGGGTGATCGCCGACCGCTACCCGCGGCGGACGGTGATGGCGCTGGTGGCCGCGGCCGACGCGGTGATCTTCGGCCTGGTCGGGTTCGTTCCCGAGACCTGGCAGATGATCGCCCTGTCCGCGCTGGGTGCCGTGGTGCTGCTGCCCTTCGAGGGGTCGGCCACCGCGCTGATCCCGACCCTGGTGAAGGACGATCGCCTGCCGGCGGCCACTTCCACCATCGCCGCGGCCCAGCAGACCGCCACCCTGCTGGGGCCGGTAGCGGCCGGCGTCGGAGTCGGTGTGGCCGGGCGGACGCCGGTCTACCTGGTCGTAAGCGGGCTGTTCCTGGCCGCGGCGGTGGCCGTGCGGGCGCTCCCCAGCGTGCCGGTGGCGCCGTCGGGAGGCACGATGCGCATGCATCTGCGAGAGGGCATGCGGGCGCTGGTCTCCGACCGCGTGATCCTGACCACGACCGCCGCGGCGACGCTCCTGATCGGCTTCTCGGCCGCCACCCTGGTCGCCGGGGTCGCCTTCAGCCAGGAGGAGCTGAACGCCGGTGAGGCCGGGTACGGCTTCATGGTCAGCGCCTGGGGCGGCGGCATGGTGGCGGGCTCGCTGATCGGCGGCCGACTGCTGCGCCGCCACTCGGCGCTGCTCCTGATCGGCGGCGGGCTGCTGCTGGCCGGGATCAGCCTCGCGTCGGTGGCGGCGGCGCCCACCCTCGGTGTCACGCTGGTCGCGCTGGCGGTGGGGGGGTTCGGGAACGGGGCCATGAACACCTCGGAGATGGTGCTCTACCAGCGGCGCATCCCCAACGCCGTGCTGGGCCGCGTGCGGGCGGCGGCGGTGGCGCTCCTGCGGGTGGCCTATGCGGTGTCGTTCGTGATCGGCGGCGCGGTCGCCCATGCGGCCGGGTCGCGGGCGGTGTTCGCCGCCGCGGGCATCGGCATCATCCTGACCGCGCTGCCCGTGCTCGGGCTGCTGGTCACTCGCCGCGAGCAAGCACCGGGAGAACCACAGGAGCCGAGCGGCTGAACGGCTGCTCGCCGACCGCGCGGGCGGCGTCGCGCACCGCTCCCTCCTCGGCGCGGTGGGTGAGGATGACGATGTGCACGGCCTCGCCCGCGCCGTGCTGCACCACCTGGGCCACCGACACGCCGCGGTCGGCCAGGCTCGACGCCACGTGGGCAAGCACGCCCGGCGTGTCGTCGACCTCGAACCGCAGGTAGCAGGCGCTGCGCAGCCTGTCGGGCGTGAAGCGGCCGAGCTCTCGGAAGTAGCCGTCGTGCTCGAGGAACCCGGTGCCGCGGGTGCCGATCACGGCCAGCAGGTCGCCGATCACCGCCGTCGCCGTCTCCTCGCCGCCCGCGCCGGGACCTTCCAGGATCACCTCGCGGATCGACCGGCCCTGCAGCATGACGGCGTTGAAGGCGCCCTCCACGGCGGCCAGCGGATGGTCCCGGGCCAGCAGGCAGGGGTGCACGCGGGCGGCCACCTGGCCCTCCGCCAACCGGGCCGATGCGATCAGCTTGACGGCGTAGCCCAGCTCGGCGGCGTGCTGGACGTCGGCCAGGTCCAGCGTGTCGATGCCGGTGCGGGGCACCTCCTCGAGCCGGACGCGGGTGTGGAACGCGACCGAGGCCAGGATGGCGATCTTGGCCGCCGCGTCGGCGCCGTTCACGTCCTCGGTGGGGTCGGCCTCCGCGTAGCCCAGCTGCTGGGCCTCGGCCAGCGCCTCGGCGTAGGTGGCACCGCGGGAGATCATCTGGCTGAGGATGAAGTTGGTGGTGCCGTTGACGATGCCGTCGATGCCGTGGACGTCGCTGACGATCATCGACTCCCGCAGCACCTTGATCACCGGGATGGCGGCGCAGACGCTGGCCTCGAAGCGCAGCTGCACGCCGTGCTGCTCGGCCGTCGTGAACAGCTCCTCGCCGTGGCGGGCGAGCAGCTGCTTGTTCGCCGACACCACCGACTTGCCCGCCCGCAAGAGCTCCAGCACGTGCTCACGGGTGGGGCTGATGCCGCCCATCACCTCGGCCACCACCTGGATCTCGGGATCGTCGCGGAGATCGGCGAAGCTGGTGGTCAGCAGGCCGTCGGGAGCGGCGCCGTGGCGGGCCGGGTCGCGGACCAGCGCCCGACCCACGCGCACCGGCCGGCCGGTCACCCGCTCGATGGAGTGGGAGCTCTCGGCCAGCAGCCGATGGACGGCCGACCCGACCGTCCCGAAGCCGAGCAGCCCGATGGTGATCTCCGACATGGCAGCAGACCATAGCCGCCGCGCCGCCGCCCGCGGTAGGCTTGGGCGCATGAAGCTCTTGATCGTCGGCTGCGGGCGGGTCGGCTCTGCGATCGCCGCCAGGATGGCGGCCGACGGCCACACGGTGAGCGTCGTCGACGAGGACGCCGAGGCGCTGCAGCGGCTGCCGGAGGACTGGCCGGGCCGGTTTCTCCAGGGCCACGGCCTGGACATCGCGCTGCTGGTCGAGGGTGGCATCGCCGACGCCGACGCGGTCGTCGTCGCCACCTCCGGCGACAACACCAATATCGTGATCGCCCAGATCGCCCGCACCCGGTTCTCGTGCCCCTGCGTGGTCACCCGGGTGCTCGATCCGGCCAGGGCCGAGTTCTACGCCACCCAGGGGCTGCAGACGGTGTGCCCGACCGTGCGGGCGATCAACGAGGTGACGGAGGCGATCTGCGCGACGCCCGGCCGCGTCCCCGAGGGGGTGGACGCCTGATGTATGTGATCATCTCCGGCGGCGGCAAGGTGGGCAGCAACACCGCCGCCGCCCTGCTCAAGCAGGGCCACGAGGTGACGCTGCTGGAGAACGACCGCAACCGGTTCGCCCTGCTGGAGGAGCGGTTCGAGCACGTCGCCCGCTACGGCGATGCCACCGAGCTGTTCGTGCTGGAGCGGGCCGGAGTGGAGCGGGCCGACCTGGTGATCGCCGCCACCGGCGACGACGAGGACAACCTGATCGTCTGCCAGGTGGCCAAGGAGAAGTACGGCGTCCCCAAGGCCATCGCCCGCGTCAACGACCCCCGCAACCAGCAGCACTTCGAGATGGTGGGGATCAACCTGCTGGTCTCGGCGACGCGGACGATCCTGGCCCTGATTGAGCACGAGTTGCCGCAGCACGAGCTGGTGACCCTGATCGACCTCCGGCGCGAGAACCTGGAGATCGTCGAGTTCGCCATCGACCCCGGCTCGCCGGCAGCGGGCACCGCCGTGCGGAACCTCCGGCTGCCCGACCAGTCGCGCCTGATCTCGGTCAGCCGTGACGGTCGCTCCGAGATCGCAGTCGGCGACACCATTCTGCAGCCGGGCGATCTGGTGATGGCCATCCTCGAGCCTGGGGTCGAGGATGACCTCAAGCAGATGCTGATGCCGGCCTGACGCCGGCCGGGCCGATCGTGACGGGGCTGATCCACCGCTACCGCGACCGGCTTCCGGTCACCGACGCCACCCCGGTGGTGACCCTGGGGGAGGGCCAGACCCCGCTGCTGCCGGCTCCGCGGATCTCCGAGCTGACCGGCCTCGATGTGCACCTCAAGTACGAGGGCCTGAACCCGACCGGTTCGTTCAAGGACCGGGGGATGACGATGGCCGTCTCCAAGGCGCTGGAGGAGGGGGCGACGGTCGCCGTCTGCGCCTCCACCGGCAACACGTCGGCATCGGCCGCCGCCTACTGCGGCCGGGCCGGCATCAGGCTGGCCGTGGTGCTGCCGGAGGGCGCGATCGCCCGCGGCAAGCTGGCCCAGGCGCAGATCTGCGGCGCCCGGGTGGTCGCCGTGCAGGGTGACTTCGACGATGCCCTGCGGCTCGTCCGCGAGCTGGTCGAACGGCATCCGATCGCGCTCCTCAACTCGATCAACCCGTTCCGCCTGGAGGGGCAGAAGACCGCGGCCTTCGAGGTGCTGGAGCAGCTGGGCGGCGCTCCCGACTGGCTGGCGCTGCCGGTCGGGAACGGCGGAAACATCAGCGCCTACTGGAAGGGGTTCACCGAGATGGCCGTGGCGCCGCGGATGCTGGCCGGGCAGGCGGCCGGGGCGGCGCCGCTGATCGCCCGCGCGCCGGTGCCGTCGCCGCAGACGGTGGCGACTGCGATCCGGATCGGCAACCCTGCCCGGCTGGGACAGGCGCTGGCGGCGGTCGACGAGAGCGGCGGCGCCATCCGGGCGATGGACGACGAGGACATCCTGGCGGCCTACCGGCTGCTCGCCCAGGAGGAGGGCGTGTTCTGCGAGCCGGCGTCAGCGGCCTCGGTGGCGGCGCTGCTGGCGGCCCACGCCGACGGCACGGTGGAGGCCGGGTCGCGCGTGGTCTGCGTGCTCACCGGCCACGGGCTGAAGGACCCCGATACCGCCGGCCAGGAGGGCGCCGAGATCCTCCGCTGCCCTCCCGACGTCGACGAGCTGGAGCGGGTGGCGCTGGAACCGGCGCATGCCTGACCGGCTGGTGGTCACCGCGCCGGCGTCGTCTGCCAACCTCGGCCCGGGATTCGACTGCATGGCGATCGCGCTCGACCTCCGAAACCGGGTCGAGCTGCGCCGACAGGGCGACGCGCAGGTGGTGGTCGAGAGCGAGGGGGAGGGCGCCGGCGAGGCGCCGGGCGGCCCCGACAATCTGTTCGTGCGGGCGTTCGAGGCAGCCGGAGCCGATTCGCGCGGGCTGACGGTGCGGATGACCAACCGGATCCCGTTCGCCCGCGGCCTGGGCTCGAGCGCGGCGACGATCGCCGCCGGGCTGGTGGCCGGCCGGGCATGGGCGGGCGCCGGGGAGGACGACCTGCTGTCGCTGGCCACGGCGCTCGAGGGGCATCCCGACAACGTGGCCGCGGCCCTCAACGGCGGGGTGACGCTGGCCTGGACGACAGACGGTGTGCCGGCGGCGGTGGGGCTGGGCGACCCCGGGTTCGAGCTGGTGGCCGTGGTGCCCTCCCAGCAGCTGTCGACCGCCGCCGCCCGGGCCGCGCTGCCGGCGTCGGTGCCGCATGCCGACGCGGTGCACACCGCCGCCCGGGCGGCGCTGCTGGTCGCCGCGCTGGGCTGGGGGACGGTGACCTGCTGGCCCAGGCGCTGGACGACCGGCTGCACGAGCCCTACCGGGCGCCGCTGGCGCCGCTGCTTGGCGCGGTGCGCGAGCGGCTGCCGGCGCTACCCGGCGCGCTGGGCGCCACGCTCTCGGGCGCCGGCCCGGCGGTGCTGGTCTGGTGCCGGCCGGAAGCAGGGGCGGGGGTCGCGGACCTGCTGTTCGGGCTGGACGGCGCCGCCGCCCTGCCGCTGGCGGTGGCCGAATCTGGCGCCATGGTCGAACGGGCCGGCGCGGACGGCTAGAGCGCCGCCGGCCGCTCCAGCACGCGGTCGGCAGCGGGCGCCAGCGTGTCGCGGTCGGCTCCCGTCCACAGGGCGGCAACCGTCGACGCCCCGGCTGCCCGGCCGGCCGCGAGCAGCGGGGTGGATGCCGCCACAACGGTGATCTGCGGATCCTCGAGCCCCTCGCCGGCCACCGCCAGGGCGGCCGCCGGGTCGGGATCGACGGCCTGGAAGGTCAGCCGACGCTCGAGGCCCAGGAAGTGCGCCACGGCGGTCATCGCCTCGGGTGGGCCGGGCGACCAGGCGCCCAGCCGGACGCCGTCGCCTGCCAGCCGGCGCAGCGTCGAGTTGAGCTCGGGGTCGGGCCTCAGGTAGACCGGGATGTGGTCGTCGTAGAAGCGCGCAACCTCGACTCGCCAGTTGCCGGCCTCGCGGCCGGCCCAGGCGTCCAGGTGGGCGATGGCGGCGGCCCGGGAGGCCGGCACGTCCGCGGGGTCGAGCGGCACCACCCGCCCCAGCTTGCGGGCCAGGTGGTCGACGGCGTCACGCCACAGGCGGTCGACCGGGGCCAGGGCATCGTCGGCGAGGATCAGCACGCGCACGCCGGGCACGGTAGTGAACCGTCACGATCGCCGTGACAGGTTCGCCGCCAAGCCGTCACCGCCGGTGTCTGGATCCGTGACGCGACGCCGGCGCAGCATGTGATCCGACCCCATGAGATCGCGAAAGGATCGACGTGCAACGACTCCTCCGCGTGCTCGTCCTCGCCTCGACGCTCGGTGCCGGTCTGGTGCTGGGCGCGTCGCCGGCGATGGCGGGCACCTATACCATCGACCAGGTCACCTCGCTGGACATGAGCGGGTGGCAGTACGGGCCGGAGAGCGGCTACACCGGGTGCAGCCGGCAGTCCCGGCCGGGCGTCTGCGCCGCCGGCGACGTATCCAATCCGAGCCCGCTGCGGATCTTCGTCTACGGCACCATCGATGCCGGAACCAACGCCAAGTGGCGGTTCGAGACCCCGCCGGGGGTCAGCATCGTGTCGGGCAAGGCCGATGTTGTCTACCGGGTGACGGCGGTCACCCGGGTCTACATGAAGGCCTGGCTGAAGAGCGAGCCGGTGTCGACCCAGAAGGAGCTCTACCTGACCGGCACCGACGGCAGCGCAACCTGGTCGATCCCCGGCGGCAACGAGGGGGCCACGTTCTACATCAAGGCGGTCGACACCCATTCGTTCTCGGACAAGTGGATGAACACGCTCAAGGTTGACCGGCTGCGGGCGACCCTGCGCGACGACACCGCGCCCAGGGTGACCCTGAGCGGGGCGCTGGCTGACGGCAGCTGGCAGTCCTCGTCCCAGCCTGTCTGCCTGACCGTGTCGGCGACCGACGCCGGATCGGGCGTCAGCAGCGCCCAGCTGACCGGGCCTCTGGGCGACGTGCTCGACTCTCACACGGCCGCCACCGGCACGGCGGTGCAGCCGGGCCAGACCGGCTACGTGCACGACTTGTGCCTGCCCCCGGCCTCGCTGGGTGACGGCGCACACGACCTCGCGGTCCGCGTGACGGACGCGGCCGGCGAGTCGACGACCGTTCCCCTGACCGTCAGCGTCGACGCCGGCGCGCCCGCGCTGGCCGGCTACACCCCCTCGGCGCCGACCAGCGACCGCCGGGCACCGGTGACGTTCACGGTCGACCCGGGGCCGTCCGGGCTGGCATCGCTTTCGGCCGCCCTGGACGGCACCCCGATGGCCGTGACCGGTTCCACCGCCACGCTCCGACCTGCAGCCGACCTGGCCTACGGCATGCACACCGTGACCTGGAGGGCGAGCGACATCGCCGGCAACACCCGCGATGCGTTCTGGACGTTCCAGGTGATCGACACCGATCTGCCCGTGCTCTCGCAGGCGGTGCCCGTGGCCGGCGCCGCGTTCGAGGAGCGCCGGCCGCAGATCGGCTTCCGCCTGGAGGACGCCGGCTCCGGCATCGACCCGGCGAGCCTGCGCGTCCTGCTGGACGGCAGCGATGTGGCGCCCCTGGGGACATTCACCGACGGGCTGTTCGCGATGACGCCGGCGGCCGACCTCCAGTTCGGCACGCACGAGCTGCGGGTGCTGGTGTCCGACCGGTCGGGCAATGCGATGCCTCCCGCGGTCTGGCGGTTCTCGGTGGAGGACCGCACGGCGCCAGTGCTGGGCGACGTCCGGCCGGACGACGGTGCAGCGGGCTCCGACCGCACGCCGGCGATCTCTGTGGCCGTGGCGGACGCCGGCGTCGGCATCGATCCGGCCGGGTTCTCGCTGACCGTCGACGGCACGCAGGTGGCCGGCCTGGCAGCGTTCGCCGCCGGCCGGCTGACCTACGTGCCCACCGGCCCTCTGGCCTTCGGGGAGCACGTGGTCGTCGCGACCGCCGGCGACGCGGCCGGCAACGTGTCCGTTCCCCGGACATGGCGGTTCACCGTCCGCGACGAGGCTGCCCCCGTGATCTCGAAGCAGGTGCCGGCCGCGGGCGTCACGGTGGCCGGCACCTGCTTCGAGA
>DATLLX010000106.1:0-6170 GCA_035537595.1 Gaiellales bacterium | reverse complement strand
TCGCCGAGGGCACCATCGAGTGGGAGGTCGACCCCGACTTCGGCTACAAGGTGGCCAGCCGGGTGCCGGGCATCGACGACTCCGACATCGACGTGCTGCAGCCCCGGCGGCTGTACGAGGCCAGCGGCCGCGGCGACGAGTACGCCGACCGGGTGGCGAAGCTGAAGGACGAGCGGCGCGAGTTCCTGTCGCAGTTCCCCAGCCTCTCCTCCGAGATCGTCGACTCGGTCGGCTGAGCGCCCGCGGCGGGGCCAGGTGCACGCTGCGCCGGCCCCCGCCGCCGCGCTACAGTCGGCCATGACCATTCGCGAGCCGATCTGCGGCACCGCCGTCTGCCTGGGGCCGCTGCGCGTCGCCAACGCTGCCGAGTGGGTGCGGTGGATGGAGGATCCGGAGACCACCCGGTATCTGTACGCGCCCGGCGAGCGGCCGCGGGAGCGCTTCACGCTCGCGGTCGCGCTCGACTGGGGCCGGCGGGTGCTGGCCGACCCCCAACGGCTGGTGTTCGCGATCACCGAGCGCGCGGCCGACCGCCAGGTGGGGGATGCCCGGCTGGTGCCCTCTGGCCGCCGCCGGGCGCGGTTCTCGATCGTGATCGGCAAGCGCACGGCCCGCGGCCGTGGCCTGGGCGGCGAGGCGACGCGGCTTGTCTG
This sequence comes from Gaiellales bacterium, assembly GCA_035537595.1. Classification (GTDB taxonomy): domain Bacteria; phylum Actinomycetota; class Thermoleophilia; order Gaiellales; family JAICJC01; genus DATLLX01. The sequence continues at coordinate 5,517 of DATLLX010000106.1, read as the reverse complement.
CCGCTACGGGTTCGAGCAGCTCGACCTCGAGCAGATCGACCTCGAGGTCGATCCCCGCAACACCGCGGCCGTCCGCGCCTATCTGCGGGTGGGCTTCGAGCGTACCGGCCGGCGGACGATGAAGCTCACCCGCCGCCGCTGGGAGGCCGGCCAGGCGGCGGCCGCCGACCCGGCCCGCCGGCGCGCCCCGGCGGCCTGAGCCCCCACGCGGAACAACGGGGTCAGACCCCGTTGTTCCAGCCGGCCTAGGCGGCGTCGGCGGTGCGCCGCTCGATCGGCACGTAGCTGCGCTGCTCCGGGCCGACGTACTCGGAGCTGGGCCGGATCAGCCGGTTGTCGCCGTGCTGCTCGATCACGTGCGCCGCCCAGCCGACCACCCGGCTCATGGCGAAGATCGGCGTGAACAGGCCGGTCTCGATGCCGAGGTAGTGGTAGGTCGAGGCGGAGTAGAAGTCGACGTTCGGGTAGAGCCCCTTCTCCTCCAGCACCGCCCGCTCGATCTCCTCCGACATCGTGTACCAGTACGGCTCGTCGGAGCGCTCGGAGAGCAGCTTCGAGAACCGCTTCAGGATCACGGCCCGGGGATCGTTGGTCTTGTACACGCGGTGGCCGAAGCCCATGATCCGCTCCCTACGGGCCAACCGCTCGCGAATCTCCTCGCCCACCCGGTCGGCGCTGCCGATGTCCATCAAGAGCTTCATCACCTGCTCGTTGGCTCCCCCGTGGAGCGGGCCCTTGAGCGCGCCGATCGCGCCGGTGATCGCCGAGTGCATGTCTGACAGCGTCGAGGCGATCACGCGGGCGGTGAACGTGGAGGCGTTCATCTCGTGGTCGGCATGGAGGATCAGGGCCACGTCGAACGTCCTCACCGCCTCCTCGGACGGGCGCTCGCCCGACAACATGTACAGGAAGTTGGCGGCGTGGCCCAGCTGCGGATCGGGATCGATCGGCTCCAGGCCGCGGCGGCTGCGATCGTAGCGCGCCACCATCGCCGGCATGGCGCCGATCAGCCGGGTGGCCTTGCGGACGTTGGCCTCCTCGGCGTTCGAGTCCTTGTCGGGATCGTGGACGGAGTCGGCAGAGACCGCCGTTCGCAGCATCTCCATCGGCGCCGCGTGGGAGGCCAGCAGGTCGATCACCCGCGCCGTCTCGTCGGACAGCGTCAGCGCCTCGGTCAGCCCGGCGGTGAACCCGTCCAGCTCCTCACGGGTCGGCAGGTGCCCGCGCAGGATCAGGAACGCCACCTCCTCGTAGGAGGCGTGCTCCGCAAGATCGTTGACGTCGTAGCCGCCGTAGATCAGGATTCCGCGCTGGCCGTCGATCGAGCACAGCCTGCTGCGGGCGACCACGACCCCCTCGAGACCACCTTTGTCCGCCATCCGCTACCCGCCTTCCCCAGGTCGCCGACTTCGACCGGATCGTAGCCAATCGTGCGACAATCGCCGTCGTTCATTCAGGCAGCAAGGGGTCGGGGGTAGCTAGATGAGTCGAGTCAAGATCACGGTCGTCGGCGCGGGCAACGTCGGCGCCACCACGGCGCAGCGGCTGGCCGAGCGGGATTACGCCGACGTCGTGCTGGTCGACATCGTCGAGGGGCTGCCCCAGGGCAAGGCGCTCGACCTGAACGAGACCGGCCCGGTGGTCGGCTACGAGCCGAGTGTGATCGGGACGAACGGCTATGAGGAGACGGCCGGCTCCGATATCTGCGTGATCACGTCGGGCATCGCCCGCAAGCCGGGCATGAGCCGCGACGACCTGCTGACCACCAACCAGAAGATCGTCAGCGACGTCACCCGGAACCTGGTCGACCGCTCGCCGGACACGATCCTGATCGTCGTCACCAACCCGCTGGACGCGATGTGCCAAGTGGCCTTTCGCGAGGCCGGCCTGCCCCGGGAGCGGGTGATCGGCATGGCCGGGGTGCTCGACTCAGCCCGTTTCCGGACATTCCTGGCCTGGGAGCTGGGCGTGTCGGTGCGCGACGTGACCGGCTTCGTGCTCGGCGGCCACGGCGACCAGATGGTGCCGGTGACCTCGTACACCAACGTGGCCGGGATCCCGATCACCGACCTGATCGAGCCGGGGCGGCTGGCGGAGATCGTCCAGCGGACGCGGGACGGCGGCGCCGAGGTGGTCAAGCTGCTGAAGTCCGGCTCGGCGTACTACGCCCCGTCCGCCTCGGTTTGCGAGATGGTCGACTCGATCGTGCTCGACCAGCACCGGGTGCTGCCCTGCGCCGCCTACCTGACCGGGGAGTTCGGGCTGGACGGCATCTTCATGGGCGTGCCCTGCCGGCTGGGCGCCGCCGGGCTGGAGGAGATCATCAAGATCGAGCTCTCCTCCGAGGAACGCTCGCAGCTCAACAGCTCGGCGGACGCCGTCCGCGAGCTGGTGGGCGTGATGGGTCTGGCCTGAGGCCGGTCAGCGGCCGGCGGCCCACAGCGCCTTCAGCGAGAGCATCTCGAAGCAGGCGCTGGCCGCCACCCAGGCGGTGATGTTGGCGGGCTGGTCGTACACCGGCGCCACCTCCACGCAGTCGAAGCCGCGGAAGTCGATCCCGGTCAGCGCGCGCACGTAGGCCAGCGCCTGACTGCTCGAGGGGCCGCCCACCTCGGGAGTGCCGGTGGCGGGGGCGAAGGCGGGGTCGACGAAGTCGATGTCGAACGACAGGAACGCCGGCCGGTCGCCCACCCGGGCCCGCACCCGGTCGCCGTACTCCGCCGGCCGTAGCGTCTCCAGCTCGTCCCAGTAGATGGCGTCGTAGCCGAGCAGGCGCGGGGCCTCGACGTCCGAGGCGCCGTACAGCGTGCCCCGCATGCCCGCCTGCACCGAGGCGGCCGGATCGACGAGCCCCTCCTCGACGGCCCGCTTGAACACCGTTCCGTGAAAGTAGCGGGCGCCGTAGTACGCCTCCCAGACATCGGTGTGGGCGTCCAGGTGGACGAGCGCCAGCGGGCCGTGAACGGCCGCGGCGGCGCGCAGCTCGGCCAGCACCATCGAGTGGTCGCCGCCCAGGCAGAGCGGCGTCACCCCGGCCTCGTGCACCGGCTCCAGGTACCGCTGGATCTGCTCCAGCGTCTCGATGTGGTAGCCGGGCACCGTGGGGGCGTCCCCGTAATCGACCATCGACAGGTGCTCGACCACGTCGACGGCCAGCAGCGGGTTGTAGGGCCGCAGCAGCACCGACGCGCTGCGGATCGCCTCCGGACCGAACCGGGCGCCCGACTTGAACGACACGGCATCGTCCGTGGGGATGCCGATCACGGCGACGTCGACCCCCTCCGTGGTCTCGACCTGGGGCAGCCGCATGAACGTCCGCGGCCCACTGAAGCGCGGCGACGTGGAGGAATCGGCAGGGCCGTACTTCACGCGCGGCATCGTATAGCGTGCAGTGATGGATCTGGGGCTGAACGGCACGTCCGCGATCGTCTGCGGCGCCTCCTCGGGCATGGGCCTGGCCATCGCCCGTGCACTGGCCGGGGAGGGCAGCGCGGTGACCATGAACGCGCGTGATCCCGAGCGGTTGGCGCAGGCGGCCGAGGGGGTGGCCGGGGCGCTGACGGTGGCCGGCGACGTCCGCGACGCGGAGACGCTGGAGCGACTGGTCGAGCACACGGTCGCCGAGCGCGGCCGGCTCGACATCGTCGTCAACAACGCCGGCGGCCCGCCTGCCGGCACGTTCGAGACCACCCCCGAGGAGGCCTGGCGCGACGCCTTCGAGCTGTCGCTGCACGCGGCCGTGCGGCTGACCCGGATCGCCCTCCCCCACCTCAGGCAGAGCGGCCGCGGCCGGGTGGTCAACATCACGTCCTGGTCGGTGCGCGAGCCGATCCCCCATCTGATGCTGTCGAACGCCATCCGGCCGGGGATCGTCGGCTGGGCGAAGACACTCTCCCACGAGCTGGGCCCCGACGGCATCACCGTCAACACGATCGCGCCCGGAAAGATCGACACCCCGCGGGTGCGGGAGCTGTGGGATCACCAGCCGGATCCGGAGGCGGCGAGGCGGCGGGACATGGAGGCGGTGCCCGCCCGCCGGCTGGGCAGCCCCGACGAGGTGGCGGCCGTGGTGGCCTTTCTCTGCTCGACCCGGGCGGCCTATGTCTCGGGTGCCGTACTGCCTGTTGACGGCGGGTTGATGCGGGGAATCTGGTAGCAATCCGCCACACCTAGACTGCGGTAGATGGACACGTGCTACCGCCACCCCGACCGCCAGACGGGCGTGCATTGCTCGAACTGCGGGCGGCCGATCTGCCCCGACTGCATGACCGATACCCCCGTCGGCATGCGCTGTCCGGAGTGCGCAGGCCAGCGCACCCGGGTCAGCACCGCCGGGTTCCAGATGGCGGGCGCGCCGTACCTGACGGTGGCGCTGATCTTCGCCAACGTGGCGGTGTTCCTGGCCACCCGCGGCGGCATCGCCGGCGGCGGGCTGCTGGGCAGCTCGATCAACGAACTGGGCAGCAAGATGACGGTCTACGCGGCCGGCATCCAGGCCGGCGAGTACTACCGGCTTATCTCCTCCGCCTTCCTGCACTTCAACCCGCTGCACCTCGCGTTCAACATGTACGCCCTGTATCTGCTGGGCGGCGCGCTGGAGCGGTACGCCGGCAGCGTCCGGTTCGGCGCCATCTACTTCATCTCCGCGCTGACCGGCAGCCTGGGCGCGCTGCTGCTGTCGCCGGACGCCCAGACCGGCGGCGCGTCGGGCGCGGTGTTCGGCCTGATGGGCGCGCTGTTCGTGCTCGAGCGCCAGCGCGGAGTGTCGCTCTTGGGCGGCCCGATCGGCGGCCTGCTGGTGTTCAACCTGCTGTTCACGGTCGCCGTGCCCGGGATCTCGGTGGGCGGCCACCTGGGCGGCCTGGCCGGTGGCGTGATCTGCGGCCTGATCCTGTCCGCCTTCGGCCGCGGGCACATGGCGTACGGCCGGATCTCCCCGGTCGCGGCGCTGGCGCTGGTGGCGCTGGGAGTGGGCGCGGTCGCGGCCTCGGTGGCGGTGGCATGAGGGCTTTGCGAAAGCCGCGCTGGCCGGTCGTGCTGGCCGTGGCCGTCGCCCTGGGGGCCGGCGGCTTCGGCTACGGCTGGGAGACCCAGTCCGGCTACTACGCGATCCTGCCCGATCCGGCGCATGCCACCTCCGATGTCGTCAAGGCCAAGGGCGGCGAACCGCCCAAGGGCGATTCGGAGATCTACTTCGTCGACGTCAGCGTGCTCAAGGCCAACGAGATCCAGAAGCTGTGGGCCGAGCATCTGGTGGAGGGCGCCGACCTCGTGCCCGCGGATCACATCCTGGCTCCCGGCCAGTCGGAGCAGCAGCGGATCAAGGTCAACGACCGGCTGATGTCGGACTCCAAGACCACCGCCAAGATCGTCGCCGAGAAGGCGCTGGGGCTGCCGGTGAAGATCCGCCAGGAGGGCGCGCAGGTGCTGGGCGTCGAGAATGGCATGCCGGCCGCCGCGGCCGGGGTCAAGCCCGGCGACGTTATCGTCGGCGTGCAGGGCAAGCCTGTCACCACC
>DATLLX010000105.1:0-10054 GCA_035537595.1 Gaiellales bacterium | reverse complement strand
GTTCTCGGGCCGGGCGATGGAGAACATCGCCGGCAGCGTCTTCGAGCAGGTGGTGGTCACCGACACGATCCCGGTCAACCCGGTCACGGCGCCGGATCAGGTGCGCGTGCTGTCGGTTGCGCCGATCCTTGCTGATACCATCTCCAACGTTTTCAACGACGACTCGGTCTCGGGGCTGTTCCACGGCGGGAACCAGCTCTTCTAGCGGGACTGCGAGGAGAGTTCGATGGACCGGATCAAACTGGAAGTGCGCCCTCGCGACGGGCGCGGCGGCAAGGATGCGCGGCGGCTGCGTGCCGGCGGCGACGTCCCCGGCGTGGTCTACGGCGCGAAGACGGGCCCCGGCGCATCGATCCCGGTGGTCGTCAACATCCGCGACCTGCGCCATGCGGTGTCGGGCCCGGGCGGGATCCACGCCATCTTCGATCTCAGCGTCGGCGACGAGAAGTCCGCCCGCCCGGTCGTGATCAAGGACCTCCAGCTCGACCCGGTGCGCGATCGCGTGATCCACGTCGACTTCAACGAGGTGCGGCTCGACCAGCCTATCCAGACCGTGGTCGTCGTCCACCTCCACGGCACCCCTCACGGAGTGACGATGGGCGGCGTGCTCAGCGCCCCCACCCACGAGCTCAACATCAGCGTGCTGCCGACCAACATTCCCGAGAGCATCGAGATCGATGTCAGCGAGCTCGACATCAACCACTCGATGCGCCTGTCCGACCTCACGCCGCCCGAGGGCGTCACCTTCCTCGACGATCTGGAGGGCACGATCCTGGCCACGGTCACCGTGCCGACGGTGGAGGAGGAGCCCGAGCCGGAGGAAGGCGTCGAGGGCGAAGAGGGTGTCGAGGGCGAGGCCGCCGAGGAGGGCGCCGAGGGCGAGGCCGGCGAGGGAGCCGCCGAGGAGCCCGAGGGCTCCGAGTAACGGGCCGGGCAGGCCGTGCGGCTGCCCGGGCGCTCGCCCGCTCCGACGCTCGACCACCTGGTGGTCGGCCTGGGCAATCCCGGCCCTCGCTACCGCGACACGCGGCACAACCTTGGCCTGCGTGTGGTGGAGGAGCTCGGCCGCCGGCTCGATGCCGGCTCTCCCCGGTCGAAGCACAGCGGCCGGCTGTGGGAGGCGCGCGACGGCGACCGGCGGCTGGCGCTGCTGGCCCCCGAGACCTACATGAACGACTCCGGCCGCAGCGTCGCCTCGGCCATGCGGTTCTACAAGCTGCCGCTGGATGCGCTCCTGGTCGTGCACGACGAGATCGACCTGCCGCTGGGGGACATCAGGGCAAAGGCGGGCGGAGGTCTGGCGGGGCACAACGGTCTGCGATCGGTGGCCGGCTCCCTGGGCAGCAGCGACTTCGAGCGCGTCCGCCTGGGCATCGGCAGGCCCGACCGCGGCGACCCCAGGCCGGTCGCCGACTGGGTGCTGCTTCCGTTCGACCCGGGCGTCGACGTCGAGGCGATGGTGCAGCAGGGCGCGGACTGCGCTGAATGTGTTGTCCGAGAAGGCATCGATGTGGCGATGCGCTCCTTCAACGGCCGCTAGAGCCGCGGCGTGTCGAGCGGTCCATCCGGCGGTCGCGGTAGTTTGCTACGCTCGTGACTGGTGAACATCTGTGAAGTGGGTGGCAGATGCACCTGTGCGAGGGGAGGTCGCCGTTGATCCGTGAGAACCCGGCGAGCCGTGAGCACTCTGCCCATGGCGAAATTCCGGACGTGCTGAGCGCGCTGCAGAGCGCGCTTTCGGCCTCAGGCGAGCTCCAGGGCCTGGTGACGCCGGTTGCGCCGTCGCGGACGCTGGCCCGTTCGACGGTGTACTTCGCCGGCGACACCGCGGCACCGGCGAAGGGCTGCCGGTGGGTGGTCAAGCAGCACCGGCAGAACGGCGGCCAGATCGATCTCGAGGAGCCGCTCCACGCCGCCGAGCAGTTTCGCTCGCTGGCCACCCTGCATCGCCACTTCCGCTCCGTCGACGAGCCGCTGGGCGTGCCGAGGCCGGTGGCCCTGTTCGGTGACCTCGACGCCTTCGCGATGCAGCACGTCGCCGGCGTGCAGGTCAACCGGCTGCTCCGTCCGGCGGCTGTCATCAATCCCGCTCCTGCCCTCGAGGGCGCGCGCCGCTCGGGCCTGCTGCTGAGCCGGCTGCACGATGCCGCCCGCAGCGCGCCGACCCGGATCGACACGCGGGCGATGGCGGACGGGATCCTCGAGTTGGCGGCGTCGGCGCCGCCCGACATCTCGCTGCCGGCCTCGGTGCGGGGGGTGCTGGAGGCGCTGCCGTCGCGGGTGCTGGAGTGCCCGACCGTCGGGCTGCATGGAGATTTCGCGCCGGTTAACGTGATCGTCGACAGGTCGGGCGGGGCCTATGCGATCGACGTCGACCATTACCGCAGCGGGGTGCCCGAGCAGGACATCGCCCGCTACCTGACGCTGCTCGGCACCGACCGGCTGTTCATGGTCGGCTGCGGAGCGCCGGGTGTGGAGGGGTTGCGCCGCCGGCTCGAGGGGGCGCTGCTCGCCGCCTACGACGCCCCCCGGTCGCCGGCGATCGTCCTCGACCTGGAGGTCACCGATCAGCTGCTGCGGCGCTGGATGACGCGCGTGCGGGCGCGCCGCATCGGCCTTCGCCGCAGGGCGATCGACCGCCGGTTCCGGACGTTGCTGGAGGAGCGCGGGGAGCGGATCCGGCGGGCCGCCCGCTAGGCGGGCTTCAGCAGGGCGGCCGCCGCTCTGGCGATCTCGTCGGGCGAGCGTGACGCGTCGAGGGTGACCGCCCCCGGCAGCCGGTCGACCAGCAGCTCCAGGCGCCGCTGCTGACGCTCGATCTCGGCCACGGTCAGCTCGTCGCGGCGGGCGTGGATGATCTCGGCAGGGGCGCTCAGGAAGATGGTGATGTCGGGCCGGCGGACGCTCCGGCGAAGCAGCGCGACCAGGCGCCCGCCGCTCAGCCGGGGGACGTTCCAGGTGGCAAGGTCGTAGGCGTAGCGGTCGCAGACCACGGTGACGCCGTCCGCGAGCAGCGGACGGATCTGGCTTCGACCGCGCCAGCGGAAGTCAGCCCACACGTGGACCACCTCGACCAGCCTGTGCCGGCGGCCGGCGTCCAGCGGCGGCGTGGACGGCGAGCCGGGCCGGGACGAGCGGCGGCGGCGCATGGCCTGCCGCAGCCGGCGGGTGGGGAGCCCGGGTGTGCCGGCGCCCATGTACAGCCGCTCGGTCGGCGTGCCCGAGTCGCGGAGCAGCGCCGAGAGCGCTTCGGCTACCGTCGTCTTGCCGCTGCCGTCCGGCCCCAGCAGCACGATCAGGCGGCCACGTCTGTCACCCTTCCCGTTCATGGACGAACCCTACCCGCAGACCCCCCACGGCAGGCTTCTCAGCGCGTATCTCGAGGATCTCGACCGGCGGGGCATCCGGCACGCCCTGCTCCGCAACCACGCCGGGCTGCCCGATACCCCGCAGGGCGACGTGGACGTCGTCACCGACCGGGTGCCCGCCGCCGGGGCCGCGCTGCACGCCGCCGCCCGCGCGGCCGGGTACGTCCCCGTGCGGGTGGCCCGCCATACCTGGCACCGGATCCATGCCCTCGCCCCGGGGCCGGACGTGTCGGGCGGTGAGCCGCTGATCGTCGACCTCCAGCCGGGCGTCACGCATCGCCGCGGCATCTCGATCGCCGCGGATCGCGTGCTCGAGAACCGCCGCCGGCGGCCCGACCGGCTGTGGGTGGCCGGGCCGGGCGTCGAGGGCGCCGCGCTCGTCCTCCACTGCGCCATCGAGCGGAACGCCGCTCCGCCCCGCTACACACTCCGCCTGGCGGAGCTCGCGCGGGAGCACCGCGACGCCGTGATCGCAGAGCTCACCCCGGTGGTCGGGGAGCCGCTGGCCGGGCGGGCGGTCGACGATCTGGAGGCCGCGATCCCCGAACTGCGGGCCGCCTTCCGCGGCCAGCCGCTGCGGGCGCTCGGCCAGCGCGTGCTGGCGCTCGAGCGGTATGCCAACCGGCCGCCCCGGCTCCGCGTCGCGCCCGGTGTCGCCGGCGAGCTCGAACGCCGGGGGGTGCGGCTGGGCCGCAACCGCGTGGATGCCCTCAGGCGCTCGGCCGTGATCGTGTCGGAGGACGGCGACGCCACGCTTGGCGACGCCCTCGAGGCCTGCCGCCGCGCCTTCGCCGGCTAGGTCAGGCGATCAGGCGGATGCGCGGGCCCTTGTCCGTCTGGGGGCCTGCGACCACGTCCGGAGCACGCTTGTCGAGCCGGTCCTCGAACGCCTTGCGGAGATCCTCACCGCGCATCCGGGGGGCCGTGGAGATCTTCCAGCAGGCCAGCTTGGACTCCAGCCGGCGGACGGCTTCGGCCGGCTCGTACAGACGGGTGCGTACCTGATACTCCGTCATGCCGCGAGTGGTCATGCGCATCGCGGGCAAATGTAAACGGTCTGACGGACGGACACAAGTCGGATCTAGCCGAGGGTGCCGGCCAGCTCCCGGTAGATCTCCCTCGCCGACGCCAGGCCCCAGGCCAGGTTGCGCAGCCGGATCCGCTCGTTGGGGGAGTGGATGTTGTCTTCGCTGGTGCCGAACCCGGACAGGATGGTGGGCGTGCCGCGGGCGATCAGGGCGGCCATGATCGGGATCGTGCCGCCGCTTCGCATCGTCACCGGAGCGACGCCGGTGGCCTGCTCGATCGCGCGCTGCGCCGCGTGCATGACCGGGTCGTCGGGCGACATGTACGCCGGCTGGCCGGGCGGCCAGCGATCCAGCTCGAGCTGTGCATGGGACGGCAGCGCCGCCCGCAGCCGGCGCTCCAGCTCGTCGAACAGTGCGTCCGGATCCTGACCGGGGGCCAGCCGCAGTGACAGCGACGCCCGTGCCTCGGAGGCCACGCTGGTCTTGTGCAGCAACGGATCGCCTGCTCCGATCGAGTGCACCGTCAGCGAGGGCCGCGCCCAGGTGCGCTCGTAGAACTCGTCGGCGGCCCGGTCGTCGGCCGGGGTGCCGCCGGCGTCCCTGAGCAGCGCCTCCCCGGCGGGCAGGATGTCCCACCCGGCGCGCTCGGACTCGGTGACCGGGGCGCAGCCGGCGGCCAGCTCGTCCTCCTTCCCGATGACCGCGCCGAGCACCGCGATCAGGTCGTTCACCGGGTTGGCCACCACGCCGCCGTAGAGGCCGGAGTGGAGCTCTTTGGCGTTGGTGACCAGCCGCAGCTGGAACCCGACCAGGCCGCGAAGAGCGTTGGTGATGGCGGGCACGTCGGCCGACGCCATGCCACCGTCGAAGATGACCGCGGCCGCGAACCGGTCGCTCACCCCTGCCAGATAGTCGATCACGGAGTGGCCGCCGACCTCCTCCTCGCCGTCGGCGATCACCCGCACGTTGACGCCCAGCTCGCCGGCAGCCGCCAGGTCGAGCGCCGCCCGCAGCAGTGTGTAGAAGTTGCCCTTGTCGTCGGACGCGCCGCGCGCGTACAGCCAGCCGTCGCGCACCTCAGGCTCGAAGGCCGGGCTCTCCCACAGGCTCTCGGGGCCGGGGGACTGGACGTCGTAGTGGCCGTAGGCGACAACCGTCGGCGCGTCCGTGCCGCCGGAGGCGGGGATCAGGCCGTCAACGACCGGGTTGCCGTGATCCTCACTGATGGTGGCGCCGTCGCCCAGCAGCGAGCGCACCCATTCCGCCGCCTGGCGCAGCTCCTGCGGATGCTTGCCGTCGCTCGAGATCGACCGGATGCGAAGGAACTCGTCGAGCTCCCGCATCGAGCGGTCGTCGAGCCCGGTCGGCTCAGTGGTCACGCCGGTGCTTGCCGACCGCGATGTCGATCAGCGTCAGCAGGACGAGCAGCAACGGCAGCCCGGCGGCCACGACGAAGATCGTGGTCAGCGTGTGGTCGGTGCCCTCGGGCTTCTCGGGGGCGTTCTCGGCCGCCCATGAGACGGCGGGGAGGGCGAGGAACGTGAGGGCGGTGAGGAGAGATACGGCCAGACGTCGCACGATTGGGGTGAACCTCCGTCGGATGACGGGCCAACAGTAGCATTCGGGGCTGGATGGATGCCTCCACGAACACCCCTGCCGCAGCCGGGGCCGAGCTCGCGCTGCCCTACCTGCTGGAGAGCGGCGAGTTCACCGCCTTCGCGGCCGCGGCAGCGGGCGGCGCGGTCCGCGCGCGGGTCTCGCCGCCGCTGCTGCCGCTGGTCGCCGCCGCCCTCTGGCGGTCGCGCTCGGGCCTGGAGCCGCGCGGGCTGGCGGTGGTCGTCGCCGACGACGACGCCGCCCGGACGCTGATCGAGGCGGCCGTGCTGCACGTACCCGAGGCGCCGGCGGCATACCTGCCCTCACGGGGGGCGGTCTACGGCAGCGGCATCGACCCGGCGCCGCACCTGGTCGGCGAGCGCTCTGCCGCGCTCGACGCGGCCGCCGCCGGCGGCCTGATCGCGGTGTCGGTCGACGCCCTGCTGGAGCGCGTCCCCGGGCCGTCCACCCGGCCCCGGCCGGTGGTCGTCGAGGCCGGCAGCGAGCCCGGCCTGGAGCAGCTGGTGGAGGCGCTGGTGGCCGCCGGCTACACCAGGGTCGACACGGTCGAGGAGCGGGGCGAGGTGTCGGTCCGAGGCGGGCTGGTCGACGTCTTCCCGACCACCGGCCGGGAGCCGCTGCGGATCGAGTTCTTCGGCGACGAGATCGAGCGCCTGTCCGCGTTCTCGGTGTTCACGCAGCGGTCGATCCGCGAGCTCGAGCGGGCCGTCGTCCGGCCCGCCGGCGAGCCCACCGACCTGGAGGCGGCCTGGGGCGTCGAGGAGGGAGCGCCCGCGGTCCCCGGCGGGCTGGTGTCGCTGATCCCCGAGCTGACGGCGAACGCCGCCATGGTGGTGTGGAACGCCGAGGAGACGGCGGGCGAGATGCGCGACCGGGCCGAGGAGGTGGCCGAGACGCTGCGCGACGCCCAGGCGCGCGGCCGCGCGTACGTGAAGCCGGCCGAGGTGGAGGCGCTGCTCGACGCCTCGGGGGTGCTCGAGGAGCTGCCGCTGGGCCAGCGGCACAGCTTCGAGGCGCAGCCTCCGGCCCTGGCCTCGTTCGGGATCGCCGAGGCCGAGAACGAGCTGCGGGCCCTGATCAGGGCCGGGTACCGGGTGCTGGTCGCCTTTCCCCACCAGGGGGAGGCGGAGCGCATGCGGCTGGCCCTGAACCGGGTCGAGGCGGAGGTGGCGCGGCCCGGCCTGCCGGGGCCGGACGAGCCGGGCGTGGCGTTCGTGGTCGCGCCGCTGCGCCACGGCTTCGTCGTCCCCGGGCTGCGACTGGCGGTGCTGCCGTCGGCGCAGCTGTTCCGCAGGCGGTCGACCCGGCGGCCGGTCGGGCTGGGCCGCGCGCTGGCCGCCTTCGGCGACCTCCGGCCCGGTGACTACGTCGTCCACGACGACCACGGGATCGGCCGCTTCGTCCAGTTCGACACCCGCGAGGTGGGCGGCGTCGTGCGCGACTACCTGTACCTCGAGTTCCGCGGCGACGACCGGCTGTACGTCCCGCACGAGCAGCTGGGGAAGGTGAGCCGCTACATCGGCTCGGACTCCGGCGCGCCGTCGCTGTCCAAGCTGGGCGGCAAGGCCTGGCAGAACATGAAGTCGCGCGCCCGGGTGGCGGTGCGTGAGCTGGCCGGCGAGCTGCTCAGCCTGTATGCCCGCCGCCAGACCCAGGTGCGGCCGCCGTTCCCCGCCGACGACGAGTGGATGGCCCGGCTGGAGGACGCGTTCCCCTACGAGGAGACCGACGACCAGAAGCGGGCGATCGACGCCGTCAGCGAGGACATGGAGGGCGAGACGCCGATGGACCGGCTGGTCTGCGGCGACGTCGGGTTCGGCAAGACCGAGGTGGCGGTGCGGGCGGCGATGAAGACCGTCTCGGGCGGCAAGCAGGTGCTGGTGCTGGTGCCGACCACCGTGCTGGCGTCGCAGCACGCCGGCACGTTCCGCGAGCGGTTCCGCGACTTCCCGGTGCGGGTCGAGATGGTGTCCAGGTTCCGCCCCCCGGCCGAGGTCAAGGCGGCGCTGGCCGACTTCCGCGAGGGCAAGGTCGACGTGCTGGTGGGCACCCACCGGGTGCTGTCGCGCGACGTCGTGCCCCGCCAGCTGGGGCTGGTGGTGCTCGACGAGGAGCAGCGCTTCGGCGTGGCCCAGAAGGAGCTGCTGCGCCAGATGCGGCTCGAGGTCGACGTGCTGGCGATGTCGGCGACGCCGATCCCCCGCACCCTTCACATGTCGCTGTCGGGGCTGCGCGACATCTCGGTGATCACCACTCCGCCGCGCGGCCGGCGGCCGATCCGCACCCACGTGGGGGAGTTCGACGAGGAGCTGATCGCCACCGCCCTGCGCCGCGAGTTCGCCCGCGAGGGCCAGTCGTTCTACCTGCACAACCGGGTGGAGACGATCGACGAGGCGGCCGAGCGGGTGCGGGCCTGGGTGCCCGAGCTGCGGGTCGGCGTCGCCCACGGGCAGATGGCCGAGCGCCAGCTGGAGGACGTGATGATGCGGTTCCTGCGCGGCGACCACGACGTGCTGGTGACCACCACGATCATCGAGTCGGGGCTCGACATCCCGCAGGCCAACACCTTGATCGTCGAGCGGGCCGACCTGCTCGGGCTGTCGCAGCTGTACCAGATCCGGGGCCGGGTGGGCAGGAGCGACCAGGCCGCGCACGCGTACCTGTTCTACCCCGACCGCCGGGAGCTGTCCGAGGACGCTCGCCACCGGCTGTCGACGATCGCCGACTACACCGAGCTGGGCTCCGGGTACCGGATCGCGATGCGCGACCTGGAGCTCCGCGGCGCCGGCAGCCTGTTGGGCGACGAGCAGTCGGGGCACGTCGCCGCGATCGGGTTCGAGCTCTACTGCGAGCTTCTGGCCGACGCCGTGTCCGAGCTGCAGGGCGCGACCGGCCCCCGGCCGCGGCCGGTGCGGGTCGACGCTCAGGTCGACGCCTACGTGCCGGCGGACTACGTCTCGCTGGAGGCGGTCAAGATCGACCTGCACCGGCGGCTGGCGCTGGCAGCCGACATCAGCGAGCTTCGGGAGCTCCGGGCCGAGGTGGCCGACAGGTTCGGGCCGATGCCGGTCGCCGTGGAGAACCTGTTCGCGATCCAGGAGGCGCGGCTGCTGGCGGCGGAGCTCGGAGCCGACGTGGTCGCCTTCCGGGGCGGCAAGCTGACGGTGTCGCCGGTGGTGCTCGGCTCGTCCGAGGTGCGCGAGCTGAAGAGCCGGTATCCGCGCGCCCTCTACACCGTCGCCTCACGCGAGGTGAGCTGCCGGCTGGACGTCTCCGGGGGAGGGGAGAGGCCGCACATGCACAATGTTGTTCAAATCCTCGATGCTATACTCGAAACGCGCCGCATCGTTGCGGCGTAACGCATGTTATGAGACGATTTTTCCCTGCATTCGCCGCCTTTTTGCTGCTGACAGCAAGCGCCTGCGGCGGTGGTGATTCGAGTAACAGCAACGCCTCCGTCCCGGAGGACGCCGTTGCCATTGTCGGCGACACGACGATCACCGTGGCGCAGCTCGACCACCAGATCAAGCAGGTGCTGGCGGCTGCGGCAGCGCAGAAGCAGGAGCCGCCGAAACCGGGCACGCAGGCCTACCGCGAGAAGATCGTCCAGCCGATCGTCGACCGCCTGGTGTTCAATGCCCAGGTCGAGAACATCGCCAGCAAGCTCGGGCTGAAGGTGTCCGACGACGAGCTCCAGAACGCGGTCGACGCGGCCGTCAAGCAGCAGTACGGCGGCGATCGCTCCAAGTTCGAGGCCGACCTGGCGAAGTACAAGTTCACGGAGGACGACTACCGGCAGGAGGTGATCCGCCCCTCGCTGGTGCAGAAGAAGATCCAGGAGAAGATTCAGAGCGACGTCAAGATCACCGACCAGGACGTCCAGGACTACTACGACAAGAACAAGGCCCAGTTCGCGACGCAGGACTCCCGTGAGGTCGATTACATGCTGGTAGCCAGCCGCGACGACGCGATCGCAGCCCGCGCGCAGCTGCTGCAGAATGCGAAGTGGGAGACGGTGGGCAAGAAGTACGCGATCCCACC
>DATLLX010000104.1:0-27274 GCA_035537595.1 Gaiellales bacterium | reverse complement strand
TGGTCGGGGTTGGGGTACCAGTCCAGCTGCAGGCTGACCGGCCGCGGGGCCGCCTGGCCGGTGGACGAGCCGCCCTGGCCGGCATCGCTGCCGCACCCGGCGGCCAGCAGCGCGGCGAGCGCCAGAAGGAGTGATGGTCGGAACATGGCTTGCATCCCTTCGCCGGCATGACCCGGATCAGGTTCGACGGGTCGGCGCGTGCTCTGCGCCCTCTCAGCCCCGGCGGGGCTCCCCGGCAAACGATTGCGGACGAATCCTATCGCCGCCGGCGCGACCAGGGCAGCGCCAGCCGTTCGGCCAGCGTGACCAGCGCGAACAGGCCCATGGACATCAGGGCCAGCAGCGTGATGGCGGCGCCCACCAGCGGGGTGTCGAGGCCGTTTCGCATCGACTCGGCCAGACCGCCGGAGCCGCCCGCGTACTCGGCGAACAGGGCAGCCACCGCTGAGTAGGAGGCGGCCACCCGGGTGCCGGAGAACGCGCCGGGGAGTGCGAACGGCATCTCCACGTGCCAGAAGATCCGCCGCGGCGAGGCGTTCAGCGTCCGCATCACCCGCCGGTGCTCGGGATCGACGGCCCGCAGCGCGTCGAGCGTGGCCACGGTGACGGGGAAGAAGCAGACCAGGGCCACGATCAGCACCTTGGGGGCCAGCCCGAACCCGAGGTAGATGACCAGGATCGGCGCCACGGCCACCACCGGTACGCTCTGGGAGGCGACCAGCAGCGGGTACACGGCGCGGCGCAGCGTCTCCGAGCGGTGAAGGACGATGGCCGCGCCCAGCCCGGTCGCCACCGCCGCGGCCAGCCCGACCACCATCTCCCGCAGCGTGACCAGGGCCTGGCCGGCCAGGGTCGAGCGCTCGTCCCACAGGGCGGCGGCGATGTCGGTGGGCGCCGGCAGCAGGTAGTCGGGAATCCCGCGGACGCGCACGTACAGCTCCCAGGCGCCCAGCAGCGCCGCCAGCACGATCACCCAGCCGAACCGGGATCTCATCCCCGCAGCGCTCCCAGCAGGTCGTCGCGGCCGGCCGACCCGGCGTTTGCCACCAGCACGACGCGGGCGGGGCGGCCTGACAGCACGACCACCCGGTCGGCCAGCTTCAGCGCCTCGTCCACGTCGTGGGTGACCAGCAGCACGGTGCGCGGCTCGGCGGCCAGCGCCTCCGCCAGCCAGTCCTGGAGGTCCTCGCGGGTGATCGCGTCGAGCGACGCGAACGGCTCGTCCAGCAGCAGTACCGGCTTGCCGGCCAGCAGCGTGCGCAGGAAGGCCACCCGCTGGCGCATCCCGCCCGACAGCGACCCCGGCGGCGAGCCCGCGAAGCCGGCCAGCCCGAACCGGTCGAACAGCGGCATGGCGGCGGCCCGCGCATCCGCCCGCGGGCGGCCGGCGTTCTCGAGCGCGATGCCGGCGTTGTCGAGCGCGCTCCGCCACGGCAGCAGCAGGTCGCGCTGGGGCATCAGCGCGCACCGGGCCAGCCGCTCGTCGGGATCGTCCTCGCCTCCCACCGCCACCTGCCCCGCCGCCGGGGCATCCAGCCCGGCGACGATCGAGAGCAGGGTCGACTTGCCGCAGCCGCTGGGCCCGACCACCGCCACCCGGGCGCCGGCCGGCACCTCGAGATCCACGCCGGCCAGGGTCTCGGTGTCACCGTAGCGGTGGCGCAGCCCGCGAGCCGTGATGCCGATGGCGTCCACCGCCGCCGGCTATCCGAGGACGGGGTTCTCGAGCGCGCCCACGCGCTCGACCTCACAGCGGACGATGTCGCCCGGCTGCAGGAACCGGGGCGGGTCGCGGAACGCGCCGACGCCGCTGGGCGTGCCGGTGGCGATCACGTCGCCGGGGTGCAGCGTGAAGGCCTGGGAGAGGTGGGCGATCAGCCGGGCCACGGAGTGGATCATCTGCCCCGTGGACGCATCCTGGACGAGCTCGCCGTTCAGCTGGCAGCGGATGCGGAGCGCTTGTGGGTCGCCCACCTCGTCGGGGGTGACCAGCGCCGGGCCCATGGGGCCGAAGGTGTCGAGGCTCTTGGCCCGCGTCCACTGGCCGTCGGCCCTCTGCAGGTCGCGGGCGGTGACGTCGTTCATCACGGTGTAACCGGCGATGTGGCCGAGGGCGTCCCGCTCGCTGACCCGCCGGGCGGGGCGGCCGATCACCGCCGCCAGCTCCGCCTCGTAGTCGGGGCGCTCGGTCAGTGGCGAGAGCCGGATCGGCTCGCCGTCGGCGATCAGGCTGGAGGAGAACTTGGCGAACACCAGCGGCTCCGCCGGCGCCTCGACATCCTGCTCCCGGGCGTGCTCGTGGTAGTTCCTGCCGATGCAGGCGATCTTGCCGGGCCCGGGCACCGGTGGCAGCAGCCGCACCTCTGACAGCGGCAGCTCGCCGACGGCCGGCGCCCTGTCGAGACCGCGCTGCAGCAGCCGGCTCATGGCGAGCCCGGTGTCGCGCACCACCTCGCCGTCCAGCACCCCGGCGCGGGCGAGGCCATCCGCCTCGAAGGAGATCAGCCGCATCGCCCGCAGCCTACCGGCGCGGAGGAACCCGGTTAGTCCCTGGTCGAGAACCAGAGCAGCAGCAGCTGCCAGATCGCCGACAGCGCAGCCACGACGTAGGTCATGGCGGCCGCGGTCAGCACCTTGCGGACGACCGGGCTCTCGGTCGGCGCGATGATGCCCTGGGCGGTCAGCATGTTCATCGCCTTGCGGCTGGCGCCGAACTCGACCGGCAGGGTGACCAGGCTGAAGGCGACCACAGCCGCGAACAGCGCGACAGCGACCTGCACCAGGCCCACCGAGTTGGCGAACACACCGGCGAACAGCACGAACATCCACGCCTGTGAGGCAAAGCCCACCGCCGGCACCATCGCCGAGCGCAGCCGGAATGAGGCCTCGCCCTTGGCGTCCTGGAACGCGTGGCCCGCTTCGTGGGCGGCGACCGCGATCGCGGCCACCGAGGAGGAGCCGGCCACCGGCTCGGACAGCCGCAGCACCTTGTCGCGGGGGTCGTAATGATCGGTCAGCTGGCCGGGGACGCGCTCCACGCGGACGTTCGAGAGCCCGCCGCTATCGAGGATCCTGCGGGCCGCGACCTCGCCGGAGATGCCGGAGGCGGCGCGCACCTGGGAGCCCCGGGCGAACGACTTCTGCACCCATGACTGGGCCAGCAGGCCGAGAATCAGCGGGGGGATCGCGAACAGCAGGTACGTCATCATTGACATGGGGCTCGCCCCTCCTCGAGGGCGGATCGTGCAGAGATTGCTCTCCCATCGTACCTTCGCGGTCGGGCGGGGGAAGCCCTGTTCAAAGAGAGCGCTAATCTTCCGGCGTGCCCGATACACAAGAGATCGCCGGCCTGATCGAGGCGGCGCTGCCCGGCTCGGAGGTGACCGTTCACGACATGGCGGGAGGCGACCACCTGTACGCCCATGTCCGCGCGGCCCAGTTCGAGGGGTTGTCGCTGCTCGAGCAGCACCGGCTGGTGAACGAGGCCGTCGGGGAGCTGCTCGGCCCCGGCCGGCCCATCCATGCACTCAAGATCAAGACGGAGGTCGCCTCGTGATCGCCACCGAGGATCAGATCCGGGAAGAGATCCTGGACGCCATCAGCCAGCACCGCATCATGCTGTTCATGAAGGGCTCGCCGGAGATGCCGCGCTGCGGCTTCTCCGCGCAGGTCGTCACGCTCCTCAAGGAGAACGGCGCGGAGTTCGCCGCCATGGACATCCTGCCCGACCCGCGGATCCGCCAGGTGCTCTCGGAGCACTCAGGCTGGCCGACCATTCCCCAGCTGTTCGTGAACGGCGAGCTGGTGGGCGGCTGCGACATCGTCACCGAGCTGGCCGAAGAGGGCAAGCTGAGGGAGATGGTCGCTGCCTAGCAAAGCCTCGCGCCGCCGTTGTCGGTGCGGGCATACTGGGGCTCTCGACCGCCCGCGCGCTGCGCGAGGACGGGTTCGACGTCGTCGTCCACGAGCAGCATCAGGTGGGCACCCGGCTGGGCGGCTCGCCCGGGGGCTCGCGGATCTACCGGACGAGCTACGGCGACGCCGGGATGGTGCGCCTGGCCCGGCGGGCGGTGGAGGAGTGGCGCAGGCTCGACCGCTCGCTGCTGCTCGAGAACGGCCTGTTCGAGACCGGGCTGGCGGCCGCCGGCTGCGCGGATGCGCTGCAGGAGGCGGGGGAGCCGTTCGAGTGGCTGGAGCCCGGAGAGGCGCGCAGCGCCGCTTCCCCGAGGCCCGGTTCCGCTCGCCGGTGCTGTGGACGCGTGAGGCCGGCTGCGTTCGTGCAGACCTCGCCCTGCGCACGCTGGCCGGGATGGTGGAGGTGCTGGAGCAGAGCCGGATCGACGATCCCGCCGAGCTCGAGGCGGACGTCGTCTGCGTCTGCGCCGGGCCGTGGCTGGGCCGGCTGGCGGAGCTGCCGCTGCAGGTGCAGATCGAGCAGGTCGGCTATTTCGCCGGCGCGCCCGACGACAGGCCGTCGGTGATCGACCACGGAGACGGCGGCCACGCCTGGTATGGCGTCGTCACGCCAGGCGTCGGCTACAAGGTCGCGCAGGACGCCGGCCGCGACGAGGAGTTCGATCCCGACCGCGACGACCGGCCGGTGGACGCCGCGGTCACAGCCCGGCTGCTCGACCACGTCTCCACGGCGTTTCCCGGGCTGGTGGCGGAGCCGGCGCGGGTGGACGCATGCCTGTACACGATGACCTCCGACCGTGATTTCATTCTCGACCGGATGGATGGGATCGTGGTTCTCGGCGGCGACAGCGGCAACGCGTTCAAGTTCGGCCCGCTGCTGGGCAGGCTGGCGGCCGACCTGGCGCAGGGCCGGGAGCTGCCCGCCGAATGTGCCCGGTTCGCGGCGGCCAGGTTCGCCCGTGCGTGATGCGACCGAGACGGCCGAGCTCGTCCGCAGCGGTCAGGCGTCCGCCGCCGAGGTGGCCCGCGAGCACCTCGACCGGCTGCCCGGGCTCGACGGCGAGATCGGATCGGTGTGGCTGGTCACCGAGGAGCGGGCAATGGCCGAGGCCGAGGCGGTCGACCGCCGCCTGGCCGCCGGAGCCGATCCCGGCCCGCTGGCCGGGGTGCCGGTGGGCTGGAAGGATCTGATCGAGACCGCCGGCATCCGCACCACCTACGGCAGCGCCATCTGGCGGGACAACGTCCCGGAGCACGACGCCGACGTGGTCGCCCGCCTGGCCGCCGCCGGCGCCCTCACCATCGCCAAGCTGGCGACGCACGAGCTGGCCTGGGGCACCACCACCGACAATCCCTGGTTCGGCACCTGCCGCAACCCCCACGACACCAGCCGGGTGCCAGGCGGCTCGAGCGGTGGGTCGGCAGCCGCGCTGGCAGCCGGCATCCTGCCGCTGGCGCCGGGCACCGACACCGGCGGCTCGATCCGCTGCCCGGCCTCGTGCTGCGGGGTGGTCGGCCTGAAGCCGACGTACGGCCGGGTCAGCCTGGGCGGCATCCACCCGCTCTGCACGTCGCTCGACCATTGCGGCCCGATGGCCCGCAGCGTGCGGGACTGCGCGCTCGCGCTGGAGCTGATGGCGGGCCCGTCGGCCCGCGACCCGCGTGCTCCGGCCGTGCCGGTTGAGCGCTACCGCGATGCTCTCGGGCGCGGCGTGCGTGGCATGCGGATCGGGGTCGCCGAGCGGTACTTCTTCGAGCACACGGCGGCCGACGTCGCCGCGCCGGCACGCGCCGCGCTCGAGGCGCTGGCCGAGGCGGGCGCCGAGCTGGTCGAGTTCGACGTCGGCTGGCCGCCCGACAGGGACTTCGCCGACGGCCGGTTCTACCTGGCCGAGATGGCGGCCACGCTGGTCGACCACTGGCCGCAGCGGGCGGACGAGCTGGGCCCCGAGGTGCGGCGTGATTGCGCGGCCGCCGAGGGCGTCGCGGCGGTCGACGTCGCCGCCATCGGCGAGCGGCGGCTGGCCTGGTGCGCGGAGCTCGAGCAGCGGGCGCGGGCGGCCGGCATCACGCTGGTGGCGACCCCCTCGCAGCCCTGCACGCCGCCGCCGGTCGGCACCACCTCGCTCCCCTTCGCCGGCCATGACGAGGTGGACGTCTCGGCCGTCATGTGCGGGTTGACGGAGGTGTTCGACGTCAACGGCTGGCCGGCGATCAGCGTCCCCGCCGGCACAGACGCCGCCGGCATGCCCGCCGGCCTTCAGCTGGCGGCGCTGCCGTGGCGCGAGGCCGACTGCCTGGCCGCGGCCGCTGTCCTCATGCCCTGACCGGAACACCGGGGTCAGACCCCGTTGTTCCGCCGGCCGGCGCCGGCAGCCGGCCGCACGGGCCGCCGGCCCGGATCCGCATGCGCCGCTGGGCCGGCTCGATGGCGATGGTGGCCAGCGTCGCCCACCGGTCGCCGAACCCGGCGTCGTCGGGCGGGTGGCAGCAGATCGCGCTGCTGCCCCCGCGATGGCTTCGCAGCACGCCCAGCACTGACTCCTCGGAGACCGGCTGCTCGGCGACCTGCGCCAGCGCCCGCCGGGCATGGTCGAGCCGCAGCACCGAATCGGGCCCGCTGCGCACCATCACGTCGGCCTGGCTGCCGGGCGAGGCGAGGAAGTGGTTGGTGTGGGCCAGCAGCCCTCG
This sequence comes from Gaiellales bacterium, assembly GCA_035537595.1. Taxonomy (GTDB): domain Bacteria; phylum Actinomycetota; class Thermoleophilia; order Gaiellales; family JAICJC01; genus DATLLX01. Next base: position 20,668 of record DATLLX010000104.1, on the reverse strand, counting down.
CTCGTCGGGGGTGACGAAGCCCGGCCCGGCGGGAGACAGCTCGACCGTGCACACGCAGCCGCCGTCCTCATCCGCGGCGACCACGGTGACCGCGCTGGACGCCGACATCTGAGCGCCGGCGAGGATGGCGAGCGCCGCCGACGCGTTGTCGGCCCGGTCGAGCACCATCCGGTTCAGCACGTGCACCGGAGTCCCGATCGGCGGGCCGTCGGCGGCGTGCCCGAGGATGTTCAGGAACACGCCGACGCCGGAGTTGGAGACGCCGATCTTGCCGACGATGCCGGCCTCGGTCAGCGTGTCGACCCGCCTGCCGTCCGCGTGGTCGATCGTCCAGCGCAGCCAGCTGTCGGCCAGCGCATCGTGCCAGTCCCAGGTCTGCATCCCGATCGGCTGACCGGAGGCGGTCAGGTTTCCGAGGCAGGCGACGGTCGAGCACTCGCCTCGCCCGGCCGCCAGCACCTCGGTGCGCGCGTTCAGCGCGCCGATCAGCTCGGCGTCGACGCCGCTGCCGGCCGCGATCCCCTGAATCTCCTCACCGAGCTCGGGCGCGACCCGATCGATCCGCTCCAGCGCCTCTCGCCCCAGTGCGCGCACCGCCGGCTCGTCGAGCTCGGCCCGCTCGGAGAACAGCCGCAGGTAGATCGCCACGGTCTGCCTGACCCGGTCGCGCTCCGCCAGCCCGAGGCCGGCGCCGCGATCGCCGGGCGCCCGCTCGACCGAGTCGTGGTGGGGAATCTCGGACATGCGGTGCAGAGCATATCCTTGCCGGGTGGCGGCGCTGATCGGGGTCGATATAGGCGGCACGTTCACCGACGCGGCGGTGATCCATGACGGCGCCCTGACCACGGCCAAGGTCTCGACCACCCCCGCCGACCAGTCGCGGGGGATGGCCGAGGCGATCGAGCTGGCGCTGGCCGGCGCCGGGGTCGACCCGGCCGCGGTCGGCTACCTGGCCCACGGCACGACCGTGGCGACCAACGCCCTGCTCGAGCGGCGAGGCGCCCGCACCGGGTTCGTCGCCACCCGGGGCTTCGGCGATCTGCTGGCGCTGGCCCGCCAGACCCGGCCGCACCTCTACCGGCAGTGCGTCGACCGCCCGCCGCCGCTGCCCGAGGTGACCGCGGAGGTGGACGAGCGGCTGGTGCCCGACGGCGTGCTGCTGCCGGTCGACCGCGAGTCGGTGCGGGCGGCGGCCAGGCGGCTGCGGCGAAGCCGGGTGGAGGCGGTCGCCGTCTGCCTGCTCCACTCCTACGGCGACCCCGGGCACGAGGCGGAGACCGCCCGGCTGCTGCGGGAGGAGCTGCCGGGGGTGTTCGTCGTCGCCTCCCACGAGATCGCAGCCGAGTACCGCGAGTACGAGCGGGCCTCGACGACGGCGATGGATGCCTACCTGGGGCCGCCGACGGCGCGATACCTGGCCAGGCTGGGCACGGCGATGGAGCGGCGGGGGCTGCCGGAGCCGCTGCTGATGCAGTCGAGCGGCGGCCTGGCGACGCTCGCGGAGGCGGCGTCGCACCCCGCCCGCCTGCTGCTGTCCGGCCCCGCCGGCGGCGTCGCCGCGGTGCTGGCCTTGGGGGCGAGCGACGCCATCGCTTTCGACATGGGCGGTACCAGCTGCGACGTCTCGCTGATCCGCGGCGGCCAGGCCGGCCGCTCCACCGAGCGAGCGGTGGCGGGGCTCCCGGTGCGGCTGCCGATGCTCGACATCCACACCGTCGGCGCCGGCGGCGGCAGCATCGCCTGGATCGACGGCGGCGGCGCGCTGCGAGTGGGGCCGGCCAGCGCGGGCGCCGAACCCGGCCCGGCCAGCTACGGCCGGGGAGGCACCAGCGCCACCGTCACCGACGCCAACCTGGTGCTCGGCCGGCTGGATGCGGAGATGCCGCTGGCCGGCGGGCTGCGGCTCGACCGGGAGGCGGCGGTGCGCGCCGTCGGCGCGGTGGCCGGGGGGTTCCCGGACGTGGCGGCGGCCGCGGCCGGCATCGTGGCCGTCGCCAACCAGGAGATGGTGCGGGCGATCCGGGTGGTCAGTGTCGAGCAGGGCCACGATCCGCGGGATATGGAACTGGTGGCGTTCGGCGGTGCGGGGCCGTTGCACGCCTGCGAGGTGGCGGACGAGCTGGGTATCCGGACGGTGCTGGTGCCGGCCGCGGGCGGCGTCCTCTCCGCGCTGGGCATCGCCACCTGCGAGCGGCGGCGGGATGCGGTGCGTGGCGTGGTGCGGCCGCTGGCCGGGCTAGGCGCCCGAGAGCTGCGGGCGCTGGTGCCGAAGCTGCCGCGACAGCGCGGCGGCGTTCTCGAGGCCGCCGCCGACCTTCGCTACCGCGGCCAGGGGTTCGAGCTGACCGTGCCGCTGGAGCCGCTGCGCACGCTGGCCGAGCGGTTCCACGAGCGGCATCAGGCGCGGTTCGGGTTCTCCGACCCGGGCGGCGAGATCGAGCTGATCAACCTGCGGGCGGCGTCGACGGCGCCCGGCCCGGAGCTGGCGCTGTCGCCCGCCAGGCGGCGGCCGGCCGTTAGCGGCCCCGCCCGCGTCGATCTCGACGGAGCGACCCTGTGGGTGGCCGAGGGCTGGACGGCGCGGGCCGATCGCGGCGGCACCTGGCGGGTGACCCGGTGATCGACCCCGCCTCGCTGCAGGTGCTGGGATCCGCGCTGCGTGGAGTGGCGGAGGAGATGGGCGCCGCCCTGGTGCGCGCCGCCCACTCGGCCAACATCAAGGAGCGGCGGGACTGCTCGACGGCGGTGTTCGACCTGGCCGGCCGGATGATCGCCCAGGCGGAGCACATGCCCGTGCACCTGGGGGCGATGCCAGACGCGGTGGCCGCCGTGCTCGAGCTCGACCCCCGGCCGGGCGCCGTCTACGTCCTCAACGACCCCTACACCGGCGGCACCCACCTTCCCGACGTGACGCTGGTCTCGCTGGTGGACGGCATCGGCCTGCTGGTCTCGCGCGCCCACTATGCCGACGTCGGCGGCATGCAGCCGGCCAGCCTGCCTGTGGGCGCCCGCGAGCTTTATCAGGAGGGCCTGATCATCCCGCCGCTGCGGCTGACCGACGAGGTTGTGCAGCTGATGCTCGCCAACATGCGCAACCCGCGGGAGCGGCGGGCCGACCTGCGGGCCCAGATCGCCTGCCACGACACCGGCGCGGCGCGGCTCCGCGAGCTGGCCGAGCGTCATGGCGGCGAGCGTCTGCGGGCCGGCATGGGCGAGCTCCACGCCGCCAGCGAACGGCGGATCCGGGCGGCCATCGCGGCGCTTCCCGACGGCATCCACATAGCCGAGGACGTGATGGAGGGCGACGGCCTGCATACCGACGACATCCTCATCCGGGCCGCCGTCGCCGTCCGCGGCGACAACGTCTCGGTCGACTTCACGGGCACCGCCCCCCAGCAGGAGGGCAACGTCAACTGCCCGATCGCGGTCACCCGCTCCGCGGTGTACTACGTCGTGCGGGCCGTCTGCGATCCCGACATCCCCGCTTCCGGCGGCGCCTATGTGCCGGTGCAGGTGGTCGCTCCCCCCGGCTGCCTCGTGAACGCGGCCTCACCCGCCGCCGTCGTCGCCGGGAACGTCGAGACGTCGAGCAGGATCGTCGACGTGGTGCTGCGCGCCTTCGCCGGCATGGCCGATGTGCCTGCGATGGGCCAGGGGACGATGAACAACGTCAGCTTCGGCAACGCCCGCTTCACCCACTACGAGACGATCGGCGGCGGCCAGGGCGCCTGCCCCGACGGGCCAGGACCGAACGCCGTCCACGTCGCCATGTCGAACACCCTGAACACGCCGATCGAGGTGCTCGAACGCGAGTACCCGCTGCTGGTCGAGCGCTACGCCGTCCGGCGCCGCAGCGGCGGCGCCGGAACCCACCGGGGCGGGGACGGCATCGTCCGCGCCTACCGCCTGCTGGAGCGGATGCGCGTGTCGGTGATGACCGAGCGCCGCCGCCACCGGCCGCAGGGCGCCGCCGGCGGCGGGCCGGGAGCCGCCGGCGAGAACCGGCTGAACGGCCGCCGCGCCCCGGCCAAGGCCTCATTCGAGCTGGCCCCCGGCGACCTGCTCGAGATCCGCACCCCGGGTGGCGGCGGCTGGGGCCCGCCGGCGTGAACACCGGTGTCTGACACTTCTGTTCACCACCGGCACCGGCCTACAATTGACTCGTGAGCACCGTCGCGCCTCCCGTGCGGAAGCAGAAGCCCCGTTCCACCGGCCCCGGCAGCGGGTCCGGCCGGCCGTGGCTTGTGATCGTCAAGAACGACAACCACAACACCTTCGACGGTGTGGCCTTCGCGCTGGCGCGGACGATCCCCGGCGTCGACTTCGGCCGCGGCATGGCGCTGGCCAACACCATCCACTCCAGCGGGCAGGCGGTCGTGTGGACCGGCCCCAAGGAGCCGGCCGAGCTGTACTGGGAGCAGCTGGCCGGGTTCGGGCTGACGATGGCCCCGCTCTCGCAAGGCGGCTGAGGTGACGGCGCAGGCGTCGTTCGACGCGTGGACATGGGTGTGGGATGTGGAGTGGATGGCCGCCGTGGTCATCTTCGGGGCCTGGTACGCGTGGCTCGCTCATCACCACCGGATCCCCCTGCTCCGCCGGGCGTCGTTCGCGGCCGGCCTGCTCCTGATCTCGGCGGCGCTGTTCTCGCCGATCGAGCACGTGGCGCTCCATTCGATGGTCTCGTTCCACCTACTGCAGAACGTGATGCTGGCCGACTGGGCGCCGCCGCTGCTGGTGCTCGGGTTCACGGCCGAGCTGGCGGGGCAGGCCGAGCGGTTCCGGGTCGTCGGCTTCATGACCCGGCCGTACGTGGCGCTGCCCTTCTGGCTCGCCGTGTGGTACCTCGTGCACATCCCCGGCGTCTACGAGCTGGCGCTCGAGAACCGGGGCTGGCTGGGGGTGGAGCACCTGCTCTTCATCGCTGCCGGGCTGGCGTTCTGGTGGCCGGTGCTGGTCGCCGGGCGGATGCACCCCGGCCCGCGACTGGTCTACCTCTGCCTGGCGTTCTTCCTCGGCGCCCCGGTGGCGCTGGCGATCGCGCTCGCCGACACCACCATCTACGGCTTCTACGACTCCACGCCCCACCTGTTCGACCTCACCCCGCTCGAGGATCAGTCGATCGGCGGCATGATGATGTCGATCGAGCAGAGCGCGATCCTGTTCGCCGCCGCGTTCTACGCGCTGCTGCAGCTGCTGCGCGAGGACGACTCCCGGCCCGACGCGATAGGTTCCGTCCGATGAGCACCGTGACCGCCGCCTGCGTTCAGTTCTGCGCCGGGCCGGACAAGGCCGGGAACATCGAGCGGATGGCGCCGCTGGTGGCCCACGCCGCGGATCGCGGCGCAGACCTGGTGCTGCTGCCGGAGAAGTGGAACGCGGTCGCCGACGGCCCGGAGCTGGCCCGCCACGCCGAGCAGCTCGACGCCGGCGGCCCGACGCTCGATGCGCTCTCGGCCTGGGCACGCGAGCACCGCATCCGGCTGATCTGCGGCAGCATCGCCATCGACGCCGGTGACCGCGTGGGCAACGTCTCGATCGTGCACGGCCGCGACGGAGAGCTGGTGGCGGAGTACCAGAAAATCCACCTGTTCGACGTCGAGGTGGGCGGCATCACCTACCGCGAGTCCGACGGCACGGCGCCCGGAGACGAGCCCGTCGTTGCCGACCTGGGCGACGTTCGCGTCGGCCTCACGGTCTGCTACGACCTCCGCTTCCCCGAGCTGTACCGCGAGCTGGGCCGGCGCGACGCGGAGATCCTCACCGTGCCGTCCAACTTCACGCTCTTGACCGGGCTTGCCCACTGGGAGCCGCTGCTGCGGGCGCGCGCGATCGAGAACCAGTGCTTCGTGCTTGCGGCCGGCCAGCACGGATTCCCGGGCGGCGGCCGCAAGCCGTCCTTCGGCCACAGCATGATCGTCGATCCGTGGGGCACCGTGCTCGCCCAGGCGCCGGAGGGCGACGGCGTGATCGTCGCCGAACTCGACCTCGACGAGCAGCGGCGGATCCGGGAGCGGCTGCCCGCGCTGCGCCACCGCCGCCTGCCCGCCGGGGCCTGAACCGCCCGGCTCAGTCCTCCGGGGTGCCGATCACGCCGAGCTCGGTGAACCAGGTGCGGATGGCAGCCAGGTACGCCTTCGGCTGCTCGATGAAGCTCATGTGCCCGGCCTTCTCAATCACCACCAGCTTGCTGCCGGCGACCTCGCGATGGATCTCCTCGGCGCTCCGCACGGTGCAGGTGCGGTCGAAGCGGCCGGTCATCACCAGCATCGGCCTGGAGATCCAGCGCAGGTGATCCACCCACTCGAAGTCGCCGTAGCCGTTGGCGGCGAAGTGGGCCAGCACCTCCGGCGCGTACACCGTCTCGTCCCGCTCGGTGAACGAGCGGTAGGCGTCGCCCATCTCCCAGAAGTGGAACGGCATCTGCGCGGCTGCCAGGTCGCTGGCCTGGGCGGCCGTCTTGACGCTCGGTTCCTCGGCCCAGGAGCGGCGGATCTGGTCGCGCATCGACGCCGGCTCGAAGTTCTCGATGCCGCGCTCGACGTCGGCCATCAGCGCCTCGGTGGAGGCCGCCCCGTGCGAGATCACGTACTGGGCCGCCGAGCCGCTCTGGAGGGCGTGCCCGAGCGAGACGATGGCGCCGAACGAGTGGCCGAGCAGCGCGAACTCGCCGAGCTCGAGGGCCCGGGCGAGGCGGTCGACGTCCTGCACGAAGACGGCGATCGAGAGCGTCGCAGCGTCGACCCGCGGAGACGCCCCCTGGCCGCGCATGTCGACGTAGATGACCCGGAAGCCCTGCTCGCCCAGGGGATCGAGCCAGGGGCGGAAGTAGTGGTGATCGAGCCCGGGGCCGCCGTGCAGCACGATCAGCGGGTGCCCGGAGCCGACCTCGACGATCGAGACGGCGCCGCCGTCGTCCAGCTCGACAAGCCGCTGCTCCGCCACCGCGCTACCCGTTGAGCTTCCGGTAACCGAGGGCGTGCTCGGCCTGCATCATCTTGTGCACCTGCGTGGTGCCCTCGTAGATGATTGGAGCCCGGGCGTTCCGGAAGTAGCGCTCCACCGGGTACTCGGCCGAGTAGCCGTAGGCGCCGTGCACCTGGATCGCCAGGTGCGCCGCGTTGAACGCGCTCTCGGTGGCGTGCCACTTCGCGAGCGACGTCTCCTGCGTGTTTCGCTCGCCCCTGTTCTTCTTCCAGGCGGCCTTCATCACCAGCAGCTTCGAGGTCTCGTATCCCAGCACCATGTCGGCGATCATGTCCTGGACGAACTGGTACTTGCCGATCTCCTGGCCGAACGTCTTTCGCTCGTTGGCGTACTTGACCGAGGCCTCCAGGCAGGCGCGGACGACGCCGACCGCGCCGGCGGCGACGGTGAACCGCCCCTGGTCGAGCGAGTTCATCGCGATCTTGAAGCCCTCGCCCTCCGCGCCGACCAGGTTCTCGGCCGGCACCTGGACGTTGTCGAAGAAGATCTCGCCGGTGGAGCCGGCCCAGACGCCCAGCTTGTTGGGGATCTCCCGGGCCTCGATCCCGTCCCATGCCATCTCGATGATGAAGGCGGAGATGCCCTTGTGCGCGGCGGCGGGATCGGTCTTGGCGAACACCAGCGCATAGTCGGCCTGGGAGGCGTAGGAGATCCAGCTCTTCTGGCCGTTCAGCAGGTAGGTGCCGTCGTCCTGCTTGATGGCGGTCGACAGCATGGCGGCGACATCGCTGCCGGCGGCCGGCTCGGTCAGCCCGAAGCAGCCCAGCTTCTCGCCCTTCGCCATCGGCGTCAGGTACCGCTGCTTCTGCTCCTCGGTGCCGAACTTGAGCAGCGACAGCGAGTTCAGCCCCACGTGCACCGAGATCAGCGTGCGGAAGGCAGATTCCCCGCGCTCGATCTCCTCGCAGATCAGCGCCTCGGACACGTAGTCCAGGCCGGCGCCGCCGTACTCCGGCGGGATCACCGGGCCGAGCAGGCCGAGCTCCGCCATCCCCTCGATGATCCCCATGTCGAGGTGGTGGTTGATGTCGTTCTCCTGCGCGACGGGCAGGACGCGACGATCCACGAACTCGCGCACCGTGTCCTGAATGGCGCGCTGCTCGTCGGTCAGGTCGAAGTCCACGAAAGTCTGCTCCTTGTCATCCGGCTACGGCTCCGCTGGATCCTATGTCCAGCCCGGCTGCGGGCGCGTCAGGTCGTGGAGCTCTGGCTGGGGCTCCGCCCCGGTGTCTTGTCGGCATACATCGCGGTGTCGGCGCGGCGGAAGAGCACGTCGGGGTTGTCACCGTCGGGAGGGCACGACGCGCGGCCGAAGCTCGCGCCCAGGCCCGCCAGCCGCTCGTCGTCCGTCGACGCGACGGCGGCCCGCAGCCGCTCGACCACCGCCGCGGCCTCGTCGGCGCCCACCTCGGGGAGCACCAGCGCGAACTCGTCACCGCCGATCCGGTAGATGCCGTCGACCTCGCGGCGGCCGGCCAGGAGCAGCTGGGCAAATGCCTCCAGCGCCCGGTCCCCGGCCAGGTGCCCGCGGCTGTCGTTGAGGCCCTTGAACCCGTCCAGGTCGGCGACGATCAGCGAGAACGGCCGGTCGTAGCGCGCGAACCTCGCCGCCTCGGCCTCCAGCTGCTGTGAGAACACGCGCCGGTTGAACAGCCTGGTCAGCGGATCGTGGTCGGCGAGGAACCGCATCTCCTCGAACTGGGCGGCGGCGTCGAGCGCGGTCATCGCCTGGTTTGCGAACACCCGCAGGGCCTGCAGCGTGGGGGAGGTGGGCACCAGCCGGTCGGCCGGGTCGTCGGCCCAGATCACCCCGGTGATCTCCCCCGAGCGGCCGTACAGCGGCACCAGCAGCCAGTGGTCGAGCCAGGCGTTCGGCCCCCTGCCGTTCAGCCGCGAAACCGGCTCCCAGTGGCGCTCCGCCACCCGCGACCGCGCCTCGTCGGTCGGCAGCAGGTAGCAGCCCTCGATCTCGAACGCGGGGTCCATCAGCGGTGCCAGCTCCTGCACCGACATCGTCACGTCCATGCCAGGGTCGCGCAGCGTGGCCCCGTGCGCCGCCCGCGAGGACAGGTAGCCGGTGTCGGGGTCGGGCAGGTCGATCGTCACCCGCTGGAAGTCGAGGGCGGCGTGGATGCCGTCGCAGACCGACTGCAGGATCGCCTCGATCGAGAACGTCTCGGTGATCTGCGACGAGATCTGCAGCAGGTGCTCGAGCGCCGCCCGGTGCCTACGCGCAGCGGCCGTCTCCTGCGCCCCCTGCACCGCCAGGGCGGCGTGGGCGGCGAAGGCGACCAGCGCGTCCAGCTCGTCGTCCGACGGGGTCAGGCCGCTGGCCGGCTCGTCGACGCCGAGGATGCCCAGCACGTGGCCGTCGGAGTGGTGCATTGGCACCACCAGCATGTCCTCCGGGTGCCACGCACCCGGCGTCTCCTCGCGGGGGATGTCGGGGATGTAGGCGTCGGGGGCCACCCGGCTCCAGTCGAGCGATCCGTGCGGCACGAAGTAGGCGCCCCGCCGTTCGAAGCGGGGGTCGAGCACGGCCCGCCAGGTGTCCCATCCGCGGACGTCGCCGATCAGCGCCTCCAGCGCCTGCTCGCCGCCGCTGATCGCCTCCACCCGGAAGTCGTCCCACTGCGGCCGGTAGAGGTTGACCAGGGCCACACCGAAGCCGAGCGAGCGGCTGAGGGTGCCGACGATCTCCTCCAGCAGCGTCCGCGGGTCGTCATCTGAACGGATCAGCCTTGTGACCGCGAGCAGGCCCCGCAGTCGGTCAGATGGTGAGACCGGTGGTTGATGCACACATCGACGGCTGTCGGTGGGACGCCGTCTGACCCACTTTGGCATGGATCGGCCGAAAGCGCCACACCCCGGACGGATCAGGCGGCGAAGTGGATCCGCTCGCCGCAGCGCTTGGCGCTGTACATCGCCTCGTCCGCGGCGCGGAACAGGCGCTCGGGCTCCTGCCCGTCGTGGGGGAACACCGATACGCCGAAGCTGGCTTCCAGCGCTCGCAGCTCGGAGGCCCGCTCGAGCCCGGCGGCGATCCGGTCGACGGCGGCCCGCACCTCCTGCTCGTCGGTCTCGGGGAGCAGCAGCGCGAACTCGTCGCCGCCGATCCGGAAGGCCATGTCGGAGCTCCGGATGGAGCCCACCAGCAGCTCCCCGATCCGCGTCAGCGCCCGGTCGCCGGCCAGATGGCCGTGGGCGTCGTTCAGCTGCTTGAACCCGTCGAGATCGAGCAGCACCAGCGCGAAGGGGCGGTGGTAGCGGCCGGAGCGGGCGGTCTCGACGCCCAGCTGGCGGGTGAACGCGCGGCGGTTGAGCAGGCCCGTCAGCGGGTCGTGCTCGGCCAGGAACCGCACCTCCTCGAAGTGGGCGGCGGAGTCGAGCGATGCCGCTGCCTGGTTGGCGAACACCCGTAGCACCTGCAGCGAGTCCTCGCTGGGCAGCAGCCGGTCGAGCGGGTCGTCGACCCAGATCACGCCGGTGATCTGACCCTGGCGATCGCGCAGGGGCACGATCAGCCAGTGCCGGTTCCAGGCCACCTCGCCCTGGCCGTTGTTGACCGACACATAGGAGCGGTGGTCGGCGGGCAGCCGGGCCATCGCCTCGGCCTCGGGCAGCAGGTAGCAGCCCTGCACCTCGAACTGCGCCTCCAGCAGCCGGCCCAGCCGGTCGGTCGAGATCGGCATGTTGCGCGCCTGGTCGGCCGGCGACCAGCCGATCGTGCTGCGGGGGACGAGGATGCCCGACGCCGGGTCGGGCAGGTCGATGCTGACCTTGGCGAAGCCCAGCGAGCGGGCGATGCCGTCGGCCACGGCGTGCAGTACGGCATCGGTGGCGAGCGTCTCGTTGAGCGTCGACGACACCCGCAGCAGGCTGTCCAGGCTGCGGCTGTGCCGCGCCGCCGCGGCGGCCTCCTGGGCGCTCTGTACCGCCAGCGAGGCGTGCTCGGCGAGGGCGACCAGCACGTCCAGCTCCTCGTCCGCCGGCCGCTTGCCGGAGATCGGCTCGTCCACCGAGAGGATGCCGAGGATGTGGCCACCGGCGTGGTGGAGGATCACGAACAGGGCGTCGTCGGGGTGCCAGGCGTCGGGATCGTCCGCGCGCACCTCGATGTCGGGCGTGTACGACAGCAGGTCGTCCGTCCAGTCGTACTCGCCCGCCGGTACGAAGTGCGCACCCCGCCGCTCGAACCGGGCGTCGAGCAGCGGCTCCCAGCTGTCCCAGCTGCCGGCCGATCCCAGCAGCCGCTGATGCGCCTCCGGCGAGTAGTCGTGCACGGTGGTGACGACGAAGTCGCCGAACGCCGGCCGGTAGAGGTTCACCACCACCGCCCGGTAGCCGAGCGTCTCGGCGACCGTCGCGGCCACCGCCTCCAGGACGGCGTCCATATCGTGCTCGTCGCGCACCCCGCGCGTCAGGTCGAGCAGCGCATGCAGCCGGGCCAGTGTCTCGAGATCGTGGTTTGCCATCGGCGTGAAGGTGGCTCGGGTGGACCGATCCTCTACCGTGTGCCGGGATCGTGCACCACCGCGCCGCTCACAGCCTACCCCTCCTCGCAGTCGCCGCCCTCGCCCTGCTCTCGACGGCGTGCGGCGGCACATCGCCCAGCGTGCTGCCGATGCCCTCCGGCGCCCGCGCCCTGGCGGTGGCGCCCGACTTCGCCGGCACCCTGTGGGCGCCGGCGAACGGCCGCGACTACCGCTCGCAGGACGGCGGCCACACGTGGCAGCGGGTGTACGGGCCGGCCGGCGGGGACAGCATTGCCTTCACGGAGAAGTGGGCCTACCTGCCGGGAGCCAGGGGCGCCCAGATCTCCGACTTCGGCGGCCGGCTGCTGTCGCCGTCGCGGCCGACCCCGGCCCGGTTCATCTCGGTGGCGTCGCCCTACCACCGCACCAACCGGCTCTACGCGCTGGACGACCAGGGCGGCCTGTGGCTGTCGATCGCCGCCGGCCGGCGGTGGACGAGGCTGCGAGCCGAGGGTCTGCCCGACCACCCGGTCTCGGTGGCCGCGGTCAGGGATCTGATCACGGAGCCGGACACCATCTACGTGTCGGCGGGCAGCGGCGGGCTCTGGCGCTCGCGGGACTTCGGGGCCAGCTTCTCCCGCGTCGACGGCGTGGCCGCGGCGGATGCGGTCGCGCTGACCACCGACGACCAGCGGCTGATCCTGGTGGCCGACGGCAAGGGCCTGCTGCTGAGCACCGACCGCGGCGCCAGCTTCCGCAGGGTCAGCGACCTTCCCGCCCGGGCCGTCGCCTTCGACCCCCGCAACCATCGGCTGGCCTACGCGGCGGTCGGCGGCAGGCTGCTGCGGTCGGTCGACGGCGGCCACACCTGGCCCTCTGCGCCGGGCTGAGCGATCAGGCCAGCGCGTGCAGCCACCCGGGCACCCGGGTCGGGCGCATGGTGGAGCGGTCGATGCAGGCGTGCCGGGTGAAGCCGGTCGAGCGGGCCTCGCCGTCCACCAGCAGCCGGTAGTCGAAGCGGAACGACGCTCGGCCCAGCTCGCTCAGCGTGCACTCGACGCCGACCTGGTCGTCGAACACCAGCGGGCGGAGGTACCGGATGCCGGCCTCGGTGACCACCATGTCGATGCCGTCGCGGTGCACGTCGAGGTAACTGTGCCCGGCGGAGCGCAGCAGCTCGATCCTGCCGATCTCGAAGTACTGCAGGTAGACGGCGTTGTTGGCGACGCCGACGGCGTCGGTCTCACCGAAGCGGACGCGGAGGTTCGTCGTGTGGGTCAGCGGCATCGGCGCGGCCAGGGTACTGGAAAGGCGGGCTGGGGCGCGGTACGGTGCGCCCAACGTTCCACCATCGGAAGGGGTGCCGCATGGAAGATCAAGGCGAGCGCGCGTCGGGCATCAAGAGCCGGGTCGCCCGCGCCACCGAGGACGTCGCCCGCAAGGTGCAGACGGAGGTGGGGGCGAGCCAGGTGGTGTCGGCGACGCGCGAGCGTGCGCAGGGGGCTGCGCAGGTAGCGCTGGGCGTGCTGCCGGCGACCCGCGAGGAGATCGCCCGCCTGCAGGAGTCCCTCGACCGCGTGGAGGCCGCCCTGGTGCACCTGACGGCGCGGGTCGACTCCATGGCCAAGCCCGCGCCGAAGCGACGGGCGACCGCGTCAGCCGGGGACGCGCAGACGAAGAGCTGACGGCACCAGCGTAAAAGTGGCCGGGGTGATGCCCGGCTGTTCGCCGTCGACCTCGATCGGCAGCGCCGTCTCGGGCGTCACCGTCACTCGGGTCGCGCGGACGATGTGCGCCTTGGGGTGGTCGACGTGCGTGCCCCGGTAGAGCCGGTGCAGGTTGCGGGCCAGGTCGCTCTTCGACACGTCCCCCCAGACCAGGACGTCCAGCTTGCCGTCACCGGGGTCGGCCATCGGCAGGATCTTCATGCCGCCGGCGAAGTAGCGGCAGTTGGCGACGATCACGTTGTTGCAGACCTGGTCGATGGGCCGTCCGTCGATCTCCACGCGAAACCGCGAGTTGCGGTAGCCGACGAACGTGGCGATCGCCGCCCAGGCGAAGGCGACGGTGGCTCCCAGCGGCTTGCCCGACCGGTTGACCCGGTCGGCGGCGATCCCGGTCATGCCCGCGCTGGCGATGTTGGCGAAGTGGCGGGACGCCGGCCGTCCGTCGTGACCGGTGTACTCGACGACGCCGACGTCGAGGGTGGCGGTGTGGCCGCCGGCGGCGATCGCCAGCGCCCGGTCGCTGTCCTTGGGGATGCCGAAGCTGCGGATCAGGTCGCACCCCGAGCCGCGGCACACCACGGCCAGGTCTGGCCGGGGCCCGGCGGCCGCCATCAGCCCGTTCACAACCTCCGAGACTGTGCCGTCGCCGCCGACCGCGACCACCAGCTCCGCGCCAGCGTCGGCCGCCTCCCGTGCCAGCTGCGTGGCGTGGTCGCGGGCCTCGGTGGTCACCACGTCCACATCGAGGCCGTGCTCGACCGCCTTGCGGGCGATCTCCGGCCACTGCCGGGCCGTCCGCCCGTTGGCGGAGGCCGGGTTGACGATCATCACCGCGCGGGTCATGCCTTCTCGTCGACGGCGGCTGCCAGCGCCAGCCGCGTCATCCGCTCCACGCCCGCCGCCAGCTCGGTGTCGGAGATCCGCACCGGCGGCTGCTCGCCGCCGACCAGGTCGGAGACGGTCAGGATGCAGGCGGTCTTGACGCCGCGCAGTGCGCCGATCGTGAACAGCACCGCAGCCTCCATCTCGACCGCCAGGACGCCGCGCTCGGCCCACCGGCGGTGACGCCCCTCGTCGGGGTCGTAGAAGGTGTCCGACGTGGCCACGGCCCCCACGTGCGGGCGGATCCCGAGCCCCTTGGCCGCGTGGATGGCGCCGTGGGTGAGCCCGAAGTGGGCGGTCGGCGCATGCGGCTCGCCGCCGGTGTAGCGAAGCGCCGTCTGGTCGGAGGGCACGGCTGAGATCGCGATCACGGTGTCGCCCAGGTCGAGCTCGGGCCGCAGCCCGCCGCACGTGCCGATGCGGATCAGCCGCGACGCCCCCAGCATGATCAGCTCCTCGATCACGATGGCAGCGCTGGGAGCGCCCATGCCCGTTGCCTGTACGGACACCGGATGGCCGTCGACCGTTCCTGTGTAGCCGAGCAGCAGCCGCTCGCCGTTCACCTCGCGGGCGTCGTCGAGGAACTCGTCGGCGACCCGGCGCGCCCGCAGCGGATCGCCGGGAAGCAGCACCGCGGGCGCGTAGTCGCCCGGCTCGGCTCGCAGGTGGATCGGCATGGCGCCGCAGCCTACCGGGCGGCCACCGCGTACGTCAGGCCCGGCAGCACCCCGTCGTCGAGGGCGGCGGCGTAGCGCTCGGCGGCGCCGGCCCGCACGGCCGCGACCTCGTCACTCCCCGCCTGCCGCAGCGCCCGGCCCATCGACGGGCTCATCTCGGTCGCCGTGTCCCAGTAGGCGTCGAAGCTTTCGTAGCGCCAGCGGACGCGGATCTCCGCCACCTCCACCTGCTCGAATCCGGCCCCGCGCGCCAGCGACTCCAGGCGGCCGGCGCCCGCCAGCACGAACATGCCCGGCTCGCCCGGCGTGGGCGGGGGCAGCAGGCCGCGGGCGTTCATCACCGGGCCGATGACGAGCGCCCACGGGTTCCGCTCGGCCTCGCCCCAGACCGCGAACGCCAGCCGGCCGCCGTCCCGCAGCACCCTGCGGGCCTCGCGGATGGCCGCCGGCGGGTCGGGCATCAGCATGTAGCCGAACCGGCAGACCACCCCATCCACCGACTCGTCGGCAAGGTCGAGATGCTGGGCGTCCATCACCGCGGTGTCGACGACGGCGGACAGCCCCTGCTCGTCGGCTGCCCGGCGGGCGCCGTCCAGCATCCCCTGCGACTGGTCGGCCAAGAGCACCCGGCCCCGGCCCTGCAGCCGGGCCGCAGCCTGCAGCCCGGTGTCTCCCTGGCCGGCGGCCACCTCGAGGATCGTCTGTCCCGGTGAGATCGCGAGCCGATCGAGCAGCCAGGCGTCGAGCTCCCGGTTGGTCTCCTGTGTGACCGGCCGCGAGCGCTCCCACGCCGGGGCGACCGAGTCCCAGTTGCGAATGCTCTCCTCGCGGTACCGTTCGGCGTCGTGCACGACCGTACAGTCGTCGTCGAGGGGCGCGCAGTCAAGCTGCTCGAGGCCGGGCGGGGGCCGGCGGTCGTTCTGCTCCACGGCCTGCTGGGGAGCCCCGACTACCTGGTGCCGCTGGCCCGCTCGCTGGCCCGGCACCGCCGCGTGGTGGTGCCGGCGCTGCCCGGCCACGGCAGCAGCGACCGCCTGCGGCCGTTCACCCTGGCCGGCGCCGCCGATCATCTGGCGGCGGCGGTGGCGCAGCTCGGCATCGAGCGCCCTGCGGTGCTGGGACACTCCTACGGCGTGCCGGTCGCCGTGGAGTGGGCGGCCCGCCACCCGGTGTCCTCGCTGGTCTGCGCGTCGCCGATCGGCATCGCGCCTCTGCCGCTTGACGCCAGCCGGCCGCTGCTGCGCATGGCACCGGCCGTCAGCGTCGCCGCCCGGCTGCTGGCGCCGGCGGTGGCGGCGACGTCGATCGGCCGCCGGCTGGCATTCGGCTGGTTCGTCGGCGTTCCCCAGCCGGACGTCGTCGATCCGCCGCTGGGCACGCGGCTGCTCCGCGGCGCCGCGGCCGCCGCGCCGGCGCTCGAGGAGGCGCTGCCGCCGCTCAGCGGCCTCGACCTCCGCCCGGTTGCCGCCCGCGTCGGCTGCCGGTCGCTGGTGATCTGGGGCGACCGCGATTCGCACGCCCCCGGCAACGGGGTGGAGCTGGCCGCCGCCCTCGGCGGCGAGACGGCGGTGCTGCCCGGTGTCGGTCACATGCCGATGATCGAGGTGCCCTACAGCTTCCGCGTGGCGATCGATCCCTTCATCTAAGCTCCCCTGGTGAGCCGGTCCGATCCCTGGCACTGCCCCAGTTGCGGCGCGCGAACAGACCTGGCCCCGCGGTCGGCCGAGGTGGCGATGGTGCGCCTGGCCGTGATGGGCGAGCGCGACTTCAAACTCGGCAGCGCAGGGGTGGAGCCGGCGGTGGCGCCGCTGCTCGATCGGTGCGAATGCGGCGGACGGTTCCGACCCGGCGCCGGGGACGGGCTGCCGGTGCGGGCCACGTTCCGTCAGGAGGCCCTTCGGCCCGTGGTCGAGGCGGGCTACGAGCGCCTCCAGGCGGGCACGGACGAGACGCTGGTGCGGCTGCGCGGAGGGTGGCAGCCGCGACTGCTGGCGTTACTCGGCCGCGAGTCGGAGATCCCGCGCGAGCAGGTGCTGCGGCTGAAGCTCGAGGCCAAGCTGGAGCGGCTCCAGCACGAGGTCGAGCTGGCCGGCGCACAGGGCGACCAGGATGCGGCCGAGGCGGCGCATGCCCGCTACATTGAGCTGGGCACGACGTACGTCCGTCGGTTCGTAGCGGCAGATGGGCGCGTCGAGGCCGGCTGACCAGCTGGTCGCCGAGTTCATCGCCGCCAACGGCGTGCTCCGGCCCGGGGAGCCGGTGCTGGCGCTGGTGTCGGGCGGCGCCGACTCGCTGTGCCTGTGGGGCGTGCTCCGCGACCTCGGCCATCAGGTCGAGGCGCTGCACGTGGAGCACGGGCTGAGGGGAGGGGCGGGCCTGGCCGACGCCGCATTCTGTGCCGGCCTGGGCGCCACGGTGGTGCCGGTCGACCTGCCGGCCGGCCCGAACATCGAGGCCCGCGCCCGCGAGGCCCGCTACGCGGCCGCCCGCGACCGCGCCCAGGGCAGGCCGATCGCGACCGGTCACACGCTGTCCGACCAGGCCGAGACGGTCGTCTACCGGCTGGCCTCGTCGTCGGGACCGCGGGCTCTGCGGGCGATGCGGCCGCGCAGCGGCGAGCTGGCCCGGCCGCTGCTGTGCCTGACCGGCGAGGAGACCAGAGAGTGGTGCCGGCGGAGGGGGATGGCGGCCCGGCAGGACGAGACCAACTCCGACCGGGCGCACCGGCGCAACCTGATCCGCCATGAGGTGATGCCGGCGCTGCGCCGGGTGCACCCGGGCGCCGAGGCCAACCTCGCCCGCAGCGCGGAGCTGCTGGGCGAGCTGGACGACCTGCTGACCGAGCTGGCCGGCAAGCACGTCGAGGAGCAGCTCGACCTCGAGCGGCTGGCCCAGCTTCCCGCCGCGCTTCGCAGCCTGGTGCTGCGTGAGGCGGCCGAGCAGGCGGCGGGCCGGCCGCTGCGCCTGAGCCGCGACCTGACCAAGCGGCTGTGCGGGCTGGCCGGCAGGCGGGGCGGGGTCGAGCGGCTCTCGCTGACCGCCGACCTCGAGGCGGTGCGCGACCGGTCCCGTCTCAGCTTCGGGCCCCCGGCGCGGTATCCTGAATCCCCGTGAGCCCCGACGTCACCGTGCTCGACCCCGATGGCCTGATCTCGGACGTGCTGGTCGAGGCGGCGCCGCTGTCGCAGCGGGTGAGGGAGCTGGGCGAGGAGCTGTCACGCGACTACGCCGGCCGCGACCTGCTGCTGGTGGGCGTGCTGAAGGGCGCCGTCTTCTTCATGGCCGACCTGGTGCGGGAGATCACCGTGCCCTGTGAGATCGACTTCATGGCGGTGTCGAGCTACGGCAGCGGCACCGACTCCTCGGGCGTGGTGCGGATCCTCAAGGATCTGGACGCCAACATCGAGGGCCGCCACGTGGTGATCGTCGAGGACATCGTCGACTCCGGGCTGACGCTGTCCTACCTGGTCCGCAATCTGGAGGCGCGGCAGCCGGCCTCGCTCGAGGTGTGCGCACTGCTCACCAAGCCCGAGCGGCGGAAGGCCGACATCGAGTGCCGGTACGTGGGATTCGAGATCCCCAACCGGTTCGTGATCGGCTACGGGCTCGACTACGGGGAGCGGTTTCGCAGCCTGCCCTACGTCGCCGCACTGGACGAGAGCAAGCTGCCCGACCTCGACGTCTGACCCGCCGCCGGTCCGCCCGTTCGGGCGTCAAGGATGGCCCGCGGGCTGCCGATAGCCTGACCACGGTGCGCGAACCGCGGGTCGGTGCGGGACGTACCAGAGGTACGGCGAGGCCTCCGGCGCCAAGGGAGCGCCAAGGGGTGCGTGGTATCGTTCTGGCGAGTTTCGAGTGCGGCTTTCGCTGCCGGACAGACCGGTGATGCAGCCCGCAGAAGGCAGGTAGGCAGCCTAGGTGAGCAGATTTTTCAAGAGCGCAGCGTTCCCGATCATCATCGTCGTGGTGCTGGCGTTCTTCGCCCAGCGGCTGATCCTCTCGAACGGCACCGAGACGCAGCCCAAGACCTGGAACGACCTCGTCACGAAGGCCGACGAGGGCAAGATCACCTACATCAAGACCAACATCGAGTCGAACTCGGTCAAGTACAGCACCGATCCCGAGAAGAAGCAGATCACCGAGATCGGCATCCCCTCCGAGGCCGAGCTGAACAAGGTGCTCGACACCATCGACTCGCCGACGATAACCGGATCGACCACGGCCACGATCGAGGGATCGAAGACCGGCGGGTCGCCGTGGTGGAGCGTGCTCACCTACATCCTGCCGTTCGTGCTGTTCTTCGGCTTCTGGATCTTCCTGATGAACCAGGTGCAGGGCGGCGGCTCGAAGGTGATGAGCTTCGGCAAGAGCCGCGCCAAGCGGCTGTCGGTCGACTCGCCCAAGATCACGTTCAAGGACGTGGCCGGAGTCGACGAGGCGGTCGAGGAGCTGCACGAGATCAAGGAGTTCCTCGAGAACCCGAAGAAGTTCCAGGCCCTCGGCGCGCGCATCCCCAAGGGCGTGCTGCTGTTCGGGCCTCCCGGCACCGGTAAGACGCTGCTGGCCAGGGCCGTCGCCGGCGAGGCCGGCGTGCCCTTCTTCAGCATCTCCGGCTCGGACTTCGTCGAGATGTTCGTCGGCGTCGGCGCCAGCCGCGTCCGCGACCTGTTCGAGCAGGCCAAGCAGAACTCGCCCTGCATCATCTTCATGGACGAGATCGATGCCGTCGGCCGCCACCGCGGCGCCGGCATGGGCGGCGGCCACGACGAGCGCGAGCAGACGCTGAACCAGCTGCTGGTCGAGATGGACGGCTTCGAGATGAAGGACAACATCATCCTGATCGCCGCCACCAACCGCCCCGACATCCTCGACCCGGCGCTGCTGCGTCCCGGCCGCTTCGACCGGCAGGTGGTCGTCGACCGCCCTGACCGTGTCGGGCGCAAGAAGATCCTCGACGTCCACAGCCGTGGCAAGCCGATCAGCTCCAGCGTCGATCTGGAAGCGCTGGCCGGCCAGACCCCCGGCTTCACCGGCGCCGACCTGGCCAACCTGGTCAACGAGGCCGCGCTGCTGGCCGCTCGCAAGGGCAAGCGCCAGATCGAGATGCTGGAGCTCGAAGAGGGCATCATGCGCGTGATCGCCGGCCCGGAGAAGAAGACCCGGCTGCTCTCGCCCAAGGAGCGCGAGATCACCGCCGTGCACGAGATGGGCCACGCCCTGGTCGGGCACT
The DNA here is from genome assembly GCA_035537595.1 of Gaiellales bacterium. GTDB lineage: Bacteria > Actinomycetota > Thermoleophilia > Gaiellales > JAICJC01 > DATLLX01. The sequence goes on along the minus strand of DATLLX010000104.1, from coordinate 693 downwards.
TCCTCGAGCACAACGACCCGGTGCACAAGATCTCCATCGTCGGCCGCGGGATGGCCCTCGGCTACGTGGTCACGCTGCCCAGCGAGGACAAGTTCATGCGCTCGCGGCAGGAGCTGATGGACGCCCTGGCCAAGAACCTCGGCGGCCGCACCGCGGAGGAGCTGGTGTTCGGCGAGGTGACCACCGGCGCCGAGGACGACCTCAACAAGACCACAGACACGGCCAAGCGGATGGTGACCCGCTGGGGCATGTCGGAGAAGCTGGGCCCGCGGACGTTCGGCCGCGATTCCAGCCAGCCGTTCCTGGGCCGCGACTTCGGCCACGAGGCGGACTACTCCGAGGAGATCGCCCGCGAGATCGACGACGAGATCCGGCGCATCGTCGAGGACGCCCACGAGCGTGCTCGCAAGGTGCTGACCGATCACATCGACGAGCTGCAGCGGCTGTCGAAGATCCTGATCGAGTACGAGACGATCGACCGCGAGCAGTTCCAGCAGCTGCTGGGCGGCACGCCGGTGGAAGAGGTCTTCAAGGATCACGAGAAGCACGCGACGCCGGTCGCGGAGGAGCAGCCGGCCAAGCAGCCGTCCAAGCCGCGCACGATCGGCCTGCCGCTTCCGGGCACGCTCCACCAGAGCAAGCCGCCGGACGCCCCGCAGGGCGCGTAGACCCGGTCTCGGGTCTGCCCCGTAG
>DATLLX010000103.1:0-3199 GCA_035537595.1 Gaiellales bacterium | reverse complement strand
CATCGCGACCACGGCCGGTGTTCTCGCTGCTCAGCGACTCAACGATTGACAAATAGTCAACTGCGCACGGCAGGCTCCGCTGAACCCCGTATGGCAGCCCTCGAGGCCAACAATCACAGGTCAGGACCCGATAACGACGATTACGTAGCCGACCAACAGCAGTTGCGTTTCAATGCTTTCTGGACAGGCCAGGGCGGCTGATCGCCTGGGGCGGTTGCTCCGTGCCGGCTGTTGCGTCGATCTTGTGGCGTCTTCGTCGGTTCAGCTGGCGGCCGGCAGATCGGCCTCGTAATGGGCGACTGGCAGGGTGAGCCAGGCGCGGCGATCGAGCAGTCGGTCGATGTCGGCGCGGGAGACCTGTGTGATGTCGGGACGTTGAGCACCAAGCTTGGCAAGGCGTCGGCGGAGTCGGGCAATGTGGCTGTCTACGGTGTCGACGTCGGGGCAGTCCGGGATGGTCGAGGCGGGCAAGCAGTTCCGCCGGGTCAACGGTCACCTGCTCCTGCGGACGCTGCGCGCCGCGCTCGAACGACACGCCGCCACAGCCGCCACCGAAAATGTCATCGTTGGTGATGTCGTTGTCGGCCAAGGGCCTGACCACGTAGCCGCGCGGTGCGCCCGCTGCGATCGCGCAGCCTCGTAGGCACACGCTGCCCGGGAACCGGGAAGTAGACAGCCCCGCGGCGCCCCACCCCGGGCGGCAGTGAGGACGCGACGATTTGCTCCGCGGCGGCGCTGGCCGACCTGCTCACCACGCTCATGCACGCCCGCCGCACGATCACCACCGAGATCGAGCCCTCCATAAGGCGCCGGCTCAGCTGCTGCTCGAGATATCCGGGCTTGTAGCGGCAGTTGCGAGGCGATGCGCGCGTGCGTAGCTTGGCCGGGTGCGCCAGCTCGGTGGCACCGGCTCCGCTCAAAGTCTCCGCTCACGGCGTCACGGGTCGTGCGTATACGGCGGCGCTGCGGACTACCACCGGTGCCGGGCGGACTTCTTCAGCGAGGGCCGGCAGGATGGGCTGCGCTTGGCGTACGTCAGCTCGGCCGGTGTGGAGGCGGCGCGGGCCGATCTCGCGGATCTCTCCGATCTTGAGCGGCTGCTGACTAGGGGCGTGCTCCGCGTCTTGCCAGCCCGGAACGTGTACGGCGCTAGTGGTCCGGTGGATCCGGAACGGGTGGTGGCCCTCGTCGCGGCCGTGACCGAGCAGGCTCTGGCCGACGGATTCCGCGGGCTGGCGGTAAGTGGGGACGCCACCGAGCTGACGGCACACCCGCAGACCAAGACGCGTTGGCCCGCCGGGAGTTCCTCCTGGACCGCTACATGGCGAGTCATCCACTGTCGGCATTGTTCGGCTACGCGCTCGAGCTGGGGAACGACATCGTGACCGAGTTTGCGATGTTGCACACGACCAGCCCGTCGAACGAGGCGCGGTTGCAGGTGTTCGCCTGTGCCGACGGGGCGATCGGCCTCGCCGGCGGGTGCGACCCGGACGACGTCGCGACGCTCGGACGGGTGCTACACCGCCTTCAGACAGTCGGCGGCCCGGCTCTCGTCGTCGACATGGCCTGCGTCAAGTACGTCGATCATCGGCTGCTGCTGACGCTCGACCGCGTCGCCCGTGGAAACGGGGTAGCGGTGTCGGTGCGGTCAGCCCCGCCGCTCGCGGCCCGGCTAATCGAATTGTTGCCGGTGTCGTCGCTGCAGTTGGCAACGTCGGGAGCGCAGGAATGAGGACAGGAGCGGCCCACGGCCGCATCGGGCACGTGCACGAGGCCGGCTTCTACTCCTCGGACGCGGAGTTCCTGGCGCTGATCATGCCGTTCGTGACCGGCGGGCTAGCCGCAGGCGAGCCGGTCGTCATCGGCTACGACGATCGCAAGTGCAATCTGCTGCGGGCCGAGCTGGCCCGGCCCGACATGGTCAGCTTCATCGCCGACGCACGTCTGTACGCCACGCCCGCGGGTGCGATCGAGGCCTATCGGCAGCAGTTCGAGCGACACGTGGCGGCCGGCGCTGAGCAGATCCGCATCGCCGGCGACGTCCCGCACGAGGGCAACGGTGGGCGCTTCGCCGGCTGGGACCGGTACGAGTCCGCGGTCAACGTCGTCTGGCAGGCCTACCCCGTGTACAGCCGCTGTCTGTATGACGCCACCACCGTGGCCGACCGCGTGCGCGATGTCGTCCAACGTACCCACCGTCGCCTCCTCACCGCCGACGGCGGCGCCACCGCCAGCCCCCGCTACCAGGAGGTCGCCGACTTCGAGCGCCTGCCAACGGCGGCCGATCCGCTGGAGGCAACCCCGCCGACCGTCGCGCTGATCAACGCCTGGCCCAGGAAGGCCCGGCACTGGGTCGGGGACGCCGCGCACGGGCGCGTCGACGCCGCGACCCGGCAGGAGTTGCTGTTCGCGGTCTCCGAAGCCGTCCTCAACGCGCACCTGCACGGGCGGCGACCCATCACCGTGACAGGCTGGACGGGCCCGGACCGGGTCGTGGTCCGCGTGCACGACAACGGCCCCGGACCGGCCGATCCTCTCACCGGCCTCATCCCCACCCCCGGCAGTACCGCTGGCCCCGGTCTCGGGCTCTGGATCATCCACCAGTTCACCAACGTCGACATCGCCCTCCTCGCCGACACCGACGGCTTCACGGTTCGGCTACGCGGCGGGCAACAGACCCGGCCCGCGGCCGCGGCGTTGGTGCCGGGAACGACTTCGTCGAGCAGCTGCCCCGGTAACGACGAGGCCAGGGATCTCGTCGGCGTGGTGGGCGAGCGTGCGGGCAGGTTCCGCCGTCGGCCTGTGCTGGAACAGCAGATCACCGCTCTGGAGCAGCCGCGTCCGGCCGATGGCGCACCGGCCGAGTTCCGCCGTGGTGCCCGGGCGGCGCTGCGCTGGCTACTGGCCGGGGGACCGGCCCCGTTGACCGAGACGGTCACCGGGCAACCGCCACCCTCGACGACGGTGGTGCGGGAATTGGCCGCCGCCGAGGCGCTGATCTATCAGTGGCGGTCGTCGCGGCGGGAGTACGGGCGCGGCGTGCAGCACGCCCTGATGTGGGCCCAGTACGCAACCGCTACGCCGCCGTCACCTACTCCACCGTCTCTCCCACCCTCAGATGGCTGAGCACCTGCGCGAACCACTGCACGTGCGCCTGCGCTTGCACGTCGGACCAGCGACCGTCATGCTTGGCCGCTTG
>DATLLX010000102.1:0-22110 GCA_035537595.1 Gaiellales bacterium | reverse complement strand
GTGCTGGCCGAGGACGGCGACATGCTCGCCCTCGCCTGTGTCTTCGTCGCGCTGGTCGGCTCGTTCCTGATCAGCTACACACGGGCGAAGGCCGAGGCGCTCGGCATCCGCGGCGATGTCGGGCTGATGGCCCGGCTGGAGCGGATCGTGCTGCTGGCGGTGGCGATCCCGTTCGGCGGCTACGGCTCGCTCCCCTATGCGGTGTACCTGCTCGCCGGGCTGACGGCCTTCACCGTCATGCAGCGCGTGCTCTTCGTCCACCGGCAACTCACTCAGAAAGCGGAGGGATAGATATGGCCGAATAGGCCTCGCAGAACGGGCACCGAACCTCGACCGGCAAGGTGCGCGTCGCCCTGATCGGCGTCGGCAACTGCGCCTCGTCGCTCGTCCAGGGCGTCACGTACTACGCCGACGCCGACCCCCGCACGGCCGTCCCCGGCCTGATGCACGTCGATCTCGGCGGCTACCACATCTCGGACATCGAGTTCTCGGCCGCGTTCGACGTCGACGCCGACAAGGTCGGCAAGGATTTGAGCGAGGCCGTCTTCAGCGGCCAGAACAACACGCCCAAGTTTTCCGACGTGCCCTCCCTGGGCGTGCCCGTGCACCGGGGGATGACGCACGACGGGATCGGCAAGTACCTGTCTCAGGTGATCACAAAGGCGCCCGGTGAGACCGCCGACGTCGTCCGGATCCTGCAGGAGACGAAGACCGACGTCGTGGTCTCGTACCTTCCGGTCGGCTCGGAGGAGGCGACCAAGTGGTACGTGGAGCAGGTGCTGGCCGCCGGCTGCGGGTTCGTCAACTGCGTGCCGGTGTTCATCGCCCGCGAGGCGTACTGGCGGCGCCGGTTCGAGGAGAAGGGGCTGCCCATCGTCGGCGACGACATCAAGTCGCAGGTGGGGGCGACCATCGTGCACCGCAAGCTGGCCCGCCTGTTCCAGGAGCGCGGCGTCAAGCTCGAGCGCACGCATCAGCTGAACGTCGGCGGCAACACCGACTTCCTGAACATGCTCGAGCGCGAACGCCTGGAGTCGAAGAAGATCTCCAAGACCAACGCCGTCACATCGCAGCTCGACTACGACATGGGCAAGAAGAACGTGCACATCGGCCCGTCCGACTACGTGGAGTGGCTGGAGGACCGCAAGTGGGCGTACATCCGGCTGGAGGGCCGCTCGTTCGGCGACGTGCCCCTGAACATCGAGCTGAAGCTCGAGGTGGTCGACTCGCCCAACTCCGCCGGCATCGTCATCGACGCCGTGCGCTGCGCGAAGCTGGGGATCGACAACGGCATCGGGGGCGCGCTGGAGTGGCCGTCCGCGTACTTCATGAAATCGCCGCCCGTGCAGCACCCCGACGACGAGTGCCGTGACGAAGTGGAGCGGTTCATCGCCACCTACGGCCGCCCCGCCAAGCCGGCCAAGAAGGACAAGGCGGCCGCCAAGTCGTCGTGAGCGACCCTCTCGCGATCTGCCTGGTCTGTCCGTACGCGCTCAACGGCCCGCACGCCGTGGCCGAGCACGTGCGGGAGACCGCGACCGCGCTGGCCGGGCGCGGGCACCGGGTGACGGTGCTCGCGCCCAGCGCGTCCACGCGGGCGCTGCGCAGCGGCCGGCGGCGGCTTCGCGCCCTGGCTGACGGCGACGCCGAGGCCCTCCTGCCACCGCCGGGCGAGACGCTGGCGGTTGCCGTCGGGCCTGCCGTGCAGATCGGGCAGCGGCGGCACGGCCGGGGGGTCGCCCTCCCCGTCGCCGCCAACGCCAACGTCGCCCTGGCGGTGAGAGAGGGCGGCTTCGACATCGTCGACGCCCACGAACCGCACGTCCCCGGCATCGGCGTGGCGGCGATCAAGCACGCGGTCGGGCTGACCGTTGCCACGTTCCACACCACCACCGAACGCACCTTCGTGGGGCCGATCCGGGAGTCGCGGCGGGAGCGCTACCGGGCCCGGATCGACGCCCTGATCGCCACCAGCCCGCGGGCGGCGGAGCTGGCGGCGGCCATCTACCCGGGCGACTACCAGCTGCTGCCCCGCGCCGTCGACGAGACATTCCAGCCCGGTCGCAAGGGGGGCGGATCGATCGTGCTGCACTGGAATGCGGACGCCCGCCCGGTGGTGCGGTCACTCGTCAGGCTGGTCGCCAGGTCTCCCTCCACCACGCTGACCGTGATGTGGGACCGCGGCGGCCGGCGGCCGATGCGGCCCTCGATCCCGGCCGAGGCACGTGGCCGCGTGCACGTCCTGGGCACGGCCGGCGTCGACGATCGCGCCGCCCTGCTGGCATCCGCCGACGTGATGGTCAGCCCGCGGGGCGGCGACAGCGCCTGGTCGTGGGAGGCCCGCGCCGCCGGAGCCGTCGTCGTGTCGCCCGACGGTCTGCACGGCCTGGCCTACGCCGTCGACCAGCCGGCGCTCTCGGCGGCCGCCGCCGGGCGCCTGCTCGACGACAGCGCACTCCGCGAGCGCCTGGCTGCGGAGGGCACGGCCGCGGTCTCCGAGCGACGGGCGGAAGCAATCGCCGGGCGGCTCGAAGCCACCTACCGCGACCTGCTGGCCCGGCGGCGCACCGACCGCCGCCCGAAGCCGACGCGCCGGCTGATCGACGTCGACCTGCACATGCACACCTCGCACTCCTACGACTGCGCGACCGACGTCGAGTCACTACTCGACCATTGCATCTCGGAGGGCTTCGGGGCGATCGCCATCACCGACCACAACGAGATCTCGGGCGCCTTCGAGGCCCAGCGGATCGCCCGCGAGAAGTCCAAGCCGATCGTGGTGATCGCCGGCGAGGAGGTGATGACCTCCCAGGGCGAGGTGATCGGCCTGTTCCTGAACGAGAAGATCGAGCGGGACATGACGATGACCGAGACGATCGACGAGATCCACCGCCAGGGCGGCCTGGTGCTGATGCCCCACCCCTTCGACCGGCTGCACACAATCCCCGACGGCGCCACGCTGCACCGCCTGCTCGACCGGATCGACATCTTCGAGATCTACAACTCGCGGCTGATGTTCGAGTCGTTCAACGATGACGCCCAGCGCTTCGCCGCCAAGTACAACCTGGTGCAGTCGGCCGGCTCGGACGCCCATGTGCTGCAGGGCATCGGCACGGCCATCAACCGGATCCCCGAGTTCGAAGGCCCCGAGGAGTTCCTGGTCTCGATGCGCCACAACGACATCATCCGCCGCCCGAAGAGCCTGATCTACCTGCAGGGGCTGAAGTGGATGCAGCAGGTGCAGAAGACCGGATGACCCACTCGTCGCTGGCCGTCGGTTTCGGCCTGGGATTCCTGGTCGCGGCCCAGCTGGGGCCGATCTCGCTGCTGCTGATCCGCTCGGTGATGCGCGGCGCGCTGGCCGCCGGGCTGGCCATCGGCGCCGGCGCGGCCGTTGTCGACACCCTCTACGCCTGCCTGGGCGTGGCGGGCGCGGCACCACTGGTGTCCGTCGACGCCATCCGCATCGGGCTGGGCGTGCTGGGCGCCGTCGTGCTCGTCGCGCTCGGCTGCCGCACGCTTTGGAGCGCGATGCGGGTGCGGCTGGGAGGCGAGGCCGCGGACGAGGTGGCGACCCCCCGTCGCGCCTTCGCGACGTCCCTGGCCGCGACGGCGTCGAACCCCTTCACGATCGTGTCCTGGGCGGCCATCTTCGCCGCCGCATCGACTGCTGACGCCGCCAGCACGACGCCGGGCACGATCGCGCTGGTGGCCGGCATCGGCGCCGGCAGCATCTGCTGGTTCACGATCCTGGCCTGCGGGGTCTCCGTGGCGCGGCGGCGGATCGGCGACCGGCTGCTACGGGCCGTCGATCTGTTTGCCGGCGCCGGCCTGGTGCTCTTCGGAGCGCTGCTGGGGCTGCGCACGCTCGACGAGCGCTGAGCATCCGCCGGCCACCGGATGCGCGGCAAACGCGCAGGCCGGGTAGGGGGATTCCCGGACGTCGGCCGCCGGCCGCCGGCTGACAATCCGGGAGATGTCTGGATCACCGATCAAGATCCTGATCGCCGGCGGCGGGGTGGGGGCCCTCGAGGCCGTATTGGCGTTACGAAAGCTGGCCGAAGAGCGGGTCGATCTGACGCTGGTCTGCCCCGACGACGAGTTCCGCTACCGGCCGGCCTCGGTCGCCGTGCCGTTCGATCGGGGCGAGGTGTATCGGTTCCCGATCGGCGACATCGCGGCCGAGGTGGGCGCCGACTGGCGGCGCGACGTGATCGCGACGGTCGACACCGCGGCTCACCGCGCCACCCTGGGCAGCGGCGAGGAGCTGGGCTACGACGCCGCCGTGTTCGCGGTCGGCGCCCGCCGCCTGCCGGTGCTGAAGGGGGCGATCCCGTTTCGCGGCGAAGAGGACGTGCCCGCCATGCAACAGCTCGTGGCAGATCTGCGCAACGGCCGCTTCTCGAGCGTCGTCTTCGCTCTGCCCCGGGGAGCATCCTGGTCGCTGCCCCTCTACGAGCTGGCGCTGATGACGGCGGGGACGGTGGCAGCCGATCGGCCGCACGGCCTGGAGCTGGCGCTGGTCACACCGGAGGAACGGCCGCTGGCCCAGTTCGGCGGACAGGTCAGCATCGCAGTGGCGAGGCTGCTGGACGACAGCGGCATCGTCCTGCACACCGGGACCTATCCGGTCGGCGTGTACGGGTCGAGCCTGATGCTGATGCCACCGCAGACGATCGCGGCCGACCGCGTCGTCTGCATGCCCGCGGCGCGGGGGATCCCGATTCCCGGGCTGCCCAACGACCAGGACGGGTTCCTGCCCACCGATCTGTACGGCAGGGTTGCCGGCGCTGCCGAGGTCTACGCCGTCGGCGACATCACCAACCATCCGATCAAGCAGGGCGGGGTGGCGGCGCAGCAGGCCGACGTGGTGGCCCAGCTGCTGGCCCGGCAGGCCGGCGCTGCGCGGCGAGACCGCCGAGGTCAGCGACGAGCCGTTGTGGTGGCCGGGCGGCAAGATCGCCGCCAGGCATCTCGGCGGGTATCTGATCCGCGCCGGCCACCACGGCTGATCTCTTTGCTGGAGCGGCATCAGGTGGCCGCCACCGCCCCGGCAGACGGCCGCCCGCGCCCACGGCGGTAGGAAAAGCGGGCCGGTCCGGGGAATACTGCGTAGGTGAGCGCGGCCGACGACCAGATCTACGAGAAGTACCAGGCGCGGGCGATCGAGGAGACCAACGCGCTCGGGCACGAGATCGCCCAATGGGTCAGCGAGCATCATCCGGCCACGGCGCCGGTGATCGGCACCGGGCATCCGCTGGCCGACATCATGATGGTCAAGTACCGTCCCCAGCCGGCCGAGGCGAACGAGGGAGTGGCCTTCTTCGGCCGGGCCGGGCAGGCGGTGCTGAAGAGCCTGGAGCGGCTGCGGATCGACCCGCTGAAGCTGTATGGCACCGTCTGCCTGAAGCTACAGGTGCAGGCTGACGACGACGATCTGGCCCGGGCCCGGGACTGGCTGACACGCGAGCTGCACATCGTTCAGCCCGCGGTGGTGGTGGCCATGGGGCCCGAGACGGTGGAGTTCATCAACACGCTCGGCTTCCCACTGGCGGAGCCGGTCGAATACCGGCCCGGGGAGCTCCAGCGCTTCACGCCCACCGTGGAGCTGCTGGCCACGCCCGACATCGACGCCTCGCTCAACGAGACCGACGCGAAGCAGGCCTTCTGGCAGGCCTTCAAGGTGCTCGGCGAGTGGTACGAGAATCTTCCGCCGTACTGACATTCCGCACCCCGACGCCGTCCGCCTGGGCGGCGCGCTCACCGGCTTCGCCGCCTTCGACCTGTTCGCCCCGCATGGTCCCGAGGTCGGCACCTGGCTGCAGGTGGTGGTGCTGGCGGCCGTGTCGTTGCCGCTGGCGACCGCGGTCGTCCGCGAGCTGCTGCCGCTGCGGCCGCTGGGTGGCCAGCTGCTCGTCGGCGCGGTGGTCGCGATCGTCGCCACCGCGCTTCTGATCGCCATCGGACTGGAGGAGACGCCCGCTACGCTGACCAAGCTGGTCGCCGCGACCTTCATCGGCTATGCCCTGGCCTCGCTGCTGCAGACCACCGCTGAGGTGGTGGCGATCGCGCTCCTGATCGCCGCCGTCGACATCTACAGCGTCGCCGCCGGCCCGACCAAGGTGATCGTCGAGCAGCACGAAAACGTGCTGAACGCCTTCACGTTGGCCTTCCATCCGCTGGGCAGCAGTGGCATCGCCCAGATCGGGGCCAGCGACTTCATCTTCTTCGCCCTCTTTCTGGCATCGTCGGAGCGGCTGCAGCTGCGGATGCCGCTGACCTGGACGGCGATGACGCTCTCCTTCGGCGCCACGATGGCGCTGTCCTACGCGCTGGACGCCGCGCTGCCGGCGCTGCCACTGCTGTCGCTGGCCTTCCTGGGCGCGAACGCCGACCTGCTGGCGGCCCGCGTCGGGGGGAGGGCCGGTTCCCCCGAACGGGACTGATCCGGCGCCGCCCGGCGGCCGATGCTTGATCGATGGCTCCGACCCGTGTCTCGCGCTGCCTGATTGCGCTCGTCGCATGCGCAGCCCTGGTCGGGGGCGCAGCGACCGACGCCCGGGCGGCCTCGACCGCACAGGTGGCCGGCACGGTGCCGGGATGGGCGGTGCCCGGCAACCGGGCGGGCAACGAGCGAAACGGCGTCAAGGTGGTGTTCTCGGTGTGGCTTGGGTGGCGCAACCAGGCGAGCCTCTCGCGCCTGCTGGCCGACCAGCAGGATCCGTCCAGCCCTCGCTACCAGGCGTGGCTGACGCCCGAGCAGTTCCGGGCCCGGTTCGCCCCGGCCCAGTCCAGCGTCCGGGACGTCTCCGGATGGCTGCAGACCGAGGGCTTCGACCTGCTGTCCGTGCCCCACAACCGGCTGTTCGTGACCGCCAGCGGCACCGTCGGCCAGGTCGAGCAGGCGTTCCAGGTCAACGAGAGCCTGTACACGCTCGACGGCCATCTGGTGCGGGGGCCGGATGCAGAGCCACGGATCCCCGCTGCCCTGGCCGGCGACGTGCAGGCGATCACCGGCCTCGACGGCGCGATGGCACTCGCACAGCCGCGGTCGACGCCCGCCCCGCCGCCGCCGGTGGGCAGGTCGGTCGGCCCCTGCTCGAGCTACTGGGGCGAGAAGATCAGCACGGCGTTCCCCAATCCGCTGGCGCCGGGCCGCCCGCTGCAATGGATCGTCTGCGGGTACACGCCCCACCAGATCTCCTCCGCCTACGGCGTCGATCAGCTGCATGCGACGGGGATCGACGGCCGCGGCCGCACGATCGCGATCACCGGGGCCTTCTTCTCGCCCACCATCCGCACGGACATCGAGGCGTTCTCGAAGCGCCAGGGGCTGCCCGGGCTGAACAGCCGCTACCGCCAGGTGGTCGCACCAGGCACCAACCGCTTTCCCCACGACCCGTCGGTGATGCAGGACTGGTACATCGAGCAGGCGCTCGACGTCGAGTGGGCGCATGCCATCGCCCCCCGCGCGAACATCGTCTACGTGGGAGCCGCCAACGACAGCCGCGGCCTCGACCTGGCGCTCAACCACGCGGTCGACAACCGGCTGGCCGACGTGATCTCGAACAGCTGGGGGATGCCCGAGAGCTATGCCTCCAGCGGCGAGATCAAGGCTCTGAACGCCGTGTTCCAGCAGGCCAAGGCGCAGGGCATCGCCGTGCTGTTCGCCTCCGGCGACGACGGTGACAACCTGGCGGCGACGGGCAAGCTCTCGGCCGGCTTTCCGGACTCCAGCCCGCTGGTGACCTCGGTCGGCGGCACCAGCCTGGCTATCGGGGACTCCGGCCAGCGGCTGTTCGAGACCGGCTGGGGCAGCGGCGAGCGGACCTGGAGCGGCAGCCAATGGCTGGGGCAGGCGCCATTCGGCGACTTCCTCTACGGGGCCGGTGGCGGTGTCAGCCACATCTACGACCGACCCGCCTACCAGAACGGCGTGGTGCCCGACGGCTACGGCTCCTGGAAGGGCAGCTACCGGCGGGTTGAGCCCGACGTGGCGCTGGTCGCCGACCCCCAGACCGGCGTCGTCTTCACGCAGAGCTGGAGCACGCCCACCGGCGGCACCGTGGTCAAGGACTCCTGGATCGGCGGCACCAGCCTGGCCACGCCGATCATGGCGGCGATGGCAAGCCTCGCCAACCAGGCCGCCGGCCGTTCCCACGGGTTCCTGAACGCCGACCTGTACCGCCTTCGCTCCACCGCCTTCCGGGACATCGTGCCCAGCGACGGCACGCTGGCGGTGCTGCGAAACGGCCTGGACGCCGGCGGCCATGTCGTCACCCGGCTGCGCTCGCTCGATCACGACAGCTCGCTGGCCACACGCAGCGGCTGGGACGAGGTGACCGGCATCGGCAGCCCCTGGGCGCCTGCGCTGATCGCCGCCCTGCGCTAGGAATACCCGATGCGCATCGTCTCGCTGCTTCCCAGCGCGACCGAGATCGTTGCCGCGCTGGGACTGGGCGGCCAGCTGGTCGGCCGGTCCGAGGAGTGCGACTGGCCGCCCGAGGTGCGCAGCCTTCCCGCCGTCACCGCGGCCAGGATCGACAGCGCCGAGCTGGCGGGGGCAGACATCGACCGGGCGGTGCGTGACGCCCTGGCCGAGGGCGGGTCGCTCTACGCGCTGGACGAGCAGCTGGTGGCGGAGCTTCGTCCCGACCTCGTGATCACGCAGGATCTGTGCCCGGTGTGCGCCGTGTCGGGGGATAACGTACGGCGGATGCAGCGGCTGGAGTGCGACGTGCTGTCCCTCGACCCGCGAACGGTCGGCGAGGTGGAGCTCTCGATCTGGCAGATCGGCAACCGGCTGGGCACATGCGGCGGCGCCGATGCGGTGATCGCCCGCATGCGCCGCACGATCTGGGCGGCTGCGTCCGCCGTCGACCCGCTCTCACCGCGACGAGTGGTCGTCCTGGAGTGGCTCGACCCACCGTTCGCCAGCGGGCACTGGCTCCCCGAGATGGTCGAGCTGGCCGGAGCGCAGGAGCTGCTGGGTCGCGCGGGCCAGCCATCGCGGCCGATCACCTGGGACGATGTGCGGGCGGCCGACCCCGAGCTGCTGGTGCTGGCGCCGTGCGGGTTCGACGCCCGGCGCGCGGCGCGTGAGGCGGCCGGGCTCGACCTGCCGGCGCCCGCAGTGGCGGTCGATGCCAACGCCTACTACGCTCGCCCCGCTCCCCGGCTGGCCGAGGGCGTGGCCCAGCTGGCCCACCTGTTCCACCCCGACGCCGTCGAGGATCCCGGCCTGCCGGAGATCCGGATGGCGCCGGCGGCCGCCCGTTGAGCCGGCGGCTCATTCGCGGCTGAAGCTGGCCACCGCCTCGATGTGGTGGGTGTGCGGGAACATGTCCACCGGGCGGACGCGCTCCAGCAGGTAGCCGGCATCGACCAGCTGGCGCCCGTTCGGCGCCAGGGTGGTGGGGTTGCACGAGACGTAAACGATCCGCTGCGGCGCCAGCTCGATCAGGCGCCTGACCGCCTTGGGCGCCAACCCCGACCGCGGCGGGTCGACGAAGGCCACCGTCGGCCGCTCCGCCAGCTCGAGAAGCCGCTTCAGCTCCCGGGAGACGTCCCCGGCGATGAACTCGGCGTTGGGGATCCCGTTTCGGGCTGCGTTCGCACGCGCGCTTCGCACCGACTCCTCAGCGATCTCGATCCCGACCAGGCTGCGCACGCTGCGTGCCGCCAGCAGCCCGATCGCCCCGGCGCCGCAGTAGAGATCCCAGGCCACGTCGTCGGAGCGGAGCTCGGCGTACTCCAGGGCATGCCCGTACAGCACGTCGCACATCTCGGTGTTGGTCTGCATGAACGCACCGGCGGACAGCTCCAGCTCCAGCCCCAGGATCCGCTCGCGGAAGCCGTCGCGGCCGTGCAGCACCGTCGTCTCCAGGCCGGCGGTGATCTCGGCCACGCCGTCGTTGACGGCGTGCAGCACGCCTGTGACGCCGTCCGGCAGGCCGTCGATCAACCGCTCGGGCTCCGGCACATCGCCGGGAACGGTGACCAGGACCGCCAGCAGGTCGCCGGTGCGGCGTCCCTCCCGCACCACCAGGTGGCGGAGATAGCCCTCGCCGCTGCGGCCGTCGTGCGCGGTCAGGCCGGCGCCGCGGGCCCAGACCTCGAAGGCCTGTCGCAGCTCGTTGGCCCGCGGCGAGGCGATGTGGCACCAGTCGATGGGGAGCAGCCGGTCCCAGCGACCGGCGACGTGGAAGCCCAGCGAGGGGCCGGCAGGCCCCGACGACCATGAGAACTCCAGCTTGTTGCGGTAGCCGTAGACGTCGCGCGCACCCTCGATCGGCTCCAGCCGGTAGCCCTCGAGGCCGCCCAGCCGCTTCAGCGCGTCGACCACCTGCTCCTGCTTGTGCGCCAGCTGGCGCTCGTATCCCAGGTCCTGCCAGGAGCATCCGCCGCAGGTGCCGAAGTGCGGGCAGCGCGCCTGCACCCGGCCGGGCCCGGAGTGCAGCATCTCCACCGTGCTGGCCTCGGCGTAGCGCCGCTTCCACTTGGTCACCCTGGCCCGCACGCGGTCGCCGGGCAGCGCGCGGGCGACGAACACCACGATGTCGCCGTGGCGGGCCACCCCGCGGCCGCCGTAGGCCAGGCTGTCGATCGTCAGCTCGAGCTCCTGGCCGCGGGTCAGAGGGGGCATCCGGCGCAGTGTAGGACGCGCCCGCCGGGCGACCATGCGCCGGCGAACTGCCACAGGTACCCTGCTGCCGTGTCCATGATCGAGCCCTACCGCGACCAGCTGGAGGCGATGACGGCGGAGCTCGAGGAGGAGCACCAGCTGCACGGGTCGGGCCGCAAGCGCACGCTCGACCTGTCCCGCGTGTACGCCCGCTACCCGGACATGGTGTCGCTGGACAGGGTGGTCGAGCTCCGCGAGGAGAACGCCCCGCTGGAGCTCCAGCGGTTCGCCGCCGAGGCCTACCTGGGCGACGCCGTCAAGGAGCTGAGCGATGCCGTCGGCAACCTCGAGGCCTCGCTGACCGTCCACGCCTCCGGCGAGCAGGTGCCCTATCTGGCGGTGCGGCCGCGGATCCTCAACGAGCCCGACGCCGAGAGGCGCGCGGCGCTCCACGCCGCCCGGGCGGAGACCACCGCCCGCGAGCTGAACCCGCTGCTGTGGGAGAAGGGCCAGCGTGAGCGCGACCTGCTGCCCGACGTCGGCGCCGCCAGCATGCTCGAGCTCTACCACCGGTTCGGCTACCGGCCGGTCGAGCTGGCCGACCAGACGGACGCGTTCCTGCACGACACCGAGGCGCTCTACCGCGACGGGATCGACCACGCCCTCCGCCGCCGGGTGGGGCTGCCGCTGGAGAACGCGGGGCCGCAGGACCTGTCGCGGCTGTGGCGGGCGCCGGAGTACGACGGCACGTTCCCGGCCGAACGGGCACTGCACGCGCTGCGGGCGACGCTGGGCGGCATGGGCATCGACCTCGACCGCCAGCGAAACGTCGAGCTGGACGTCGAGGCCAGGCCCGGCAAGCGGCCGCGGGCATTCTGCGCCCCCGTGCGCGTGCCCGACCGTGTGGTGCTGGTGGTGCTGCCCCAGGGCGGCCACGACGACTACCGGGCGCTGTTCCACGAGGCCGGGCACCTGGAGCACTTCGCGCACGCCTCCCGGGCACTGCCGGCCGAGCACCGGCTGCTGGGCGACAACGGGGTGACCGAGGGCTGGGCGTTCCTGCTCGAGCACCTGGTCAGCGACCCGGCCTGGCTGTCTGCCCGGCTCGACGTGCCGCGCCCGGACGAGTACGTCCGCTTCACCGCGTTGGCCAAGCTGACGATCATCCGCCGCTATGCCGCCAAGCTGCGGTATGAGACCGAGCTGCACGGCGGCGCGCCGCTCGACCGCATGCCCGCCCGCTATGCCGAGCTGCTGGAGGCGGCGCTGCTCGTGCCCCACCCGCCCGGCGACCACCTCGACGACGTCGACCCGGGGTTCTACTCCACCTGCTACCTGCGCGCCTGGGCGTTCGAGGCGCAGCTGGTCGAGTTCCTGCGGGCCGAGTTCGGGGCCGACTGGTTCAGGCGGCGGGCCGCCGGCTCCCTGCTGCGCGAGCTGTGGGAGCTGGGCCAGTCGCTCGACGTCGAACAGCTGCTGCGCGAGGTCACCGGCCAGCGGCTCGAGTTCGGCGTGCTCACCCAGCAGCTGCACGAACAGCTGTCCTGAGCGGTGCTACAGGCAGCTGCCGGCGCGAGCCTCGGCGGCCGCCACGCGGTAGACGCCGGCCACGGTCGAGAAATCTCTGATCGGCTGGCTGACGCCTGCCGTCGCCCGGAAGGCGCGGGCACCGGCCCGAAGCGCCCGGTAGATGGTGTGCCGGCGAAGCGGGATCCGCGCTGTCACAAACTCGCCGTTCACCGACACCGGGTCGGCCCCCAGCAGCGTCAGCTGTTCCTCCACGGCGGGCGGGTCGGGCGGCCGCAGGAGCAGCCACACCGCCTCCGGCGCCGGCCGCTGGGAGAGCCGGTCGATCAGCACGCACTGGGTTGCGTCGCCGACGTGCTCCCAGCCGCTGAGTGGCGAGCTGTCGGGCGCCTCGAGCACCGCGTAGGCGCCGTACAGCCGTGAGGCCACGCCCGGCTCCGACCCGCCGGCGGTGGTCAGCAGCACGTCGTTGGGGCCGAACCGGGCCGCCATGCCCAGGCTGGCGTCGCGCAGACCGGGCGTGAAGTTGCCGACGTCGTTGACGATGGCCACCATCCCCGGGGTCAGGAACAGTGTCAGCAGCGCCGCGGCCACCAGCGCGCCGTGGCGGGGGATCCGCCGGGCCAGCTCGAGCACGACGGCCGCCACCGCCGCCGCGTAGCCGGGCAGCAGGAACGAGAGGTGCCGCTCCGGCGCGAAATCGCTCGACGTCGCGGTGAGGATGGTGAGGCTGATCAGCGGCTGTCCCAGCCATACGGCACAGACCAGGGCTGCCCGCCGATCGCGCGCCAGCAGCACGGCCAGGCCGGCCAGCACGATCGCGATCAGGAGCATCCAAAGGACGGTGCTGGAGTGCCCGGTCACGGCCTTGGCCAGATCGCCCCAGAACGCTGACGACAGCGGGTCGACCACGCTGCTGCCCTCGCCCACGTGGTACTTCTCCTGCAGCGGCGCGTAGGCGTGGCGGAGAGCCAGAAACGCGGCAGCGCCCAGCAGCGCGGCCCCACCGACCACCGCCATCGCCCGGCGGTCGCGCCGCTCGCGGTGCCGCAGCATGGGCAGGAAGCCCAGCAGCACCAGCAGGATCAGCTCCGAGAACAGCGCGAACAGCCCGAACGGATGGGATGCCGCCAGCAGCGTGGCCACCACGGCGTAGGGCAGGATCCAGCGTGCCCGCCGGGTGCGGGTCAGCACCAGCAGCAGCCACAGGCTGGCGAAGGTGGCGGCCAGCATCGCGGTGTAGCCGCGCGAGAACTGGCCCAGGTTGACGACCACCGGCGACAGGGCGACCACCACGGCGACGATGGCGCCGCCGGCGCGGCCCAGCAGCTCCCGGCCGTAGCCGTAGGCCAGCGGCACCGAGATGATTCCCAGGAGTGCAGAGGGGAACCGCAGGCCGAGCACGTCGTCCCGCCACAGCAGCGACATGTGCACCAGCACGTAGTGGAGCGGCGGCCCGTGCCGGTAGTTGATCGCCAGATCGAGCACGCCGCGCACCGACTTGCTGGACGCCACCCCCAGGGTCACACCCTCGTCGTTGTGAAGCGGCCGGAAGACCAGGCCGAAGCCCAGCACGCAGACGGCGTAGGCGAGCGTTGCCGCTGCCGCCACGAGCAGCGGCCAGCGGGCCGACACGAAGGCGCGCATGACGGAGAAGTATGCCGTTGCGCCGCCCGGCGCGACCTGTCAAGCGTGCGCATCCCCCCTCCACCCCTCGGGGTGAACCCCGGTGTCTGAGACTCTTGTTCACCCCCGGGACCGGCCGTGCAGATCCGCACGAACCGGTACGCTTGGCCGGTGGAGATCGAAGCCGCGGCACAGCCGGCGCGTCTGCCGGCGGCACAGCCCAGGGTCAGCATCGTCGTACCGCTGCTGAACGAGGAGCGGACGCTGGAGCCGCTCTACGCGGGGCTGGTGCGGGCGATCGACAAGGCGGGCCTGGCGGCCGAGATGATCTTCGTCGACGACGGCTCCACCGACCGCACCTTCGAGATCCTGTCGAGCTTCCACGACCGCGACGATCGCGTGCGGGTGATCTCGTTCAAGCGCAACTTCGGCCAGCACCCGGCCATGCATGCCGGCATCACCCGCGCCCGCGGCTCGATCGTGGTGACGATGGACGGCGATCTCCAGAACGACCCCGCCGATGTCGCCAAGCTGGTCGCCGCCATCGACGAGGGCGCCGACGTGGCCAGCGGCCGCCGGGTCACCCGGCGTGACGCGCTCGTGATCAGGAAGCTGCCGTCGAAGCTGATCAACGGCATGCTGTCGCGGCTGACCGGCGCGCCGATCTCGGACTTCGGCTGCGCGTTCAACGCCTACCGCCGCGATGCCCTGGAGCCCGTGCTGCACCGGATCGGCCGCCAGAAGTTCACCAAGGCGCTGGTCTGCAGCACCGGCGCGAAGGTGGTCGAGGTCGATCTCACCCACCAGGCGCGGGCCGATTCCAGCCGCTACGGGGTGACCAAGCTGGTCAAGCTGGCGCTGCATGTGCTGACCGGCTTCTGGCCCCAGATGGTGCAGTGGGTGGGTGCCGTGCTGGCGATCGGCGGTATCCTGACCGCGTCCGTGGTCGGCTTCTGGGGGATGATCTACTGGATCCGGCACGGCAACTTCCCCGGCCCGCTCTTGCTCGGCGGGCTGGTGCTGTTCGTTCTCGGCCTCCAGGGATTCCTGATGGCGGTGCTCGGCGAGCATCTCCAGCGGATCCAGCGCGACGTGGAGCGCCGCCCGATCTACTACATCGACCGCGAGCTGGACTGAAGGAGCGGAGTTTCGTTGAAGCGCATTCTGGTCACCGGCGGCGCCGGGTTCATCTCCTCGAACATGATCCGCTACCTGCTCGCCGCCACCGACCACGAGGTGGTCACGATGGACTCGCTGACCTACGCGGGCAACCTGGCCAACCTGGAAGACGTGATGGGCCATGAGCGGCTGCGGTTCATCAAGGGCGACATCCGCGACCTGCGCGACGTCACCGAGGCGCTCGACCGGATCGACGTGATCGTCAACGCGGCCGCCGAGTCGCACGTCTCGAAGTCGATCGAGCAGGGCGGCGCCGAGTTCGTGACCACCAACGTGGTCGGCACCCAGGTGCTGCTCGACGCCATGCGCGAGCACCCGGTGGAGCGGTTCATCCTGATCAGCTCATCCGAGGTCTACGGCACCGCCGAGAGCGACCCGATGGACGAGAACCACCCGCTCAACCCGCGCTCGCCCTATGCCGGGACGAAGGCCGGCGGCGACCGGCTGGCGTACTCGTACTGGTGCACCTACGACATGCCGATCACGGTGATCCGGCCGTTCAATAACTACGGGCCCTACCAGCACCCCGAGAAGCTGATCCCGCGCTTCATCATCCAGGCGCTGACCGACCAGCCGCTGACCGTGCACGGCGACGGCCATGCCAGCCGCGACTGGCTGCACGTCTCGGACACGGCCGAGGCGATCACGGCCGCCTGCGAGGTGCCGCTGGAGCGGATCGTCGGCGAGACGATCAACGTCGCCACCGGCGTCGACGAGTCGGTCGAGCAGATCGCCGACATGATCCTGGCCGAGCTGGGCAAGCCGGCGAGCCTGAAGCAGCACACCGAGGACCGTCCGGGGCAGGTCGACCGCCACATCGGCTCGACGGACAAGGCGGCCGAGCTGCTCGGCTGGCGGTCGAGCATCGCCTTCGAGGACGGTCTGCGGCGCACCATCGAGTGGTACCGGGAGAACCCCCAGTGGTGGCAGGCGGTCCTGGCGGGCGAGACGGCCACCCAGGCGGTCTGACCCCGACCCTGATCGTGTTGGGCGGCGGGCCGTCGCAGCGGCACGCGATCGATGCCGCGCACGCGCTCGGCGTCCGCACCGTCGTCTGCGACTCGGATCCCGCCCGCGCCGATGTCGCCGTCTCGAGCGAGGATCTGGCCGGGGTCGCCGACGTGGCCCGCCGGCATGCCGCCGACGGCCTGATCGCGCCGGGCACGGACTGGCCGGTGCGGATCGCCGCCGAGGCCGCGGCCGAGGCCGGGGTGGCCCACCCGCTGTCGCCGATCGTCGCCGAGCGGGTGACCGACAAGCTCTTGCAGCGCAGGTTCCTGCAGGAGGCCGGCGTCGCCCAGCCGGCCTGGTCGCTGACCGGCCCGCCCTCCTATCCGGCGGCCGTCAAGCCGGTCGACCGCCAGGGACAGCGGGGGCTGTCGATCGTCGGCGACCCCGGCGGCCTGGCCGAGGCCGAGGCCCGGGCGCGGGCCGCGTCCCGGTCGGGCACGGTGCTCTACGAGGCATGGGTGGCCGGGCCTGAGGTGACGGTCAACGGCTTCGTCACGGGCGACGGCCCGGCCACCGTGATGGTCACCGACCGCGTGCACTTCGCCGATGCTCCCGGTGTCTGCGAGATGCACGTGTTCCCCGCCGGCGGGGGCGCCGATGCGGCCGCCCGGGTGGCCGCCACGGCCGTGGCGGCGCTGGGCGTCGAGGCCGGTCCCACCTACGTGCAGCTCGTGCTCGGGCCCGACGGTCCGGTGGTGATGGAGGTGGCGGCCCGGCTGGGCGGCGGCCACGACTCGGAGCTGGCACGGCGGGTGACGGGCGTCGATCTGGCCGACGCCGCGGTGCGGGCCGCCCTGGGGATGGCGGTCGACCCGGCTGCGCTGCGCCCGCAGCCGGCCGCCGCCGGCGTGATCCGCTTCCTGCGCGCCCCCGAGGGGACGCTGGCCTCGGCGGACGGGCCTTCCGGAGCGACGTTCTATCATTCCCCCGGGCACGTGTACGGGCCGCTTCGCGTCGCCACTGACCGCGCCGGCTACGTGCTTGAGACCGCGCCCACCCTGCAGGAGGCGCTCGAGCGAGCGAGAACCGCCACCGAGGCGGTGAGATTCGAGGTTCGATGAGCAGCATCTCAGAGACACGGCCGGCGATCGACGGCGGCACGCCCGTCCGTGACACGCTGCTCGAGTTCGCCCCGCCGCTGCTGGGCGAGGAGGAGATCGAGGCCGTCGTTGCCACCCTGCGCTCCGGCTGGCTGACATCGGGGCCGCGGGTGAGGGAGCTCGAGGCCCGGTTCGCCGAGTACACCGGCGCACCGCACGCAATCGCCACGTCCTCGTGCACGACCGGCATCCACCTGTCGCTGGTCGCCACGGGCGTCGGCCCGGGCGACGAGGTGGTGACCAGCTCCTTCACCTGGCCGGCGACCACGAACGCGATCGTGCACACCGGCGCCACGCCGGTGTTCGTCGATATCGACCCGGAGTCGCTGAACCTCGATCCGGCCGCCTTCGAGGCCGCCGTCACCGAGCGCACCCGGGCGGTGGTGCCGGTGCACTTCGCCGGCGGCCCCTGCGACATGGCCGCCATCGGCAGCATCGCCGGCGACCGCGGGGTAACCGTGGTGCAGGACGCCGCGCACGCCGTCGAGACGACCGTGGGCGACCGCAAGGTGGGCGCGATCGGCGACTTCGCCTGCTTCTCGCTGTACGCCACCAAGAGCCTGGCCGGTGGGGAGGGCGGGGTGGTCACCACCGCCTCGGACGAGTTCGACGCCGCCTTGCGGCTGCTCCGCGCGCACGGCATCACGCGCGACCCCTGGCTGCGCCAGCAGACCCGGACGCTCGGCCACTACGACGTGCTGCGGCCGGGGTTCAAGGCCAACCTGGCCGACCTGCAGGCCGCGGTGGCGCTGCCCAAGATCGACCGGGTGGGCGAGCTGCGCGCCCGCCGCGAGGCGCTCGTCGACCGCTACGACCGCGGGGTCGCCCCGCTGGCCGGCATCGAGCCGATCGGCCGCCCGCAGCTGGGCGACCACGCCTACCATCTTTACGTCGTGCGGATCGACCCGGAGCTGGCCGGAGCCGACCGCGACCGCTACGCCTCGGCGCTGATGGCCGAGAACATCTCCACGGGGCTGCACTTCCTGCCCGTGCACACATTGACCTGGTACCGCGACCGGTTCCCGGGCGTCTCGCTGCCCGAGACCGAGCGGGCGGGGGCGCAGGTGCTCTCGCTGCCGCTGGCGGCAGGGCACTCCGACCGCGACATCGACGATGCGCTGGCGGCGCTGACCAAGCTCCACGCCGCGTTCACGCGGTGAGCCGGCGGACGCGGGTTGCGGCCGAGGCGATCGCCTCTGCGGTCATCCTGGCCGCCCTGCTGTGGTTGAGCGACCCGCGCAAGATCTGGGACACCCTGAGCGGTGCGGACGGTTCGTGGGTGCTGGGAGCGATAGTGGTGAACACGCTGACCGTGCCGCTGATGGCGTTTCGCTGGAAGCTGCTGCTGTCGGCCAAGGGCATCCACGACGTGAGCACAGCCTGGCTCACCCGCACCTATTTCGTCGCCCTGTTCGCCGGCCAGTTCCTGCCGGCGGCGATCGGCGGAGACGCCGTGCGCGCCGTGGAGCTGGGGCGCCGCACCCATGATGCGCCGGAGGCCGTGGCCTCGGTGCTGATCGACCGGCTGGTGGGGGTGGTCTCGCTGGTCGGCCTGGCAGTGGTCGCCTACGCGGCCGGCGGCCACTCGGCCGGCGGCATCGAGGTGCTGATCGCCGAGGCGGTGTTCGGGGTCGCGGCCGCGGTGGTGCTGGCGCTGCTGTTCTCGCCCCGGCTGCGCGGGTTCGCCGCCCGGTGGTTGGAGCCGCGGGTCGACGGCCGCCGGCTGGCTGCCGGCGAGCGGTTCTACGACGCGCTGCACGCCTACCGCGAGCATCGCGCGACGCTGGGCGCCGTGTTCGCGCTGGCAGTCGTCGTCCAGGTGACGCGGATCTTCGTCATCGTCATGCTGGTCAAGGCTCTCGGCCTGGACGACGTCACCACCAGCTCCATCTTCGCCACCGCGCCGGTGCTGTTTGCGGCCCTGATCCTGCCCGTGTCGCTGAACGGCATCGGCGTCCGCGAGGCGGTGTTCGTCTACTTCCTGCGCGACTCCACCACCCCGGCCCAGGCGATCGCGCTGGGCGTCGCCTTCTTCGCCGTCGGCGCGGCCACGGCCCTGATCGGGGCGCTGATCCTGCTGGTGCGGTTCGCCCGCTACGGCATGTCGGCCGTGCGCCCGCGGACGCGGATCGAGGAGTAAAGGCCGGGGCCGCGGCGGCCGATGACCGGGGTGCATTGTCCATCCCCCGGGCCAGGGAGGCCAGATGTCCGACTCAACCGAAAAGCTGATCGTGCTTCGCGCGACCCCAGGCCGCGACGCCACGGCATCCGAGATCGCGCGCAGCCGCGGCGAGTTCCGCCGCCAGCCGCACCTGACCACGACCAGCATCGAGGTCGAGGTTCCGGCTGCGCCTGCCCCGCAGGCCGCCGCGCCCGCCGAGCCGGCCCGGACGACGCCGGCCAGGCCGGCTCGCGACACCCAGTACGGCCGCGCCCGCATGCATCACTAGCGCCGACGTGCAGTGACCGGCGCCAGGGGCTAGGGTGTCCGGGCACGATCGTTACGCAGGCCACGAGGGGCAAGGGGGCGTCATGGACATCGATCCCGCCAGGACGGCTGTGGTGCTCGTCGAGTACCAGAACGACTTCACCAGCGACGGCGGCGCGCTGCACGGCGCGGTCAAGGAGGTGATGGACGAGACCGGCATGCTCGAGAACACCCGGCGGCTGGTCGACGAGGCCCGCGAGGCGGGCGCCACCATCGTCCACGCACCGATCTCGTTCGCGCCCGGCTACGGCGAGCTCGGCGATCCCGACAAGGTGTACGGCATCCTGAAGGGCGTGATCGACTCGAACGCGTTCGTGAAGGGCACCTGGGGCGCCGAGATCTGCGAGCAGATGGCCCCGGCCGAGGCCGATATCATCGTCGAGGGCAAGCGCGGGCTGGACACGTTCGCGACCACCAACCTCGACTTCATCCTGCGCAGCCGCGACGTCGACACCGTCGTCCTCGGCGGCTTCCTGACCAACTGCTGCGTGGAGTCGACCATGCGCACCGCGTACGAGAAGGGCTACGACGTGATCACCCTGACCGATTGCACGGCCGCCACCAGCTCCGAGGAGCAGCGCGCCGCGGTCAGCCAGGACTACCCGATGTTCTCGCAGCCGATGACCAGCGAGCAGGTGGTGGGAGCACTGCAGGGCGCCGGCGCCGTCGGTGACGCCAGCCGCCGCTACTAGCCGGCGGGTCGCCGGGCAGGCGTAGTCTCGGGGTGTCTCCGGCGACCTCACTCCCCTACCCCGACCCGCCGTTGGCGGAGGACGGGGTGCGGCTTCGCCCGTGGGAGCAGCGTGATGCCGACTGCGCCCGCCAGGGCAGGGCCTGTTCGGAGCACGAAGCCCGGGAATGGATCGAACGCCAGCGGCAGCGCTCCGCGGCGGGCGAGGGGCTGTCGCTGGCGATCGTCGACGATGGGACGGATGCCGCGCTCGGGTACGTCGGGCTGCTGTTCCGGCCCCGGCTCGAATCGGGGATCGTGCGCCGCGAGGCGGCCGTCGACCTCCCCGGCCTGGTCTTCAACCTCCAGCCCGGCAACGTCGGCATCGGGTACTGGGTCGTCGAATCCGCACGCCGCCGCGGACTGGCATCGACCGCGGTCATGCTGCTCTCACGCTGGGCGCTCCGGGACGCCGGCGTCGAGCGGATCGAGGCGCTGACCGAGCCCGACAACCTTCCGTCGCATCGGGTGGCCGAGCGGGCCGGGTTCCGCTGGGAGGGCCACCTCCGCTGCTACCTCCAGATCGATGGCCGCGGGGCCGATGCGGTCGTCTACGCCCTGGTGCGCGGCGACATCGACGCACACATCGCTCCCTGGGATTGAGCCCGCGTGACCTGTCCTAGACTGGGGCGATGCCGCTGATCAGACGGTCGGAGCGGGCGACGCCACGAGATCCGCTGACGCCTCAGCAGCGAAAGGATGCGGCCGCGGTCGGCCTCCGGCGGCCCGGGGTGCTCGACGCCTCGTGGCGAATGGGTGCAGTCACCTGGAAGTCCCTGCGCCGCGAGATGCGGATCCTGCTCCGCACCCGCGCTCGCGAACGGGGGCGCTACACCTACGCCGAGCTGGCCGCGGACGCCGACCGCAGGGGACACCCCTACCTCGATCCTCATGGCGAGGAGATGGCGGACATGCTGCGACAGCTGGATCTGCTCGAGCTGCAGCAGGGGCTGCCGATGATCAGCGCGATCGTCGTGCAGGAACACGGCGAGAGCCGGCCCGGGCCGGGGTTTGCGAACCTGGCCCGCGACCTCGGCCTCGACGTGGCCGACGACGAGACCAGCGTGCTCGCATTCTGGCTGTCCGAGATGGGCGAATGCCACCGGGCCTGGGAGTACCGCGACGTGATGGCCGGTCTGCACTAGCCACCCGCCGCGCGGCCCGCCGCCCGATCTGCCGTAGGGTCTGGACGTCAACCGCCGAGAGGAGCCGAGATGCCGCGCCAGCTGGTCACCATCCCCGGAAAGCAGCCGCCCGCCTGGTTCTCACCCGCCGTCGCCTACGGCAGCGTCGTCTGGGTGGCGGGTCAGGTCGCCATGCGCGCCGACGGCAGCGTTCCCGACGACATCACCGAGCAGGTGCACGTGGCGATCGACAACGTCGAGCAGGCCCTCGAGGCCGCCGGCGCGGGACTGGACACGCTGATCAGCGTGCAGGTGTTCTTGACCGACATGGCCGACTTCGCGGCCTACAACGCGGTCTACCTGGAGCGGATCGGGCCGCACGGGCTGCCCGCGCGGGCGACGGTGCAGGCCGGGCTGGCCGAGGGCTTCCGGGTCGAGATCACCGCGGTCGCCCATCTCACCGAGGCCTGAGCGCCTACTTGATGCAGGCGGTGTTCGCGCTGCCGCTCGCCGCCGGCGCCCACGCGGTGGTGTTGCCGGCGTTGTCGACGGTGCGGAACTGGACGATGTACTTGCCCACGACGGTGAACTGCACGGAGCTGCCGACCACCGTTGCGCTCCAGGTTGAGCCGTTGTTCGACGAGCTGCGGTACTCGTAACGGGCCACGCCCGAGACGGCGTCGGTGGAGCCGGAGGCGCTG
>DATLLX010000101.1:0-7705 GCA_035537595.1 Gaiellales bacterium | reverse complement strand
ACCGCTGCCGCACCGTGCGACGCGTCGAAGGCGCCTGGCTGGACGTCCGCCGGGCAGCCTGACCCCCGTGCCCGCTACGATCTGGTCGGTGGCGATGGAGCTCGCCCTTGACCGCCGTTCCGGCTGATACCTCCTACGAGTTGTCGTAGGAGCTATCAGCCGGAACGGCGGTCAAGGGCGAGCTCCATCGCCACCGACCAGATCGTAGCGGGCACGGGGTCAGGCCGCCCGGCGGACGTCCAGCCAGGCGCCTTCGACGCGTCGCACGGTGCGGCAGCGGTAGCACTGTGTCCGCACGACGATCGTGTCGCCAAGCCGGGCCCGTACGCGTACCCAGTCGTGGCCGTCGCGCACGCACATCGCCCTGGCGCATGCCCGGGACGCAAGGTCAAACAGGAGCATAGGTGGCGGCCATTGCCCCACCGCCCGCCGGCCCCAAACATGGAAGGACCGCGGGGCGAGTGCCTGGGCACGACGACACACCGCCCCGCGGAGTTGCACCCGCCGGCGGCGCGCCCCCCGGAGTTGATCCGGGACGCCGCCGGCGATCCGTCGAACACCGCTGGCGATACCCGGCTTGGGCAATCTTCAATCGCCCCTCGAATGGGGGTTGTCGCCCACGGCCTGACATGGCACCTTCCGACTACCCCGTTCGGCTCCAACCCGAAAGAGACCCCGACCATGGCACAGGCCATCAACCGGCACGACGCCCAGGCGCTCGCGTTGATCGACCGCGCGCTGCGCGACGGCCGCTTTACCGCGGAGTGCGTCGCCCAGATCCATCGCGCATTCGAGGCCGCGCGCACCGCCGAGCGCCGCTCCGCCGCGATGCACACCGCCGCCGCATAGCGAGCCCACACTGCTGGTACAGTCGCCCGCGCGGATGCTGACGCGCGCTGCACTCACCCGGCGATCCGTGCTGCTCGGCGGCGCCGGCGCAGCCGCTGCCATGGCCGCCGGCTGCGGAGCCAGCACGCACGCCGCGCAGTCGCGGCCACGGGTGCCGACGGTCGCCCTCTCCTGGGACGGCGGCTGGCAGACCGTCCACTCCGCGGCCCTGCCGATCCTGCAGGCTCACGGCATGGTCGCCACCTTGTACGTGACCACCTGGTTCGTGTCGCGGCGGGCCACGCCGCTGGTGCCGGAGCCCGCCCTGACCTGGGATCAGGTAGGCGATCTGGCCGACGCCGGCTGGGAGATCTCGAACCACACGCGCACGCACCCTCGCCTGAGCGACGTCAGCGCCGGACGGCTCGACCACGAGGTGCTCGGCGCCAAGCAGGACCTGGTCGACCGCGGGTTCGCCGCACCCGGCTTCGCGTACCCGTTCTCACACGAGGATCCACGCGCCGCGGCCGTCGTCGCCGCGAACCACTGGTACGCCCGGGGCGGGCACCAGCACGGCGATTCGATCCCGCCGATCCGCGACCCCGGCCTGCTCTACCTGCTGCCGGTGTCGAACATGGCGAACCTCACCGCGTCACAGCTGATCGACCAGACACGCAAGAGCTGCCTGGACGCCGGCCGCGACCTGGCATGGCTCGCGCACATCGTCGGGCCGCCCGTGAAGAACCTGGCGGTGCCGGAGGACGCTCTGCGCGAGTACGCCGCCTGGCTCGAGCACCAGCGCGACGCGGGCCGGCTGCAGCTCGGCACGGTCGACCAACTCGTCCGCCGTAACGTCCTCGCCTGAGCGGCCGGACAGGTCAGCCGGCAAGCTGCTCGAAGTGGCGGCTGGCCTCCTCGGCGGTCGGCGGCGCCCGGAGGTCGGCGACAAGCTCGTCCGCGCCCGGCATGCCGCCGGCGAGGATCTGCGCACAGGCAGCGTCCAGGTCGTAGTCCGTGCACCACAACGAGACGTCCGGGCCGAGCATCGCCCAGCGTGCGCCGGGATCGCCCTCGTACGGCATCCCCACGCTGCCCGCATTGACGATCCGCTTCCCGGCCACCCGCCGGTCGAACTGCACATGAGTGTGACCGCAGACGACGATGTCGGCGTCCACTCCTTCCAGCATCGGTCGCAGTCGCGCCTCCGGCGTCAGGCGTGTGATGATCTCCTCGTCACTGCGCGGCGAGCCATGGCAGAACAGCGTCCGGCCGAGGCCCTCCACGTCGAGCACCACCCGGAGCGACGCCGCGGTCAGGAGCTCGCGGTGCGCGGCGGTCAGCGATGCCGCCGCCCAGCGGGCGCGGCGCGCCCAGATGTCGTCGCCCGACGACGGGTCGACCAGCTCGCGGTCGGCGTTGCCGCGGATGTAGCGCGCCCTGCAGCCGAGCGCGATCAGCCGGTCAAGCGTCGCCGCGGGCATCGGGCCGGCCGCCGAGTCACCGCCGACCAGCACGACGTCGGGCTCCTCCTCGGCGATCTGCTCGAGCACCGCGTCCAGCGCGGGCAGGTTGCCGTGGATGTCGTAGATCGCCGCGACACGCACCCGTTTAGCCTATCGGCCGGGGATCACGGTGCGGGAGCTCGAACTACGCCCGCGACGTGCGACAGCCCGATCACAACCCAGACGGCACCGGCGACCACCGGCTTTGTCACCAGATTCGAGTCCGCACTCGCCAGCATGTAGACGACCGAGACGCCGACTCCTCCGACCGACACGGCCGTCAGCAAGCCGCGCGGCCGGTAGCGGAGCGTCCGCCGCAGCGCCATCACAGCGCCGATGAACCCGCTCAGAAGCAGCGCGACGAATGCCCCGAATCCGAGCAACCCGGTTTCGACGGCCGTCCGCACGTAGTCGCTGTGTGTGAGCCTGCCGGCGGTCACCCCGATCGAGCCCCAGCCGTGGCCGATCACCGGCTCCTGGTTGACCTTCGGAAGATTCTGCCGCCAGAGGCCGACTCGGCTGACGAATGTGTTGCCGCTGTCCTGCGCCGTCTGCTCCTGGCTGAGGTCGTTGAACCGGTGCACGGTATTAGGGACGGCCAGCACGAGGGCGCCCACCACGAGCGGAACGATCAAGAGCAGCGTGCGGTAGCGAATGATCCCGATCACGATCAGCCCGACGATCAACGTGATCCACCCGGTGCGCGTGTAGGAGCCGACCAGCGCGACGCCGGCGACGCCTGTCCAGGCGAGCAGCGGCGCCCACCAGCGTAGGCGTCCGCCGAGCAGGAGGGGGATCGCCGCGCACAGCAGGACGCCGAGGATGATGCCGAGCTCGTCCGGGCCGGTGAAGCCGCCGGTCGCGCGGTCGAATTGGAACTGGCCGAGCCCCGCGCGGCCGCCGCTGTTGACGGTTTGCCAGATTGCCACGCCAATCACGCCGAGCACCGAGGTGAAGAGGGCCCCCAGCACCAGCTGGATGTCGAGGCGTGTCCGACAGACGGTGTAGACGAGGGCGTACAGCACACCGATCTGGGCGAATCGCGCCACTTCGGACACCCCCAGCCCGAGGTCCGGGGCGTGGACGAGGCTGACGGCCGCCACCGCCGTCAGCGCGATGAACGGCCAGACCGACGGAGCTCGGCGCACCTCACGCCAGTTCTCGATGAGGTAGGCGCCTCCGACGACCAGGAGCATGATCGTGATCCCGGTCGACAGGTTGTACTTCAACCCGCCGACGGTCACGAGCCTGCCGTCCGCCCACAGGTCGGCGCTCTGGAAGATCAGCAGCACGCCGACCAGGCCCGAGACCGGCCGCACGACGAACAGCACGATCAGCCCGATCAGGAGCGCCGACGCCGCGTAGGCGGCAAAGCGGTTCGACGATGTGGCGAGCACGAACAGCGCGCCGCTGTAGCCGATCGCCGCCAACCACGTCAGCGACCGCGGCAGGCGAACGCCCACCGGGACGGCGCCGTGGCGCGAAGGGAGGGCGAGCGTCGACATCGGCGCCCCTACGACGATGCCCGGACCGGCGCGGGCTCGACGCGGCTCGAGGCCGCCCGCGCGCCGGGCTCGAGCGGCTTGCGCTCGAACCACAGCCGCAGCGACGTCCGCGCCGCGCGCCGCACTCGCTCGACCGACCGGTCGAGATCCTGCCAGCGGCTCGCCGGCCGCAGCACGACGACCGCACCATCCGCCAGCCCTGTCACCAGGAGCGAACCTGGGTGATCCGACACCGCGGCGGTCGCAATCACGACCACGTCGGCGTGCTTGCGGGCCTCGAGGAGGAGGTCAGACACCCGGGACGACGAGAAGAGCGTCTCGTCCGACTGGGCGCTGGCGCCGGCGGCCACCTCGCGCAGGTTCTCACCGATCTGATGCACGGCAAGCGCGTCGTCGGTGCCGTCGAGGAAGCTCCGCACGCCGGAGCCGCCCCCATCCGGCGCCACATCCATGACGAGGGCCGGCGTCCCGGCTGCCGCAAACGCGTGAGCCAGCTCGGCCGCGGATGCGCGGACACCGCGCCGATTGTCGGTGGGAACCACCGCGACGACGCCACCGTCCGATCTGACGGCCGAGAGCTCCAGGTCGACGCGCAGCCCGGCGATACCCGCGGGGGTCGAGTCATACACGTCCATGTCTGCCGGGTCGAGCGCGGATGCGTTGCGCACTCGCGGATCGAACCGCTGGAGGGCCAGCGCGAGCAGGACGCCCGTCGCCAGCCCGGTCATCAGACCCGCCAGCAAGGCGGCGGCCGGGCTGATGGAAGCCGTTTGCTTCTCCACGCTGGGGTCGCCGCCGACGGTGATCTGGTTCGGCACCGCAGCGAGCGCATTCGTGATCGCCAGGTGTGCATCCTGGCCACCGGAGGTGTCGGCGACGGCCGGCACACTATTCAGCGCCGTGGTCAGCATCGAGATCTGCTCGCCCTGGCGCACCTTCACGTAGGCGGCGGCGTAGGCCGCTGCGCCCCTGCGGGCGGCGGCTGCGGAGTCCGCGTCGTAGGCCAGCTGGGCCTCGGTGGCGTCGAGCGCCTTGCCCGAGACGGCGTCTCGCACGATCCCCTGCGGCACGCCGAGGGCCTGCGCGGCGTTCGCGACAGCGGCCGACAACCCGTAGCTCGCGGGATCCGGCAGCACCTTGGGCTGCACCACCCGCGGCAGCGAGTACCGTCCATTGGAGCCGCTCATGTCGAACTCGACCTCGCGCACAGTGACTGTGGCCCGGTATGCCCCGTGCTGCCGCGAGCTCGCGATCTGGCGGGCCACGACGCCGAACCCGATGGCCACGATGGCAATCACCCACCACCACCTGAGCATGGCCGCGAGCGCACCGCGGAAGGTCAGTTCAGGTCGAAGACTCATTCGGCTCCCGGTCAGTCGGAGAACGCGGACTGCCGGCCCGCGGTCTATTGCCCACGCACGCCAGTGTACAGTGGACTGCCAGGGCGACAAGTAGATCATTCCGTGATGACCGAGCTGGCCCCAACACCCGAAGCCGCCCGCCGCCCGGGAGCCGCACCGGCAGGGGCCCGCAGGGGGCTGCGGACGCCCGGCCGGCGCGTGGCGGTCTGCGCCGTGGCCCTGCTCGTGATCGCGGGCCTGGTCGCCAGCGGCGCCACCGGCTGGCTCGACGACCTGCTGCGCGACCACGCCGCTCCGCTGGCCCATGGGCCGCAGCGCTCCCACCCGTTCCTCCTCACCTGGCTGAACGAGTGGCTGGCGGTCGACACGCTGCTTCTGGGGCCGGTGCTGAGCACCCTGATCTTCGGGGCAGAATGCGTGCTGCTCGGGTCCCGGCGCCAGCGGCGCCGGGCCCTCGCCTGGGGAGGCGCCTTTGTCGCCGGGCTCGCCATCGAGCTGATCGGCAAGCAGCTCGTCGATCCTGGGTTCCCCAGCGGCCACGTGCTACGGTCGGTGCTGATCGCACAGGTCGCGATCGAGCTCTGGCCCCGCCGTCGAGCGGCGTTCTACGGCCTCGTGATCGTGACCGTGATCGCGATCCAGCTGAAGGGCATCCACACGATCTCCGATATCGCCGGTGGCCTGGTCGCCGGCGTCGGGCTGTCGGCGGCCGTCGATCTGGTCTCGCCGCCTATGCGTTCACGCCGCTCCAGCATCTAGATCACCCGCGTGGGGCACGCCGCGCCGGCGCCTCTCCCCTACACCGAGACGTATGCAAGGGCGTCTGCTGCTGCTCGCGATCGCGGCATCGAGTATCTGGCTGATGAGCGTGCCGGGCAGCTCAGCGCGCACGCCGGTGCCGGTCGCGGTCGTCGAAGGTGAGTACTACATCCATCTGACGGGCCGGCTCAGCGCTCCGCACGGCGCGGTGAAGTTCAACACCTGGAACGCCGGTGAGGATGATCACATGCTGTACATCGGCCGCAAGGGCAAGCGGTACGGCCAGATCGCCCGAATCCCTGCCGGTGCGCGTGTCTCGATCACGGTCAATCTTCCGCGCGGGACGTACAACCTGCTGTGCAGGCTGCCCGGGCACGTCGGCCTGGGCATGGTCGCGCACTTCAAGGTGACGTAGCCTCCGACTACTCGTCCGTTGGATGCACCTGCGCCGGCGGGTCGGGCGAGGCGACCCCCGCCTGCCACGGCCTCTGTGGATCGCCGATTGGCGACCCGCCGACCGTCGGAGCTGGCGCAGGCCGCTGCGGCGCCGGGTCGGGCGGAGGCGAGGGCGACCCGCGGGGCCGGCGAAACAGCAGGACGCCCCCGCCGATCGCAACCAGCGCAACCAGCGCGATAACCACGCCCAGAATCAACGTCCACACCGGCACGCCGGCCAGCGAGTCGGGGACCGCGAGGGGGCTCGCGGCAAGCGTGCGCTCGTGGCACGACGAGGACGACGTGCCGTTGACGAAGGCGCTGCCCGGGTTCCCGGTCGCGAGGGCGAGCTGGCCCTGCGGCGGCACCGCGCACTGGTTCACCGATGACGTGTGGGAGCGCAGCCATACAAGTCCCAGCACATCGCCCTGCGAGAGGTCTGAGGTGGTGTCGTGCAGCATCGCGGCGGCGGCGTCCGGCGCCTGGGACACCGGTACCCCGAGCATCTGGTTGACGATGGCACCTAACACCCGGGTCTGGCGGGCTGACTGGGCGCGGTCGTCGGTGGCGTCATCCACGGGGCCGCTGCGCATGTAGACGGCGGCTTGTGCGCCGTTCAGATGAATGCGCCCCTTCACGAAGTGGCCGCCCGGCCCCCCACCCTGCGGCGGGATTGTCAGCTCGGTCGGATTGACCAGCGTAATGCCGCCGAGGCCGTCCACGAGCGCCGAAACTCTGGTCGGCTCGATCGAGACGATGTGATTGATCGGCGTGTGCAGCGCCTGCGAAACCGCCCGGACGGCCGCCGGAATGCCGCCCTTCTGGTAAATCGAGTCCAGCGTCGGCGTCTCCGTGCCCCCAGGCGTGCGTATGCCCGTGAACCGCGGCACGGAGAGCGTCGCCATCTGATCGTGACCCGGCCGGGTCGCAACCAGCACGGCCGACATGCCCCGCTGCCCGCCGGAGACTCCGGTGGCGGTGATCACCGTGACCTGAGAGTCGCTCGCCATCGAGCCGCCCGACTCCAGCTGTCGCTCGACGGCTGGATCCACGCGGTTGTTGGACGCGTCAAGGTCGTTCGCCAGGCTGTGGTACCCCCACCCAGCGGCCCCGACGATGCCGGCCACCGCGAGCACGATCACGCCGCCGGCCACGCGCCGCAGTCGCAACGCAGCCGTGCGGCGGCGCCTGCGCTCCGGCGGCCGCGGAGCGCTACGCGGGGTGGCCGCGGACACGACCGGCGGCGCCACGACCGGCGTCGGCGGGGGCGCTGGAGGCTCCTGGGGCTCCGCGCGGGGAAGCGGCGGCGCCGGGG
>DATLLX010000100.1:0-23410 GCA_035537595.1 Gaiellales bacterium | reverse complement strand
CCCCGATCCGCGTACCCCCGCCCCAGTCCGGCAAGAGCGCCGCCGCCCTGTCGAGCACCGTGGCGGCATCCGCCCCCGCCAGCTCGGCGGTCAGCCGGTGGAGCCGCGTCCCGAAGGCGAACACCTCGACGTGCCGGGCGGCCCCGTCGGGCGCCGCCAGCGCCTGCAGGAACATGATCAGCGCCCGGGCGTAGGGCTCCATCGAGCCGGACACGTCGCACAGCACCACCAGCTTGCGGGGCACCAGCTTGGGCCGGCGCCAGGAGCGCTGGAGCGGCAGCCCGCCGGTGCGCAGGGCCTGGCGCAGGGTGCGGCGGGCGTCCAGCACGCCCCCGCCGTGCGCCGGCGCAAGCCGGCGTGACCGGCGCAGCGGGTGAAGCGACGCCAGGTCGTCCATCAGCCGCCGGAGCCGGCGCAGCTCGTCGGGCGTCATCCCGGCGAAGTCCCGGCGCCGCAGCAGCTCGTCCGGCGAGGCGACCGCGGCTGCGATCGCCGGCTCGTCCTCGGCCGCGGCCTCGTCGTGCTCGATCAGCTCCTGCACCGCGACCGCCGGCGGAGCCTCGGCGGCGGGCAGCTGGAGGCCGAGGTCGGCGCCGTCGCCGGGGGCCACCGGCGCCCGGTCCCAGAATGCCCGGAAGGCGGCGTCGAACACGGGCAGGTCGTCGCGCCGGGAGACCAGCGTGCAGCAGAGCGCCTGGTAGACCTCGTCGCGGCGGCCCAGATCGATCGCATCCAGGCCCTGGATGGCGTCCTTCAGCCGGCCCGGCCCAACCTCCAGCCCGGCCTCGCGGAGAATGCGGCCGAACGTCACCAGCTTGCGGGTGACGGCGTCGCCGCGGCTCATCGCCGCCGGGCCTCGCCCACCAGCTCCACCAGGCCGGCGTCGCGCACCCGCTCCACATCCTCGTGGTACTTGAGGACGGAGCCCAGGGTCGCGTCCACCACCTCGGCGTCCAGCTCCTCCTGGCCCAGCGCCAGCAGGGCCTGTGTCCAGTCGATCGTCTCGGCGACGCCGGGGGCCTTGGCCAGGTCGAGCTCGCGCAGACGGGCGACGAAGCCGGCGGCCTGCGCCGCCAGCCGCTCCGGCACGCCGGGCACGCGGGCACGGACGATCTCGATCTCGCGCTCCAGCGAGGGGTGCCCGATCCAGTGGTACAGGCAGCGCCGCTTGAGCGCGTCGTGCAGCTCGCGGGTGCGGTTCGAGGTCAGGATCACCCGCGGCCGCCGCTCGGCGGAGATGGTGCCGATCTCGGGGATGGTGACCTGGAAGTCGCTCAGCAGCTCGAGCAGGAAGGCCTCGAACTCGTCGTCGGCCCGGTCGATCTCGTCGATCAGCAGCACCGGCGCCACGGGGTCGGTGTTCTCCACCGCATCCAGCAGCGGCCGGCGCTCCAGGAACTCCCGTGAGAACAGCTCGTGCAACGTCTCGCGGGCGTCGCGCGCGGCCCCTGCCTCGAGGGTGCGGATGTACAGCAGCTGGCGGGCGTAGCTCCAGTCGTAGAGAGCGTGGGCGACGTCGATGCCCTCGTAGCACTGCAGCCGGATCAGCCGGCCGCCGGTGACCTCGGCCAGCACCTTGGCGAGCTCGGTCTTGCCGACGCCGGCCTCGCCCTCGAGCAGCAGCGGCTTCTCCAGGCGCATCGACAGGTGAAGCACGGTGGCCAGCCCACGGTCGGCCAGGTAGGCGTGCTCCCGCAGCGCCCCGGCCAGCTCGTCGACGCTCTGCGGTACCGGGGGCTGTGCCATCGGCTTGACGATAGCAGCGACTCGCGCGCTAGTACCGGCCGGGAGTGGCGGCGACGGTGTTCTCGATGCCGCCGTCGATGACGATCGTCTGGCCGGTGATGTACGAAGCGCTGGGCGACACCAGGAACGCGATCAGGTCGGCCACCTCCTCGGCGGAGCCCAGCCGCTTCATCGGCACCAGCTCGGCCATCCGGGCCAGGTCGTCGCCGTACTGGCGGGTGCCCTCGGTGTCGATCCATCCGGGCGCGACGGCGACGACGCCGATCCCGTGCCGCCCCCACTCGACCGACAGCACGTTGGTCAGCGCCTGCACCCCGGCGCGGGCGGCTGAGGAGTGGGCCATTCCGGGAATGCCACGGGTGGGACAGAGCACCACCGACACGATCCGGCCGCCGCCCGCCGGGATCATCGAGCGGTTGGCCACCTGCTGCATCAGATACCAGGGCGCGTCGAGGTTGAGCCGCCTGACGGCCGCCCAGCCGTTGGGGCTGATGTCCTCGGCCGGGGCGACGAACTGGCCGCCGGCGTTGTTGACCAGCACGTCCACCCGGCCGTGGCGCTCCAGGCAGAGCCCGATCAGGGCGTCGGCCACCTCGGCCTCGCGGATGTCGCCGGCCAGGGTCGCGCAGTCCTCCCCGATCAGCGCCCGGGTCTCCTCCAGCGGCTCGGGCCGGCGGCCGGCGATCACGACCGAGAAGCCGTTGCGGTGCAGCGCAAGCGCGGTCGCCCGGCCGATCCCGGTGCCGCCGCCGGTGACGATCGCAGCCGGGCTCATTCGGCCCGGTAGGCGTCGGACGACATCGAGAGCATGCCCTGGGCCAGCTTCTCGAGCTCGATCGAGGCGGCCAGCGGCATGTCGTCGGAGCGGTCGATCAGCGTCCTCGTGACCTGCAGCGCCAGCTGCGGCTGGGCGGCCAGGGTGCCGGCCAATCCCAGTGCGGCGGCCTCGGCCTCGCCGGCCGCCACGACCTGCGCCACCAGGCCCAGCTCGAGCGCTCGGGCGGCGTCGAACCGCTCGCCCAGCAGGATCAGCTGCTTCGCCCGTGCCACCCCCACCATCCGCACCAGCCTGGTCATGCCGCCGGCGCTGGGCAGGATGCCCAGCGACACCTCCGGAAAGCCGAACACCGCCGTCTCGTCGGCGACGCGCAGGTCAGCGGACAGCGCCAGCTCGGCGCCGCCGCCGATGGCGAAGCCGTGGATGGCGGCGATCGACGGCTGCGGCAGCCGCGGCAGCACCTCCCAGATCTGGCCGGGGCCGCGGTAGTAGTCGTATGTACCCTCCGGGCTGGGGTCGCGGAACTCGGTCAGGTCGGCGCCGGCGCAGAACGCCCGCCCGGCGCCCGCCAGCACGATCACCCGCGACCTGCCGACGGCATCCGTCTCCAGCACCGCCATGAACTGCGCGATCAGCTGCTCGGACAGGGCGTTCAGCTTCGCCGGGCGCTGGAGCCTGATCAGGCAGACCCCCTCGGCCGGCTGCTCGACGGTGACCAGCGGCTGCTCCACGGCGCAGGACTGTACCGAAACAGGGGGTGCGGGGGCCCGGCGAACCGGTCGGGGGACGTGCTGGTACCGCAATCCGAGGAGGGTTTGGGGGGCATCCGTACCTCAAGCGAGGGTCTGGGGTGCCGATACGTCTGATATGGCCAACATACGCGGTCGCATCCACGATCGAGACCGGAGGGAGCTCGAGGTCCTCCATCGCGTCGCGGTGACGCTGTCGCAGTCGCTGTCCCTGAGCGACGTGCTGACGTCGCTGACCCGTGAGCTGGTGTTCGCCGTCGGCCGGGCGGACGAGTGCGCGATCTCGCTGTGGGACGAGGGCGACGACACGCTGGTCGACGCCGCCGCCTGGACGATGCTGGGCCCGCCGGCCTGGCCGCGCGGCCAGGAGATCAACGCGCTGGCCGATTATCCGGAGACCCGCGACCTGCTGATCGCGGGAGGCGGCTACCGCGAGTTTCGGATCACCGATCCCACGGTCCGCCCGGCCGACCGCGAGGTGCTCGTGCACTGGGGATGGCGCTCGTCGATCGAGCTGCCGCTGACGGTGGAGGGACGCTCCGTGGGCCTGATCGAGGTCGCCGACTACCGCTCGTCGCGAGCCTGGTCGGGGCGCGACGTGACCTTCTGCCAGACGGTCGCCAGCCAGGCGGCGCTGGCGGTCAGGAACGCCCAGCTCTACGAAGACCTCAGGCGACAGGCCGACCGCGATCCGCTGACCGAGGTGCTGAACCACCGGGCCTACTACGAGCGCCTGGCCCAGGAGCTGGCACGGGCCCACCGCACCGGCGCATCGGTCGGCGTGCTCGTGCTCGATCTCGACGATTTCAAGTCGATCAACGACCGCCGCGGCCACCTGGCAGGCGACCGTGCCCTGCGCGACACCGCGAGCGCCGTGATCGCGGCCTGCCGGTTGTGCGACGTGGCGGGCCGGCTGGGCGGCGACGAGTTCGGCGTGGTGCTGCCGGACATCGGCATGGAGGTGGAGCTGGTCGCCCGCCGGGTGCTGGACGGAGTCGCCGCACGGGCCGGGCTGGCGGCATCGATCGGCGTCGCCGTGTCCGCGCCCGGCGAGACCGATCCGCTGGCCCTGATGGGCCGTGCCGACGCGTCGCTGCTGCAGGCCAAGCGGGCCGGCAAGCGCCAGTATCGCCTCTCGGCGTGATGTGAGAAACCCGCTGCCGGATGGGCAGCCCATGGATCTAGTGTGCGGATCGATGTCCCTCCGGCACCTGCTCCTGTTCGCAGCGCTGCTCGCCTCGGCATGCGGGTGCGGCGGCTCCGACGCCGGCGAGACCGTGGGTTCCGCGACCTCCAGCGGGCGGGCCGAGACCGGCCCGGTGAGACTGGTGCCCGTCGCCTCCGGCCTGGAGCGGCCGCTCGACATGGACGTCGCCCCGGGAGATCCGTCCACCTTGTATGTCACGGAGAAGGGCGGGCGGGTGCTCGCGGTCCGGGACGGGCAGATCGCAGCCACGCCGCTGCTCGATCTCAGCGGCCAGGTGTCCACGAGCACCGAGCAGGGCCTGCTGTCGATCGCGTTCGACCCGGGGTTCGCGACCAACGGCCTGCTCTACGCGGACTACACGGACCTGGCCGGCGACACCCGGGTGGTCTCCTACCGGGTGGCGGACGGCCGCGCCGCCCCCTCGACAGCCCGCCAGCTGCTCGCGGTCGATCAGCCGTTCAGCAACCACAACGGCGGCGACCTGGTGTTCGGCCCCGACGGCCTGCTCTACATCGGCCTCGGCGACGGCGGCTCGGGCGGCGACCCGGATCGCGTCGCCCAGGATCCCGCGAACCCGCTGGGCAAGCTGCTCCGGCTCGACGTCCGCGCGGCGGGCGCTCAGCCAGAGGTGTTCGCCCTGGGGCTGCGCAACCCCTGGCGGTTCAGCTTCGACAGGCGCACCGGCGACCTGTGGATCGGCGACGTCGGCCAGGGGGCCTGGGAGGAGGTCGACAGGCTGCCCGCGGGAACCGGGCCGGGCGCCAACTTCGGCTGGAGCGCCTACGAAGGGAACGAGCGCTACAACGACGATCAGCCGGCGGCGCCGCCCCGGCTGGTGCGCCCGGTCGCCACCTACAGCCACCAGCAGGGATGCAGCATCACCGGCGGCTACGTCTACCGGGGCCGTGACGTTCCCGCCCTGGCCGGCGCCTACGTCTTCGGCGACTACTGCAGCGGCCTGCTGTGGACGCTCCGGGACGGCGGCGGGCCGCAGCTGATGAGCCTTCGCGTGCCCGGCCTGACGTCGTTCGCGGAGGATGCTTCGGGGGAGCTCTATGCCCTGTCGGACAGGGGCCGCCTCTACCGCTTCGGCACCGGATCTCCACCACCCTGATCGCCACCGGAGGCTCTACACTTTCAAGCAACGACCATCGGAGGTGCAGCATCCGCTGCCTGTTGCTCGATGCCACCATGCGGCCCACCAGCCTCGTCTCGCGCGAGCGAGCCGTGACGCTGGTGGTCTGCGGCACGGCGCAGGTGATCGCCGAGGAGCCGTCGGTCGTCTACCGCTCCGAGCGGCTGCGGGTGGCGCTGCCGGTGATCGTGCAGGTGCCCGCATACGTCGAGCTGCGGCCGATCGTCAGGCGCAACGTGGTGCGGCGGGTGCTCTTCTGCCGTGACAACTGGCGGTGTTCCTACTGCGGCCGCGACGCCGGGCCCGGCGACCTCACGGTCGACCACGTGAAACCGCTCTCCCGCGGCGGTCTGCACTCCTGGGACAACGTGGTGGCCGCCTGCCGGCGATGCAACCATCGCAAGGGCGACCGGCTGCCCTGGGAGGCCGGCATGTACCCGCGGAACACGCCCAAGGAGCCGACCATGGTGCAGGTGGCGTGGGCGGGCCGGCTCACCCACCCGCTGCAGCGCGAGTACGTGGCCGCCTGGCACAAGGTGCCCGAGGGCGCGCTGTAGGCGGGGCCTACGCCGGCCAGCCGAGGTCGCGGCCGAGCAGCTCGTACAACCGCCGGTTCGGCTCGCGGAAGGTCTCCACCAGGCGTTCTCGCAGGTCGTCCGGCATCGCCGGGTAGCGCAGGCTCATCCGCCGCGGGTAGGAGTCGAGCTTGCGATGCGGCAGGCCGAGGAAGTCGGTGACCCGGCGCACCACCGCGGGCGGGTCCGCGTAGAACTCCTCGCTGGCGATCACCAGCACCTGGTCGCGCGGGAACGCCGCATACCACCGCTCGAGCTGCTCGGCGTACCGGCCGCGGGCGACGTAGGAGCCGTGCTGGAAGTCGTGGTCGAGCAGGTCGCGGTCGGCCTCCATCCTGCGCACCGACTCGTCGACCTCGGCCAGCCGCCCTGGATCGAAGGCCTCCTCCACCGGCCGGGTCTCCCAGCCCAGGGCGGACTCGTGCTGAAAGTGGGAGTAGGCCCGCGCGACCGGGTCGCGCAGCATCGCGATCAGCCGCACGTCGGGCACCAGCTCCGCCATCCGCGAGGGGACGTGGGGGTAGAAGATGTAGTCGGGACTGGCCTCACCGGCCTGCGCGCGCGTGCCCGCCCGCAGGCTCATCAGCGCCATCTGGGGAACGGGCGGGAAGTGGCCGCGGTACCAGCGCGGGCCGAAGCCGTGGTGGATGTCGAAGTAGCGCACCTCCTTGATCCGTGTCATCGCCACGGCTGGATGGCCCGCCAGGCAGGCGTGCAGGGAGGAGGTGCCGCAGCGCTGGCCACCGATGACGGCGAAGTCGGGCAGCACCCGGACTGCGCCGGTGGCGTGCCCGTAGCCGATCACGGCCCGCCTGATCGTGGTCTTCACCGACGGTGGCAGCAGCGCCTTCAGCCCCTTCTGCCGGTCGCGCTGGAGCTCCTTCGGATATCCGCGCGGTACCTTGATCCCGCCGCCGCCCCGCTCCAGCGAGCTGTCCCTGTCCTTCGTGCTCATCCCCGCATGCTAGGCGGATTGCCGCCCACCGCCCGCTGGTTCATACGATCGCGGCAGCCCGCAGCACATCCTGCATGCGCGCCGCCGCGGGGCCCGGGGAACCGTCGCCCACCCGCCTGCCATCGAGCTCGACCACGGCCATCACCTCGCGGATGCTGCTGGACGTGAACGCCTCCGTCGCCGCGGCCAGGCGGGTCAGCGGGAAGGCGCCCTCCTCCACCCGGTAGCCGGCTGAGGCCGCGCCGCCGATCAGCGTGTCGCGGGTGACGCCGGCCAGGATGCCCAGCTCCAGCGACGGTGTGTACAGGGTGTCTCCGTCGCGGAACCAGATGTTGGATGTCGGCCCCTCGAGGATGACGCCGTCGAGGGTCAGGAACAGGGCGTCGTCGGCGCCGCGGCTGCGCGCTTCGCGTTGGGCGGCCATGTTGACCGCGTAGCTGGTCGATTTCACGCCAGGCAGCAACCAGGGCGACGCCTGACGCGCCCGGGCGCCGATCGCGAGCTGCAGCGAGGCCAGCCGCAGGCCGCGCCGCCGCAGCTCCTCGAGGCCTGCGGGAAGCGCCGTGACCAGCGCGAAGCCAAAGCCCTGGCCGGAACCCTCGCGGCCCGCCGTCCACACCACCCGCAGCGTGGCGCCGGGTGCCCCAGCCTCCCCGATCGCGGCTCGGGCCAGGTCGGCCAGCGCCGCCGCGTCGGGCGCGGGCAGCGCCAGCACCTCGGCGGAAGCCGCCAGCCGGGCCAGGTGAGCGTCCAGCCGGAAGGGGACGCCGTCGTAGACCCGCATCGTCTCGAAGGCGGCCCGCCCGCGAAGCACGGCCTCGTCGTCCGCGTGCAACGAGGGCTGGGCGGGATCGACGATCCCGCGCCCGAGGACGGCCAGTGCGAGCGGCGGCTGCGAGTGCATGGCGGCGAGAATCGTAGACTGCCCGCTGTGGCGGATACGGTCGAGCTGTGGACGGACGGTGCCTGCTCGGGCAACCCCGGGCCGGGCGGCTGGGCGGCCGTGCTGCGCTGGAACGGGCACGAGCGCGAGCTGGTCGGCGGCGAGCCGGAGACGACCAACAATCGGATGGAGCTGCAGTCCGTGATCGAGGGTCTGGGCGCCATCACCCGGCCGATGCACGTGATCGTGCACACCGACAGCGCCTACATCGAGCAGGCCTTCACCCAGGGCTGGCTGAAGAGCTGGCAGCACAACGGCTGGCGCACGGCGGCCAAGCAGCCGGTCAAGAACCGCGACCTGTGGGAGCGGCTGGCCGAGCTGGCCGACAAGCACCAGGTCGACTTCCGGCGCGTCAAGGGCCACTCGGGAATCGAGCTCAACGACCGCGTCGACCGGCTCGCGGTCGAGGAGCGCGACCGCCAGGCGGTCCGGTGAGCTCTCCCCGCAAGGAGCATGCGCGCGAGCTGTTCGCCGGCATCGCCGGTGACTACGACCGCTGGGCGCAGCTGCTCTCGTTCGGCCAGGATCGCCGCTGGCACGAGCTCTTGAACGACCGGCTGGACGTCGGCCCCGACGCGCTGGTAGCCGATGTCGCGACCGGGACGGCCGCCGTCGCCATCGACCTCGCCCGCCGCCGGGGCTGCCGGGTGGTCGGCATCGACCAGAGCGAGCAGATGCTCGCCCGCGGCCGCCGGCGCGTGGACGACGCTGGCCTGGCCGGCCAGATCGAGCTGCGGGCCGGCGAGGCCGAGGCGCTGCCCCTCGCCGACGCGTCGGTCGACGCCCTGGTGCACACCTACCTGCTGCGCTACGTGGACGACGTCGAGGCCACGCTGCGCGAGCTGGCGCGGCCGGTGAAGCCGGGCGGCGTGATCGCCTCGCTCGACTTTGCCGTGCCCGCCGGCGGGTGGTATCCGCCGTGGTGGCTGTGGACGCGGATCGGCCTGCCCGCTGGCGGCCTGATCGCCGGGGACGGCTGGTTCGCGACCGGCCGGTTCCTGGGCCCCAACATCGAGGCCTTCTGGCGCCGGCATCCGATCGACGAGCTGCTCGCCGCGTGGGCCGCGGCCGGCATCGGCGATCTGCGGTGGCAGCGGCTCTCGAAGGGGGGAAGTGTCATCATCCGCGGGATCAAGTCGTGACCACCGAGAGCGAGGAGACGCGATGCCCCTGATCAACCTCGAAGCACAGCCCGTCGTGGAGACCCCGTTCGGCCGCTGGTCGCCGCTGAACGAGCCGCTCGAGCTGAAGGCGTTCGGCGTCAACTCGATCGTCTGCGACCCCGGCGAGGAGTTCGACATCGCCCACGACGAGACCGAGTCGGGCCATCAGGAGGCATACATCGTCGTCAGCGGCCGCGCCGCCTTCGTGATCGGAGATCAGTGGTTCGAGGCCGGCCCCGGCTCCGTCGTATCGGCGCCCAACCCGGCCGACGT
The DNA here is from genome assembly GCA_035537595.1 of Gaiellales bacterium. Classification (GTDB taxonomy): domain Bacteria; phylum Actinomycetota; class Thermoleophilia; order Gaiellales; family JAICJC01; genus DATLLX01. The sequence goes on along the minus strand of DATLLX010000100.1, from coordinate 13,886 downwards.
GCGCAGCTACTCCGCCCTCGAGCCCTCCACCCGCATCGTCTGCGTGGGCGCCGCCCCCGGCGAGCCGCACCCCTATGGCGAGTGGATCTCGGAGGACGCCACGGAGGCCTAGAGGCGGGCGGGCGGCCCCGGGCACCCCGAGATCACGCGCTCTGCTCGATCGTCCCCAGCAGACGGCGGGCGAGCCCGGAAAGCATCGGGACCGCGATTTGCGGGTGCTGCTCGATCAGCCCGGCGAAGTCGGCGCGACCGATGGCCAGGCAGCTGACGTCCGTCGTCGCCCGGACGCGGGCGCTGCGCTGGGCGTGATCGGTGAGCAGGCTCAACTCTCCGATGAACTCACCGGGCCCCAGCTCCACGGTGCGCTCGCGCAGCTCCACGCCCACCGTGCCCTGCAATATCACGAACATCCCCGAACCGGGCTGGCCGCGCTCGATCAGCACGGCCCCCTTTGCAACGTCCAGGCGACTGGCGATCGAGGCGACCTGCCCGAGTGCCTGCTCATCCAACTGCGAGAAGATGGGGATTGCCCTCAGCAGGTCGACCGCGTCCCGTGACATGACGCGATCATACGAGATGCGAGCCGCCGGCTCGGGATCGGCGGTGACCGGGCTGGCATCGGTGCCAGTCGCGGCCTAGCCGGCCCAGCGGCGGCAGACCTCGGCCAGGGCGGCGGCGCAGCGCTCGGCCTGGGCGAGGTCGACCCACTCGACGGCGGCGTGGGCGCCCGCGCCGCCGGGGCCAAAGATCACGGTGGGGATGCCGGCGGCGGAGAGCACGGCGGAGTCGGCCCAGAAGGGGACGCCGATCAGCTCGACATCGCGGCCGACGACGTCGCGGATGGTCTCGACGATCGGCTCGCCGGGCGGGGTCTCCATCGGTGGGCGGACGAGCGTCGTCCTCAGCTGGGCGGAGAAGTCGGGGTCGTCGCGGCCGGCCGTGTCGAGAATCTCCCGCAGCTCCGCCTCGACGTCCTCGACCGACTCGCCGGGGAGCGTCCGCCGCTCGAGCTGCAACAGGCAACGGTCGGGGTAGGTGGAGAGCTCGCGGCCGCCCTCGATCAGCGAGGCGTGGATCGAGCCCGGCCCCAGCAGCGGGTGCGGCTCGCGCTCGGCCAGCGCCGCCGACAGGCGCTCGATGCCGGCCAGCACGCGGCCCATGCGGACGATCGCGTCGACCCCCTCGTCGGGCCGGGAGCCGTGCGCCGCGCGGCCGTGCACCTCGACCTCGTGCCAGGTGAATCCCTTGTGCGCGAGGGCGATCCGCAGCCGCTCGCCTGTCGGCTCCGTCACGATCGCCGCGTCGGCGCCCCACTCCTCGGCCAGCCGGTGCGCTCCCAGGCTGGCGAACTCCTCGTCGCAGACGCCGGTCACGATCACGTCGCCGCGCAACCCGGCCCGGGCGGCCTCCGCGCCGGCCAGCATGATCGAGGCCAGCCCCGCCTTCATGTCGTACGCGCCGCGCCCGTACATGCGGCCATCCTCGATCCGCGCCCGCAGCCCGTCCTGCATCCCCTCGTGGCCGACGGTGTCGAGGTGGGCGTTCAGGAGCAGCGAGCGCCCGCCGCCCGACCCGCGGGCCACGCCGACCACGTTCAGCCGGCCGGGGGCGACCTCGGCCAACGTCACGTCGAGCCCGGCCCGCTCCAGCCAGCCGCCGGCGAACCGCGCCAGCTCGGCCTCGCCGGCGCCCCCGGGCACCAGGTCGGGGTTGACCGAGTCGATCGCGACCAGGTCGGCGAGCAGGTCTGACACGTCGCTCATCGGCCGAGCCTAGCGAGCGGCTCAGCCCGCCGTCAGCTCCTCGGCGTAGCTCGCCGAACGTCGGGAGATCCGGCCATCCTCACCGACGTCGTAATAGCCCATCCGCCACAGCGGCGGCGAGTAGAGGTGGATAGAGATGCTCGGCTCGTCCCCGACGTGGCGGACATCGTGGATCCGGGTGGCGTCGAAGCGGAAGGACTGGCCGGTGTCATAGCGGGTGGTGGCGATGCCCTCGCCGCCCAGCACCAGCCGGTCCTCCGCCAGCTCGCCCTCGATCACCCTCACCGCCCCCGACGACACATCGTGATCGTGAAGCCCGGTCTCCTGATCGCCGCACCAGCAGATCAGCCACACCTCCAGATGGTGGTCGCGGTAGATGCGGGTGTAGATCCGCTCATCCTCGCTGTGGCGCACGAACGGCTGCCACAGCTCGCGGCGGCCGGCGAGATCGGCGCACAGCCGCTCCATCTCCTCGGTGTCAAGGTCGCGGTCTTCCAGCAGGCCGGCCAGATACCCGCGGATACCGTCGAACGATTCGTTCATGCAGCGACCTCCTTCAGGTCGAGGAGCCGGGTCGGATTGGTCTCGGTGACGGCGCGGACGACGGGATCGCCAAGCTCCTCCAGCGCGCGCGTGACCGGGCCTGGGTCGATCACCGGGATGTCGGTCCCGAACACCACCTGCTCGATGCCGTACGTGGCCATCATGTGGTCGAGCGCCAGCCGCTGGGACGATGCGGTGTCGACGAAGACGCGCGGGTCGATCTCGCCAGGCAGCCCGCTGAACGTGCGGAACCGCCCCTCCATCAGCGGGGCGCCGCCGCCCAGCACGGTGAACACCAGCCGCAGCCGCGGGTGCCGCTCGGCGCCGATCGCCCGCCAGGTGAAGAACGCCCGGTTGACCAGGCCCGGGTAGACCGCCAGGTTCGTCCACCAGCCCGGCATGTCGTCCTCCCGGGCGTAGGGGGCCGTCCAGGGCGCCGGCCCGGGGTGCACGAACAGCGGCCGGCCGGCTTCCTCGAGCATGGCCAGCAGCTGCTCGCAGCGCTCCAGGCCGGCCCGCGACGCCAGCGCCTCGCTGGCCAGCGAGGCACCGCTGAACCCGTCTCGAAGCAACGGCTCCACGATCGAAGCACCGGCGTCGGGCAGGTCGAGGGCGGCCGCGGCCCAGGCCCCGATCCGTCCCCCGGAGCCCGCCATCACCTCGGCCATCCCGTCGTGATACGCCTCGAGCAGCGGCAGCGCCTCGGCGGACGGCAGGGCCTCGATGCCGAGCGGCGTCGAGAGTGAGATCACGCAGCGGTCGATCCCGGCCTCGTCCATCACCCGCAGGCGCTCCGCAGGATCGTGTGCGGCAAGGGCAACGGCGCCGTCGCGCTCGTGCGCGAGCCGCAGCATCGGTTGCCCGCCGCCGCCCTCCAGCAGCGGCGCCGTATGCCGGCCACGCAGCAGGTCGAGCAGCGCGGCCGGCCACAGATGTTGATGAAGATCGATTCGCATGCGCTGGTGAAACGTTTAACATCCGATTGTGCCGAAACGCAAAGCGGATGGCAAGCGGCCGACGATGCGCGAGCTGTCGGAGATCACCGGCCTCTCCACGGCGGCGGTCTCCTACGCGCTCCGCGGGCAGCGGGTGTCGGCCCGCACCGAGGCCCGCGTGCGGGCGGCCGCGGAGAGGATCGGCTTCCGCGCCGACCCGATCGCCACCGCGCTGCGGGGCGGCCGCACCAACCTGATCGGCGTCGTCGGCGGCAGCCTGGCCGACCACTGGCACCAGGAGTTCGTCGCCCACCTGGGCCGGGCGCTGCGCGAGCGGGGACTGGCCTTGCTGCTGGCCGACGCCGGCGGCGATCCCGCCGCCGAGCTCGAGCTGGCCGAGAACCTGGCCGAACGGCGGGCGGACGGGCTGATCGTGCTGCCGCTCGACCCCTCGTCGCCGCGGTGGCACGCGATCGCGGCCGCCGTGCCCACCGTCTCGGTGAACGACGCGCTGCCCGCTCCGGCTCGGGCGATCCGCTTCCTCACCGGCGACGGCGTCTCGATGGCGCTCGATCACCTGGAAGCCCTCGGCCACCGGCGCGTCGCCGTGCTGGGCGACACCCCCCACGTGATCCCGCGCCGGGCCGGCCGCCGCCGCGTCCGCTGCGGCCGCTCGGCGGCCGACGCCCGCGCCGCGGTGCTGCGGGAGCTGGCGCGCAGGCCGCCGCCGACCGCCATCTTCGCGCTCTCCGACACGATGGCCTACGGCGCCTACCAGGCCTGCCGTGAGGCCGGCGCGCGGATTCCCCGCGACGTGTCCGTGATCGGCTTCGACGACCACCCGATCTCGGCCCTGCTCGACCCGCCGCTGTCCTCCGTGGCATGGGACACCGCGGGCGCAGCGCTGGCGGCCGTGGAGGCGTTGGTCGAGAGCATCGACGGCGAGAACCAGGGCCCGGGCGAGCAGCCGATCCGCCCCACCCTCCGCGTCCGAGGGTCGACCGGTCCGGTCAGCTGAAGCGGAGCAGCACCTTGCCCAGCTTGCCCGGCGCCGCCAGGTAGTCGAAGGCGGCCGCCGCCTCCTCGGCGGGGAAGCTGCGGTCGACCAGCGGCGCCACCCGCCCGGCGGCCAGCAGCGGCACCACCTGACGGGCGAAGGCCTGCACGGCTTCCGCCTTCTCCTCGAAGGGCCGAGCCCGCAGCACCGTCCCCACCATGCGCAGCCGCTTGCCCATCAGCTTCCGCAGCGACATCTCGAACTCCTCGCCGGCTCCGGTGCCGACCACCACGATCCGGCCGCGGAGGGCGGCCGCGTCGAGGTTCGCATCCATGTTCGGAGCGCCCACCAGCTCCAGCACGACGTCGGCACGGCCGCGGGCTTCGGCCAGGCCGACCGGCTCGGCACCGGCCGCGCGCAGCCACTCGCGGGCGGCGTCGTTGCGGACGGTGGCGATCACGTGCGCGCCGCAAGCGACGCCCAGCTGCACGGCTGCGGTGCCCACGCCGCCGCTGGCCCCGTTGATCAGCAGCGTCTCGCCGGCGCTGAGGCCGCACTGCACGATCACGGCGTCGTGCGCCGTGATGAACGCCTCCGGCGCCGCGGCCGCCTGCTCGTCGTCCAGCGCGTCGGGAACCGCGGCCACGTGTCGCGCAGGCACGCAGACGCGGTCGGCCAGGCCGCCGCCTCCGGCCAGGCCGAAGACGCGATCGCCGGGCGAGAGGCCGGTCACCTTGTCGCCCACCGAGACGACGCGGCCGGCAACGTCGAGACCGGGGATGTCCGGCGGCCAGCCGGGCGGTGCCGGGTAGTGCCCGGCGCGCTGCAGCAGGTCGGCCGGGTTGAGCCCGCCGAACCGCTGCTCCACCAGCACCTCGCCGGTACCGGGGACGGGGTCGGGCCGCTCCTCGAGTCTCATCACCTCGGGGCCGCCCGCTCCGGTGAACACCAGGGCTCTCATGGCCGGCCACGATAACGCTTCGTCGTTGACAGCGGCCACAGGAGGTGCGATAACCCGCCGCGCATGAAGACGCGAGCAGCCGTACTCGAGCGCGTCGGCGCTCCGCTCGCCGTGCACGAGCTCGAGCTGGCTCCTCCCGGCCCGGGCGAGGTGCTCGTCCGGCTCCATGCCAGCGGCGTCTGCCACTCCGACATGAACGCCATCGACGGCACGGCCGAGACGCCCTGCCCGGCCGTGCTGGGGCACGAGGGCGGCGGAGTGGTCGAGGCCATCGGGCCAGGCGTGACCCGGATCCGGGAGGGAGCCCACGTGGCGCTCTCGTGGGCTCCCAGCTGCGGCCACTGCGCCGAGTGCCTCGACGACCTGCCCCATCTGTGCGGCACGGCCTGGCCCATGATGGCCCGCGGCACCATGCTCGACGGCACCACCCGGCTGTCCCGGGACGGCCGGCCGGTGCACCACTACTCGTTCCTGTCCTCGTTCGCCGATCACGCGGTCGTGCCGGAGGCATCGTGCGTCGCCATCCCGGCGGATGTCCCGCTGGAGATCGCAGGGCTGGTCGGCTGCGCCGTGACCACCGGTCTGTGCGCGGTGTGGCGGAGCGCCGGCGCCCGCCCGGGGCAGCGCGGCGCCGTGATCGGCTGCGGCGGCGTCGGCCTGTCGGCGGTGATGGGCCTGGCCGCGGTGGGCGCGTCGCCGATCGTGGCGGTCGACATCGACGGCGCCAAGCTGGAGACGGCGCTGGAGATGGGCGCCACCGACGCCGTCGAGTGGGCCGGCTCCCCGGAAGCCACCGCGGAGCGTGTGCAGGCTGTGACCGGCGGCGGCGTCGACGTCGCGCTCGAGGCCACGGGCCGCGGCGAGGCGATGCTGGCGGCGTTCCTCTGCACCCGCCGCCGCGGCACCGCGGTCTTCATCGGCATCCCCCGGGAGGACACCGTGGTGCCCCTGCCGGCGCTGTCCATCCCCCGCATGGAGCGGCGGGTGATCGGCGCGCTGTACGGATCGGCGCGACCCGAACGCGACTTTCTGGTCATCCTCGACCAGTACCGGCGGGGCCGCCTGCCGCTGGACGGCCTGATCTCGCACCGCCTGCCGCTGGAGGAGATCGGCACCGCCTTCGACCTGCTGCGGCAGGGCACGGCCCGCCGCTCGGTGATCGACCTGAAGGGAGCAGCATGACGCTCGACCTCGACTGGATCGACGGCCGCATCGGAGAGGCGTGGTCGGGCGAGGTGCCCGACGGCAGCCACATCAACGTCGTGCTCGCCCGGCGGGGCTCGGCGACCGCCGCCTCGGCCACCACCGCCCTGGCCTGCCCCACCCCCGGCCACGCGCCGGTGGTTGTCTGCCTGGGCGCCGGAAACGCGGTGCGGCCGGCCACGGTGATGCTGAACAAGGCCACGGCGCTGCCCGGTTCGCACGAGCGGCTGACCTGGGGCGCTGCCCAGCTGGGGATCGGCCAGGGCGTGATGGACGCCGTCGACGAGGGCCTGCTGCCCGCCGATCAGGCAGGCGAGCTGGTGCTGCTGGTGGCCGTCTGGGTCGATCCCGGCGCCCGCAACGAGACGGCGGTCAGGCTGGCGAACCGCGACGCGATGCTGGTGGCGATCCGCGACGCCCTGTCCGGCTCGCCCGCCGAGCGGGTGCGCGAGATCGCCGACACGCGCGAGACCGCCACCAACGCCTTCTACGGCGGGGACTGATGGCGGAGATCGAGTCCGTGCAGACGCGGGCCTACCGCTTCCCGCTGGATCCGCCGTTCCGGGCGGCCTGGGACCCGGTGCCCCGAACGCACGTCGACGCGACGCTGGTCACCGTGCGCGCAGACGACGGCACGGAGGGACATGCCAGCGGCGGCGACGGCCTGCCCGACGCCGAGCTGCTGGGCCGGCTGCTGCAGGGGGTCGACCTGCGCGGGCCGGAGCGGGTGCGGGCGATCTGCGAGACGGTCGACTTCCACGGCGGCCGGCCGTGGGCGGTCGAGGTGGCCTGCTGGGACGCGCTGGGAAAGCTGCTGGGCGAGCCGGTCTGGCGGCTGCTGGGCGGCCGCCAGGAGCGGCTGCTCGCGTATGCCTCCACGGGTGAGCTGGCGACCCCGTCCGAGCGGGCCGAACGAGCCGTCGGGCTGCGCGACGCCGGGCTGCGGGCACTCAAGATCCGGTTTCACCACGACGACTGGCGGGACGACGTCGAGGTCATCCGGCAGGTCCGTGAGGCGGTGGGGCCGGAGATGGCGATCATGGTCGATGCCAACCAGGGCTGGCGGATGCCCGGCGATACCTCCCCGCCCTGGGACCTCGCCGCGGCGGTGCGCGTGGCCCGGGCGCTCGAGCCACTGGAGCTGCACTGGCTGGAGGAGCCGCTGCCGACCGCCGACATCGACGGCTACGCCGCGTTGCGGATGCTGACCGGCGTGCGGATCGCTGCCGGCGAGCTGGTGCGGCACGAGCACGAGGCGCGCGACCTGCTGGCCCGCGGCGGCGTCGACGTGATCCAGTGCGACGTGCTGTTCGTCGGCGGCATCGGCGGCTGCCGGCGGATCTCGGCGATGGCCGACCTGCTGGGCCGGACGTGGTCGCCGCACACCTGGTCGAACGGCTACGGGCTGGTGGCGAACCTACATGCCGCCTGCGGGCTCTCGAGCCATCCCTACATCGAGGTGCCGTTCGATCCTCCGGCCTGGACGCCGGCCCAGCGCGACTGGCTGCTGCCGGCGCCGGTCGAGATCGCCGCCGACGGCACCGTCGCCCCGCCTCCGGGGCCGGGGCTGGGTGTGGAGCCCGACCTGGACGCGCTGGAGCGCTGGCGGACGGCATGAGCGACCCACTTCGCATCCGCGCCGCCGTGCTCCGCCGGATGGGCGGCCCGCTGACCGTCGAGGAGCTGCTGCTGGAGCCGCCCCGGGCCGGAGAGGTGCTGGTCAGGGTGGCGGCTGCCGGCGTCTGCCACTCCGACCTGCATCTGGCCGAAGGGCACCTGGGGACGCAGCGCCAGCCGATCGTGCTCGGCCACGAGGGCGCCGGCGTCGTGGAGGCGATCGGCGAGGGCGTGGCGCATGTGCGTCCCGGAGACCGGGTCGGCTTCTGCTTCGTCCCCGCCTGCGGCGCCTGCGGGCAATGCCGGGCCGGGCGCACGAACCTGTGCGAGACGGCCGGATCGCACAACGCCCGCGGCGTGCTGGGGGATGGCACCACCCGGCTGCGGTTTCCGGACGGCGGCGAGATCAAGCACTTCCTGAGCGTCGCCTGCTTCGCCGAGCGTTGCGTGGTGCCGGCGGCGGCGGCCATCCCCGTGCCCGACCGGCTGCCGCTCTGGCAGGCGGCGCTGGTCGGCTGCAGCGTGGTCACGGGCATCGGCGCCGTGCGCAACGCCGCCCGCGTCCGGGTCGGCGACACCGTCGCCGTGATCGGCTGCGGCGGTGTCGGCGTCCAGGTGGTGGCCGGGGCGGCACTGGCCGGAGCCGGGCGGATCGTCGCCGTCGACCGCGATCCGGCGAAGCTCGAGCTGGCCCGCGCGCACGGCGCCACGCACGGTGTCCTGGCAGGCAACGGCATGGTTGCCGAGGTGCGCGAGCTGACCGGCGGCGGCCCCGACCATGCCTTCGAAGTTGTGGGCCTGCCGGAGACCATTCGCGAAGCGTTTGCGATGATCCGCCCGGGAGGCACGGCCGTGGTCGTCGGGATCACGCCCAGCGGCGTCGAGGTGCCCATCCCGGCGCTCGACTTTCTGAGCGACAAGACGCTTCGCGGCTGCTTCTACGGTTCGGCGAACGTGGCCGCCGAGATGCCGGTGATGGTCGAGATGGTGGCCGACGGCAGGCTGCCGGTGGCCGACGTCGTCTCGCACCGGATCGGCCTCGAGGGCATCGAGCAGGCGTTCGACCGTCTGCGCCGCGGCGAGGGCGCCCGCTCGCTGGTGGTGCTCGACCCGGCCGCAGCGGGCACCGAGCCCGCCGACGGCTGAGCGGCGCGGTCAGCGAGCGCCGGCGAGCAGCCAGTCCGCCAGGTCGTCGAGGTTGTTGGAGGGCGCCTCCCCTGGCCCGACGAACGCCACCCGCCGGCGGATGCCGCGATGCACCAGCGCCGTCCCGTCGCCCAGCCGCGGCGGCCGGCGGAGGTCGACCGCCTGCGCGGCCACCTGCGCCTCGACGGCGCACAACCGGGAGCCCAGCCTCAGCATCTCGTCCAGCCGGCGGGCCGCCAGCGGGGCCATGGTGACGTGATCCTCGATGCCGCCGGCGATCGTCGAGGTGGGCATCTCGAGCGACACCGGCATCGCCAGCAGGCGGGCCTCCGCCGACAGGGCGGCGGCGCCCACACCGAGGATGTCGAGCACGTCGTCCGGGCTGTCGTCAGCGCGAAGCCCGGTGGGCAGACCCGAGAACGCCTCGGCGAGCAGCTTCTGCACCCGTTCGCCGGACGCCGTCAGCGCGTGTGCGAGCGACAGCCGCAGCAGGTCGAGTGCCGCCGCGACGGGCGTGATGTCGAAGTTGCCGACCGAGACGACACGGTCCTCGGCCGGCACGACCATCGGGTTGTCCCCCGAGGCGTTGAGCTCGATCTCGATCTGGCCGCCCGCAAAGCTGGCGGCGTCGCGGAGCGCGCCGTGCACCTGGGGGATGCAGCGGAACGACAGCGGGTCCTGCAGGCTGCGGGCCGCCCCCGGCTCCCACAGGGAGCTGCCCTCGAGCGCGGCGCGGATCCGGGACACCGACTCCGCCAGGCCGGGATACGGGCGGGCGTCGGGGATCTCGGGATGCAGCATCGAGAGGTTGGCGGCGAAGCCCTCCAGGCTGAGCGCGGCCACCGCGTCGTAGGCCGACAGCAGCCGGCGCAGGCCGGCGATCGCCAGGGCGGCCTGGCCGACCGACAGGCTGTTGGCGTTCAGCATCGCCAGCGCCTCGCCCTGCTCCAGGCGCAGCCCCTGCTCCAGCAGCCCGCGGGCGATCTCGGCCATCGCCGGCAGGTCGGACTGACCGACGGAGCCGACGGCGTGCACCGGCGGCTCGAACCCGTCGTTCAGCGCCTTGACGTAGGCGTCGGCCACCTCCGGGCGTACCATCGACCGGCCGCGGGCCAGCGCGTTGGCCCGATGCAGCATGGCCGCCCGGACGATCTCGCCGGCCACCAGCGGCCCGTGGCCGGTGGTGTGGGCCTGGATGGTGACGGCGCTGTAGCGCTCGGCGTCGGCCGCCCGCTGGTCGATCTCGCGCAGGGCGCCGAGCCCGGTGGTCAGGCCGTACACCCGCTCACCGCCGCCTGCCACCCGCTCGGCCACAGCCCGGGCCACGGCCATCCGCTCCCGCGCCTCGCCGGACAGCTCGACCGGCAGGCGGCCGCGAGCCACCGATTCGACGTCGTCGATGGTCAGGCCGTCCCCGGTGAGCGTGATCACAGCGATCGGCGGATCATACGGACCGGCGCAGCGGCGGAGCTCGTGAACGTTCGGTTATCCGTACCAGTGATCCCACCGGCCTGTGCTTTCATGCGGGCCAAAGCGACTGCAGAAAGGGGCGGTGATGGAGTACACCGACCGCGGAAAATGGGAGGCGCTGGCGGTGCTGGGCGTCGCCTATCTGATGGTGGTGCTGGACATCTCGATCGTGAACGTGGCCCTGCCGTCGATCGAGACGGATCTCAAATTCACGCCTGACAACCTGCAGTGGGTGGTCAGCGCGTACTCGCTGACGTTCGGCGGGTTCCTGCTGCTGGGCGGCCGCGCGGGCGATTTGCTCGGGCGCAGGCGCGTGTTCATGGCCGGACTGGGGCTGTTCGCGCTGTCGTCGCTGGTCTGCGGCCTGTCGCAGTCCGACACGATGCTGATCCTCGCGCGCGGAGTCCAGGGCGCGGCAGCCGCCATCCTCTCGCCGTCGGTGTTCTCGATCGTCATGGTCACGTTCAAGGAGGGAGCGGAGCGCAACAAGGCGCTGGGCATCCTCGGCGGCATCGCCGGGGCCGGCGGCGCCATCGGTGTGCTCGCCGGCGGCGTGCTGACCGAGTACGCCGGGTGGCAGTGGATCTTCTTCGTCAACGTGCCGATCGGCCTGGCGGCGCTGGCGCTGGTGCCGCGGCTGGTCAAGGAAAGCCGGCTCGAGGGTGCGCAGCGGCACTTCGACGCGCTCGGCGCCGTGGTCATCACGTCCGCGCTGCTGATGCTCGTCTACGCGATCACGCAGGCCAACGACGCCGGCTGGGGATCGCTGCAGACGGTGGGCCTGATGACGCTTTCGATCATCCTGATCGGCGCCTTTGCGGTGATCGAGAACCGCTCGCCCGCACCGCTGGTGCCGCTCGGCTTCTTCCGCAAGCGGACGCCGACCGGCGCCAACATCGTCGGCTTCGGCCTGGGCAGCGCCATCTTCGGGATGTTCCTGCTGCAATCGCTGTACATGCAGCAGGTGCTGCACTTCTCGGCGCTCAAGACCGGTGTCTGCTACCTGGCGGTGGCGCTGACGGCGGTCGTCGCGTCCGGCATCTCGCAGGCGCTGGTGACGAAGCTGGGCGTGCGGGTGGTGCTCGCCATCGGCCTCTCCGTGCTGACGGCGGGCCTGCTCTACTTCACGCAGATCTCCGTTCACGGCAGCTACTGGGCCGATCTGTTCCCGGGCTTCATCCTGGTCGGCATCGGCCTCGGCTTCTCGTTCGTGCCGGTGTCGATCGCCGCGCTGGCCGGCGTCGAGCCGCACCTGGCCGGGCTGGCCTCCGGGCTGATCAACACCTCGCAGCAGATCGGCGGAGCGCTCGGCGTCGCCATCCTCGTCACCGTGGCCAACAGCCGGATCACCGATCTGGTGGCCGGCGGCACCGACCCGCTGACGGCGCAGACGGAGGGCTACGCCAGGGCGTTCTTCGTCGGTGCCGGGCTGGCCGCGGTCAGCCTGGCGGCCACGTTCGTGTTCCTTCGCAGCGAGGAGCTCGAAGCTGCGGAGGCAGCCCAGGCAACAGCCCACTAGATGACGGTCGCCGTCGCCCCCAGGGTGAGCATTGCCCGCAACGGCATCCTGTGGGCGACGGTGCTCGGCTCCAGCGTCTCGTTCATCGACACCACTGCCGTCAACGTCGCCCTGCCGGCGATCGGCCGTGACCTCGACGCGGGGCTCTCAGGGTTGCAGTGGACGATCGACAGCTACGTGTTCACGCTGGCCTCGCTGATGGTGGTGAGCGGCGCGCTGGGCGACCGGTTCGGCCGCCGGCGGGTGTTCGTGATCGGCCTGGTGGCCTTCGCCGCGGCTTCGGCGCTGTGCGCTATGGCCTGGTCGATCGAGAGCCTGATCATCGCTCGCGCGCTGCAGGGGGTGGCCGGCTCGCTGATGATCCCCAACTCGCTGGCCGTGCTGCGGGCCTCGTTCCCGCAATCCGAGCAGGGCCGGATGATCGGAGCCTGGACGGCCTGGTCGGGGATCACCACCGTGGCCGCGCCGTTCCTCGGCGGGTGGCTCGTCGACACCTGGTCGTGGCGGCTGATCTTCGCCATCAACCTGCCGCTGCTGGCGGCCGCGGCGTACCTTGCGCTGCGCTGCGTGCCGGCATTCCCTGCCCGCGCGGATGCACCGCCGCTCGACTGGCCGGCGATCCCGGCGGTGATCGTCGCCTTCGGAGGCATCACCTACGGCCTGATCGAGCGCGACTGGCTGCTGGCGGGCATCGGCCTGCTCGCCCTACCCGTGCTGATCTGGCGCGAGCAACGGGCCCGCGATCCGCTGATCCCGCTGGAGCTGTTCTCGATCCGCAACTTCTCGTTCGGCAACGCCTCCACCGTGGCCGTGTATGCCGCGCTCGGCGGATCGACGTTCGTGCTGACGCTGCTGCTGCAGAACATCGCCGGCTACTCCGCGCTGCAGACCGGCGCCGCCTCGGCCCCGATCAGCATCTGCATGGTGATCCTGGCCGCCCGGTTCGGCGGCCTCGCGGGCAAGTACGGCCCCCGGTGGTTCATGGCCGGCGGCCCGCTGCTGATCGCCGTGGCGCTGGCCTGGCTTTCGCGGCTGGACGGCGACCCGGCCTACGTTCAGGACATCCTGGGCCCGATGATCGTGTTCGGGATCGGGCTGTCGGTGGTCGTCGCCCCGCTCACGGCTGCGGTGATCGGCGCGGCGCCCGAGAGCCATGCAGGCGTCGCATCGGCCATCAACACGGCGATGGCGCGGCTCGGTACCACGCTCGCAGTGGCGGCGGTGGGACTTGCGGCACAGGACGGATTCACCGAAGCCGCCTATGGTTCGGCAATGCTCATGTGCGCAGCACTGGCACTGGGGGGTGCGGTGATCGCCGCCGCCGGCATCCGGACGGTGCCGGCCACGGCCGAGGCCGGCGGTTGACGTGGACCGGATCCTGATCCCCTCACCGACCCGGCGCGACCTGCTGAACCTGGCCGATCCGCGGCTGCATGCCCGGTTCGATCTGGTGTTCGAGGAGCAGCCGGGGATCGACGGCGTGTTCGGTTCGAGCGACTCCACCGCGGCGCTGGCGGTGGTGGTCGCCGACCGGCTGGGGCTGCCCGGGCCGGGATACGACGCGTTCATGCGCTGCCACGACAAGCTCGTGTGCCGGCGGATCTGCCGGCGGGCGGCGCCCAGCGCGTGATCGAGGTCGGACGCCGAATCGATCCGGTAGGCGTGCTGCGACAGGTGCCCCTGCACCGGCTTCAGGAAGAACGGGTAGGGCAGCGGCGGCTCGTCCCATCGG